>CAYNZC010000075.1:0-22506 GCA_964401575.1 uncultured Verrucomicrobiota bacterium
CCCTCTCCGCGCTCAATTGAGCGCGGCCCCGTTGAAGCAAAACTGCACTTTTGAATACATCTTCTGGAGAGCATTCTCTCCGCGCTCAATTGAGCGCGGCCCCGTTGAAGCCGGCGTTTCTTTCGTGTCTTCGTGTCTTCGTGCCTTCGTGTGATCTCCTGCCTGTCTCCGGCGCGCGCCGCGAGGTCCAGCCGTTCGAAGCTCGCGCTATAACCATGGCGGGTATTTGCGATGCGGCGGAATGAACAGGGCCGGCTTGTTACTTGATCACTGCCGAGGCGTTCGGATTCCTACTCTCCGGCCTGGTCAGACCGCAACGCGCCGCAACATCCGCGGGCTCCAACGCAGCCCCTGTGTCGCGCGTCTGCATCATCCATTCATCAAGAGCTCCCCGCATCCGGCGAAGAGTCCTCCTGTGGGCGGGTGAATCGGCCAGGTTGTTGATCTCGTGCGGATCGTTGTCGAGGTCGTAGAGTTCTTCCGCCGGCATCGTGGGCGCGCACAGCTTCTTCTGGAACTCGTTGAGCCTGCCTTCGGCATTTAACTCCTTCAGAAGGTTCCAGGCTGGATACGAATTCTCCATGTACTCGTTGGCCTGCAGGAACGGACGGTCCGGGGTAAAGTTCCGTATGTACCGGTAGCGCGCGTCACGCACGGTGCGAAACCGGAACACCGTTTCGTCACACCGATCCCGCGCTCCAAATACATACTTTCGGGATGCGCCGGAACGGCTGGCCAGAAAATCTCTGCCCTGCATCTTTTCCGGTATTTTGGCCCCGGCAATCCGCAGCATGGCGGGAGCCAAATCGATCGACATCAGCAACCGGTCATCCACCGTGCGCGATTTGAACCGGCGCGGCGCCGAAAAATTTTCGGGCCATGAAATAATCATGGGCACGCGCAGCCCGCTCTCGTAGCACCATTGCTTGCCGCGCACGTGCGCCTGGCCATTATCTCCAAAGAACACGACGACAGTATTGTCAGTCAGCCCGTCCCGCTCCAGTTGCGCAAGAATTAAACCCACTTTGCGGTCCAGCTCCGTGGCAGAATCCAAATACGCAGCCCAATCCGCCCGGGCCACAGGGTGATCCGGCAGATACGGAGGCAGACGGACTTTTGACGGGTCCGCATGGGCCGGCGCATTGAAGCGCCGGTGCGTTTCCTTGAAATTTACCTGCGCAAAAAAGGGCTGGCGTCCTTTCAGGTCGGCCCAACTCTCTGAATCAAACGGCTTGCCATAATAAGTGAAGTTCCAGTCGGTCTTGCCTGTGCCTCTAAAACCGCAGGATTCCGGCAGCTCGCGAATGTTCGCCGTGAAATAGCCCGCGTCGCGCATCCAATCGCTCAGCACCCGCACCCCTTCAGGCAGCACAAAACCATCATCCCGGTGCGACCTGTGGTTGTGCGCGTTTATGGCGGTCTGGTACATGCCCGTCATGAATGCGGATCGGCTGGCCGAGCACACCGGCGCCGTGGTGTAAAACCGGGTGTAGCGCACACCGCGGGCCGCAAGTGTGTCCAGGTGCGGCGTGCGCACTCCGTTCTCGCCGTAGCAGCCCAGGTGCGGACCAAAATCCTCCGCGATAAGCCAGAGGATGTTGGGCCGTTTCAGCGAGCTCTGGCCAGTGGCAGCGGCAGCCTCGGTATTGGTAGCCACAGCCGCCAGGGCAGCCAGCAAACAGACGATGAACGCTCTCCAAAACATCGTGATCGCAGAGTTCTTCACCCCCGGTTGTTTCATCGCAAATACCGGCGCCACTTTGCGCGCACGGAGGTCCTCAGCATCGCCGAGGCTTCCTTGTCGTTCTTGATGATTTCCTTTTGCGGATCAAACTGGATCTTTCGCCTGAGCCTCATGGCGATGTTGCCAAGATGACACAGGGTGGCGGTGCGGTGCCCGTCCTCGACCGGCTCGATCGGGTCCCGGCGCGCCTTCACGGCATCTATAAAGTCACGAAAATGATCGTCGCTGACCGGCAGGCGAATATCCGAACCGCCCAACTCGGACTCGGCAGCCGCGGCAGGGCTGCTCTCGATTTTGTTATACCCGACACTGAGCCACCCATCCGTTCCCTCCCACCGGATGCCGAAGCCCGGCTTCTGCGTCTTGCAAACAATCTCGACACCATTGGCCAGCTTCACCCGAAAAGCCACCTCCGTCGCGGTGTTGAAAAGACTTCCTTCAGGAGGAAACTTGGCCCCAAGGTCTTCAACTTCCACAACCCCTGTGTTCTTCGGCTCGAGCGCCCACACCGCAACATCGTTCGAATGCGCCCCGAAGTTCGTCGTCTGGCCCCCGGAGTAATCGTGGATGAAACGAAACTTGTAGAGGCAACGGTCCGCGTGGTAAGGCGCCTCGGGCGCCGGCCCAAGCCACATGTCGTAATCAAAACCCTCCGGCACAGGCATCGGCTTCCAACCCGGCCCTGGCCCTTCAAAGTTGTTGTAAGCCACTTGCGTTTCAATCGAGCGGACAGTTCCAATCCGGCCGTTGCGCACCAGTTCGCATGCCCTGCGTATCAGTTTGTTCGAACGCCATTGGCTGCCCGTCTGAAGAATCCTGCCGTAGCGCCGAACCGCTTTCACCATCATCTGCCCGTCCTCCACCGTCAGCGAAAGCGGTTTCTGGCAGTAGATGTCTTTCCCCGCCTTGGCCGCCTGGATCGTCATGATGGCGTGCCAATGGTCCGGCGTGATGATGGCTACCGCGTCAATGTCTTTGCGCCGCAAAACGTCACGAAAGTCCGTGTAGGCCGCACAGCCCTTCCAGCCCGCATTGCCCGTTCGGTTGGCGTAAAACCGGTTCACGAAGTCCCGCTGGGGATCACGCCCAAGAAACTGTTTCGGCGTTTTGTACCCGTAACTGGCCTTGTTAACGTCGCATACCGCAACCACCTGGCAATCGTCCAACTTGAGCCATTCGGGAATATCCACCGTGCTCTGGTTGCCGCAGCCAATGACTCCGACGTTAATGCGGTTGGATGGAGCGGACTTTCCGAATAAAGACGCAGGCACAAAAAGCGGCGCGCACAGCGACACAGCGCCAACGGCTGAGCATTTGAGAAAGTTTCGGCGGGTCAGTCCCGTTTCTGTCAATGTCTTGTTCATAACGTATTCAGTTTTCGCAAAAACGACCGCAAACGCCGGTCCTCAAAAACGATTCCCGTGCGCCAGCCATGCTGTATCGGATGGTTGCCCATGTTGCAAAGCTTCGCAAGAACCGGTTTTGTGTGCTGTTCCGGCACATAAGTGACTCAAAATGGGACGCCTCCGAAATAAACCTGCCGTGTTTGCATTTTTTTCCATTTTTTTTGAAACAATTTCGCGCCGTTTCCGTCATATAATGTTGAATGACGCTGCGCACAGACACAGCACGCAACAGGACCAGACTTAATCCCGCGTTCAAGCGGTTTCAGGTGCTGCCCGAGGCAGTGCCCGTACGGGTGTCCGCGCGGATTTCAACACCTCCGGCCAGGGGCAGGCCATCACTCCAAATCTCAGTCGCCGCAGTCGAGGCAAAGGCCCGCCTGTCGGACACACGCGAGCTGCTTACGTAAACGGCGCCTGCCGCGACGCTGCCCGAACTGAACACCTGCGTCACACCCATGCGAGTGTTTCTGCCCCGTCGCATGGCAATTGCGGGTTTTTCAATTTCCGCTTAGTCTGACCGGGATATGACGCTTACAGACTCAGCCTCTGTTCCCGATGCGACCGGGCACTTCGGCCATTACGGCGGAAGGTTTGTGCCCGAGACTCTCATGCATCCCCTCAAGGAGCTTGAGGAGTGTTACTTTTGCGCGCAGAAGGATCCGGAGTTCCAGGCCGAGCTGAATTATTACTTGAGCGAGTTTTGCGGACGCCCCACCCCGCTCTACTACGCCCAAAGGCTCACGGATTCCCTGCAAGGTGCAAAGATTTACCTCAAGCGCGAGGATCTGCTGCACACAGGAGCGCACAAGATCAATAATTGTGTCGGCCAGATCCTGCTCGCCAGGCGGATGGGGAAGAAACGGATCATCGCGGAAACCGGCGCCGGCCAGCATGGCGTAGCCACAGCCACCGTCTCCGCCATGTTCGGCATGGAGTGCGTGGTTTACATGGGTGCGGTGGATTGCCGGCGGCAGGAACTCAATGTGCACCGGATGAAAATGCTCGGCGCAACGGTCGTCCCCGTAAAGGCCGGACAGCAGACTCTCAAGGAAGCCGTCAACGAAGCCATGCGGGACTGGGTCACCAACATTCGCACCACTCACTATATCCTGGGGACCGCTTACGGCGCCCATCCCTACCCGCTCATGGTGCGAAACTTTCAAAGAATTATCGGCGATGAAGCGCGCCGCCAGATCCTCGAGAAGGAAAAACGACTGCCGGACCTCCTCATTGCCTGCGTCGGCGGAGGATCTAACGCCATCGGCCTGTTCTATCCTTTTCTCGACGACCAAACGGTCCGGATGACGGGTGTGGAAGCCGGCGGCGAGGGCATCGAGGCGGGAAAACACGCGGCGCGGTTCCAGGGAGGCTCGCTCGGGGTACTGCAAGGCACCCGATCATACCTCCTGCAGGATGAAAACGGCCAGGTGCAGCTAACCCATAGTGTTTCCGCCGGTTTGGATTACGCCGCCGTCGGGCCGGAACACGCATGGCTGCGCGACCAAAAACGCGTCCATTACACCTACGCGACAGACCCGGAGGCGCTCAACGCATTCAGCACCCTGGCACGGATCGAGGGAATCATCCCCGCCCTGGAATCCGCGCACGCAATCGCCGAGGTCATCAAACAGGCGCCTCAGATGCAGCGCGACCGGATCATCATTGTGAACCTGTCCGGGCGCGGCGACAAAGACGTGGCACAGGCAGCCCCGCTGATTGCGTCCGCACCGCATTAGCCTTTGTTGCCCCGTTAGTTGAAGCCGTAATAGAGGAACAGGCAGTAGGTCCCCACCAGCAGCCATCCCACCCACCGGGGCAGACGGCCAAACAACAGCACCATCAGGAAGTGGAACACGCAGGCTCCCACAAGCAGCCAGATCGCGTCCTGGAGAAAGGCCGGGGCTTTGATGTCTTTGTAAAGCGCGAAGATGCCTATGCACAGCGGAATGCAGATGTGCCCATCTCCAACCTGTGAGGAATACACAACCTCGGGGTTCCCCCGCCAGGCGTAGTAAAATGCCAGCACCGCGTTCGGAAGAACCATGAGCCACCCGCTCAGCCAGCCAAGATGGCGCGCGGTGAAAAACCCGGTCTTCTGGCCAAGCACCCACTCCACAAGCCAGTCCGTGCTCAGGTAAATCGCATAGGCCCCGACCCCCAGCAGCGCCAGGTCCATCGGCAGCCGCCACGAAAATGAACGCTTCGACCTCACATTCTCCCGAAGCACCTCGAATACGTGAAACGACTGCCAGAACAGAAACAACCCCACCAGCACAATCCCATCCCCGGCGGTGATCCTGCCGTCGCGTGCCAGCGCCCAAAGCACTCCCGCGAAAAACAGCGCCGCGCAAATCGTGAGCAATAGCGAGAGACGGTTGAGTTGATGCGCCGAATCGCCTCGGCCGGACTTGCTCCTGGCCTTTGACCCGCCCTTCGCGCCAGCCGGAAGAATGTTGAGCCCCCAGATGATTGTCGGCAGCCCGATGAGCAGCGTCAGGTTCGTCACGTTATTCACGAGGGAGTTGGTCAGCACCTCCTGCCCCGGCCCCCGCCGCGCGCCCAGCATGAAGGCAAACACAAGATTCCCCATGCCGGAGCAATAAGGCATCACCAGGGTGCCGAGCACCGTGCCTTCCATCCCGTAATCGCTCATGGCCTCGAGCCGCCAGATCATCAGGAACGACGCCGCAAGGAACAACAGCACAAACAGCCAGGGCGCCCAGGCGCCATAGCCCTCCATCCAGCGAACAAAATCGTGAACCATTTCGCTCATCGGCAAACCCGGCCCAGCGCCACAGCCACAACTTCCGGGTCAAGCCCGTGAATTCTTACCACTTTGTGGCGAGAGGTGTTGCCGCGCAGTAGCTCAACATTGCCGCGGGCACATCCAAGCGTGTCCGCAAGGAACCGGATCAATGCCTCGTTTGCCGCCGAATCCACCGGCGGGGCGGTAATTTTCACGCGCAATTCAGCGCCCCCGGCATCCACAACCTGGTTCGCCGACGCCCGCGGCTGCACCTTGAGCGCAAGTGTCACACCACCCTCTGTCTTTCTAATGTATGGAGGCAGGCTCATGAATCGTCGTGCGTAAAGTTTCAGCTTTCTGATTCGAAATCTTCAACCTAGCATACCTGTGGCCGCAACACTGTAAATCCGAGTTTATGACCAAACCCATGCGCAATCAGCTGTGCAAGATGAAAAGTTGCCGCGCCTTCACCCCCGACCAATGCGGCAGCGGCGGAGTTTCGCTGCTGCTGGCGGCGCTCGCGTGCGCCGCTCTCTGGACAGGTTGCGCACAAGCGCCCGTCCCGGAACAAAAAGAATCCCACGCCGCCCCGGCAGTCATTACCCAGACATCCCGCCCCCCTCAAAAACCTGCCGAAGCCGCCGCATCGCTCATCGAGCAGGCAAAAGCCGCCGAACCACGCGATCCGGCGCCTTTCGAAGGCGATGGATGGAGAAGTCTCCTTGGGGACGGCGCCACCGGCGCCTGGAGGGAAATCCCCTTCGGCGGGCATGGCGAGCTCGAAAGGGACTCGGGCATTCTGCTCTTAAACATGGGTGAGCCTTTCACAGGCGTGCGTTACACCAACAAGTTCCCAACGATGAATTACGAGATCGCATTAGACGCCATGCGCGTCATGGGATCGGATTTCTTTTGCGGCCTCACGGTGCCGGTGGAGGACAGCCACTGCACGCTCGTCCTTGGCGGCTGGGGAGGATCTCTCACCGGCATTTCCAGCATCAATAGCCTGGATGCATCCGAAAACGAAACAACGAGCTTTCAGGATTTCAAAAAGTTGCGCTGGTACCGCGTGCGAATGCGCATCACCAGGGACCGGCTCGAGGCATGGCTCGACCAGGACAAAATCGTGGATCTGGATACCAGCACGCGGCAGCTCTCGACCCGCGCAGGAGAGATCGAGCTTTGTAAGCCGCTGGGCATCGCAAGCTGGCAGACGGCCGGGGCGTTCCGGCACATCCGGTGGCGCCCCGTGGACGCAGCCCAGGACCCACCGCCAAAACGGTTCTAACGAATCTTCTGCACAGGCCGATTCATAACCCTTCAGAACTCGGAGAGCCGGCACGGCTCACGCCCCGGCATCACTTCGCCAATTCAACACAGCGGGTCTCGCGAATAACGACCACTTTGATCTGGCCGGGATATTGAAGCTCCGCCTCTATCTTCTGGGTAATGCTTCGAGCCAAAGCAAGCGCCTGCGGATCATCAATCGCCTCCGGCTGAACAAAAACCCGCAGCTCCCTGCCGGCATGAACGGCAAAAGTCTTCTCCACACCCGGAAACGTTTGCGCAATCTTCTCCAGATCTTCAATCCGCTTCAAATACGTCGTCATGCTCTCGGATCTCGCCCCCGGCCGCGAAGCGCTGATCGCGTCCGCCGCGCTCACAAGAATGCCCAGCGGCCCGACAGGAGATACGTCATTGTGGTGCGAGGCCACACCGTTGACGACCGCCTCGCATTCACCGTTCCTGCGAAGCATTTCAGCTCCCACAACCGCATGCGGCCCCTCGATTTCGTGAGAAACAGCCTTGCCAATGTCGTGCAGCAGACCCGCGCGCTTGGCCGCGGCCACATCCAGGCCAAGCTCGGCAGCCATCAGCCCCACCAAGTGAGCCACTTCCACCGAATGCTCCAGGATGTTCTGCGAGTAACTGTGCCGGAAATGCAACCGGCCCAGCGCCGTCACCAACTCCGGCGCCAGCGGCCCCACACCCACCCGCTGCACCGCCTCCTCGCCCAGCCGCTGAATCAGGGCGTGAGTCTCCTGGGTGACCTGGCTAACGATCTCCTCGATCCGCGTGGGATGAATCCGCCCGTCATTGATCAGGCGAACCATGGATTCGCGCGCAATCTCACGGCGCACGGGATCAAAGCCCGACAACAACACCGCCCCGGGCGTGTCGTCAATGAGCACAGTGACACCAGTGGCAGCTTCAAACGCGCGAATGTTCCGCCCTTCGCGGCCAATGATCCGTCCTTTGATATCCTCCCCCGCCAGGGCTACGGCGGTCGTGGTGCTTTGAAATGTGTGCTCCCCCGCATAACGCTGAATCGCAATGCTCAGAATGTGGCGCGCGCGCTCCGTCGCTTCCGCCCTGGCTTTTTCAATGATGGCTCCCGCAAGCGCCTGCCCATCACGGGCCGCCTCCTGCTCGGCTTTCTTGAGAACAATGTCACGGGCCTCAGACCCGCTCATCCCGGCAAGCTTCTCGAGATTCTCCCTGTTCCTGCGCTCGTGTTCCAACGCCTTTTCCTCAGCGGCATGGCATTCCTCGAGCTTCGTCTGAAGAAACAGTTTCTGCTCCTCAATGCGCTTCTCGCCCTCGTCCAACCGCTGCAGTTGCGTGTTGATGAGTGCTTCGCGCTCGTCCAGTCGCCGCTCCAGATCAGCGTGCCGGACCCGCCGCGCGGCAAAGGTTTTCTCTGTTTCCTCAACCAGCTTCAGCGCCTGCTCGTTGGCAGCCAGCCGGGAGTCTCTCACGATGGCTTCCCCCTCGGACTGCGCTTTGGAAAGAATATCTGCGGCTTCGCGACGGGCAGCCTCGCGCGCACGGCTCGCTCTGAGCTTGAGAAAAAGCCAGTACAACACCGCGCCTGATGCAACGAGCGAGGCGTACACTAAAGTCATTTTCCAATCAGTCATTCGGAGCCGCCCGGCTGGAAATACCGGGTTGGCGTCAGGATGCAATCCAGTTGAATGTCGTGGGGCTCCACCGGGATATGTTCGACCATTTGCTCGTCATAGCACACCCCGCAGGTCCGTCCCCTCCAGGCTTTCAGCAGCCGGTCATAATATCCTTTGCCTCTGCCCAGCCGCCAGCCCGACTCGTTGAAAGCTACTCCAGGAACTATGATCAAGTCCAGCAAATCTGATTTGGGAGAAGGACAATCAGCAGCCGGCTCGCGAATCCCCCAAAAACCCGGCGCCACGTCGCTCTCCGAACGTATCACATGGACAGTGTAGAACTTCGCTGCCCTGTCGTAACGGGGCAGCGCAACGCATTTGCCTTCACGCGAGGCACTTAAGACCAGTGGCCAGATATCAATCTCGCCCGGCATCGGGGCGAAACAGAGCAACTGCCGGGCGTCCCGCCAAAAAGCATGCCGCCTCATCGCCTCGCAAAGGCGTCGTCCCGCCATGACGCGCGCTTCCAGCTCCATTTGCCGCAACCGGTCCTCGACCTGCCGCCGAAGCGCTGCTTTGGCCTGTGTGATTTCTGTTTTTGTCAAGGAATGTCCCGATCTCTCTCCGCCGCCTCGCTCGCCGCCCTCAACGCCCGCCACTTCTCCAATCGTTCTCTGATCTTTTTCTCCGTCCCCTGCTCGGTCGGCTCGTAAAATCGTTTGTTCACCCCAAGGTAATCCTGCGGCACGTAATGCCCCGGAAAATCATGCGCATACTTGTAATCCTTCCCGTGCCCGAGACTCTCCGCGCCTTTATAGTGCGCATCCCGCAAACGCATCGGCACCGGAATCGTTCGTCCGGATTCCACGTCCTTAAGGGCCGCGTCAATCGCCAGGATCGCCGAGTTGCTCTTGTTGGCGGTGGCAAGGTAAATGGCAGCCTCCGCCAGGGGAATTCTCGCCTCCGGCCAGCCTACAAACTCCGATGCCTGCAACGCCGCATTGGCCAGCACCAGCGCCATCGGGTCCGCTAATCCCACATCCTCGGCTGCCAGGATCATAATCCGCCGCGCAATAAACCGCGGATCCTCCCCCGCGTGTATCATCTTCGCCAGCCAGTAAAGCGCCGCGTCCGGATCACTCCCGCGCACGGATTTAATGAAGGCGGAAATGGTGTCGTAGTGCGCATCCTCGTTGTCATATACCACCGCTTTCTTCTGGATGCTCTGCTCAGCGGCGGCCAGGTCAATGTGAACCAGCCCCGAAGCATCCGGCGGGGTCGTCAACGCCGCTATCTCCAGCGAGTTCAGCGCCTTGCGCGCATCCCCGTCCGACAGCGTGGCAAGGTGCCGCACCGCGTCGTCATCCGCCTGGATTTTCATGAAACCGAGACCGCGTTCGGGGTCTTTCAGCGCCGCGCGCAGCAGCCCGGAAAGGTCCTCGACAGACAGCGGTTTCAGCTCGAAGACTTGCGAGCGGGACACCAGCGGGGAATTGACAAAAAAGAACGGGTTGTGCGTGGTGGCGCCAATCAGGCGGACAACTCCAGCCTCCACATCCGGCAGGAGGATGTCCTGCTGCGCTTTGTTGAAACGGTGTATCTCATCAATGAACAGGATTGTGGGTTCACCGGTGTTTTCCAGCCGGTTGGCCGCGGATGCAAGCACACGCCGCATGTCCGCCACATTGGACTCAACCCCGCTCAACCGCTCGAACCGGTTGCGGGTCTGGCGCGCGATAATCTGCGCCAGGGTTGTCTTGCCAGTGCCCGGTGGCCCGAAGAAAATAAGGGATTGGATCCGGTCGGCCTCGATCGCGCGACGCAGAAGCTGGCCCGAACCCAAAATGTGCTGCTGCCCCGAAAACTCCTCCAGCGATCGCGGACGCATTCGCGCCGCCAAAGGCTGGTGACGCCGTCGAGAGCTTTCGTCGGCCTTTCCCGGAACTTCCGAGCGGAAGAAATCCTCCTGCGCCATGCGTGCAGTATATGGGCGAACGGCTGCGACCGCCAGCACGGTGACGAATCCGCCAATCCCCTCGGGCGCCTCGGTCTCAGTACATCAGGAACGGCGCCCGCAGCTCCAACCACTTCGCCTCGTCTTTCTTCAGGCGGGAATCAAAATCCGAAGGACTCGATGAAATACTATCCACCCATTCGCGGAGGAAACTGCTTCCGCTAAGAAGGTCAATGGCCAGACGCTCTTTCTCGTACTCGTATTCCAAATGGTGCCAGATCGGGTAATCCGGATACTCCAGCCGGATGGCTTTGAGCAGCAACGCGCCAAGACGGTACGGATGGAACCTGCCAGGAGCGTAGTCCGCAAAATCGGTGTGGATTTGCACTCCGGAACACAGCCTGCCCTGGTGCTTCTGAAATGTGGGCGCAAAATGGCATAGGCGCACACGGCATCCCGTCATCCATTCCCCGGCAAATCGCTCCGCCCGCCGCAGCACCCGCTGAAAATCCACGTCCGGCGCGCCCACCAGCTCCAGCGACGTGGTGGTGCCGCGCCCCTCGGATAATGTGGTTCCTTCGAAAAGCACCGTCCCGGGAAAGCACCTCGTCATGTTCAGGCTCGAGGCATTCGGGCTCGGATTCACCCACGGCAACTCAAAGACGGGCCAGCCAAATCCCGGGCCGGCCACCGGCTCGTATCCGCGCATCGGCACCACCTGCAAATCCACCGCCAGCTTGCGAAGCTCCACATACCACCTCGCAAACTCCCCAAGTGTCAGCCCGTGCCGCATAATCAGAGGACCAACCCCAATAAAGCTCTCCCAGCCCGGCTCAAGAATCGTGCCCTCAATCTCACGCCCCGCCGGATTCGGCCGATCTAGTATCCATACGGATTTCCCCGTTTGCGCGGCAGCCTCCAGCATGTAGGCCGTCGTGGTGATAAAGGTGTAGATCCGCGTGCCAATGTCCTGCAGGTCAATGAGCACCACATCGAAACTGTCAAGCATGTGCCGCGTGGGCCGACGCACTTCTCCATAAAGGCTGAACACAGGAATCTTGAGCACAGGATCCACATAATCGTCAGACTCGATCATGTTGTCCTGCTTGTCGCCGCGCATTCCATGCTGAGGCCCAAACGACGCCGCGAGACGAATTCCACCACAACCGGCCAGCGCATCCAGCGTGTGCTGCCCGGTGGATGTGACCGACGCGGGGTGCCCAAGAAGTCCGATACGGCGCCCGCGCAAAGGCTCACGCAACGAGGAAGTTTCCAGCAGCCTGTCGATTCCGAGTTTCATAGGCGGATTTTGCCGCAACCATCGAAACTTGGAAGTGGAAAGTAGCAGGTGACTCGCGCGTCGGCGTCAATCGCGCTGTCCGATCTAATTCGAGCCGCTTTCAAGCCTCGCAATGCGTTCCTCAAGCGGCGGATGGCTCGCAAACAACGCTGCAAAACCCCGGGGCGGCCCGGAAATCTTCAGGCTCTGGAACGATTGCGCATGCCTGGCCTCGGCAGCCGCAAGCTGCGGATCATACAGCCTCTGCAACCCGCGAAGGGCATCCGCCATGTTCTGCCGGCCAGCCAACCGCGCACCACCCGCGTCCGCTCTGAACTCCCGCCAGCGCGAAAACCAGGCCACAACCATGGCCCCAAGCAGTGAAAGCACGACCTGAAACACGATCACTAACAAAAAGTTCAATCCACCGCCTCCACCCCGATCATCCCTGGACCGCAGCGCCTGGCTCACGACAAACGCCAGCACGCGTGAAAGGAACAACACAACGGCGTTAATCACTCCTTGCAGCAGCGTCATCGTCACCATGTCGCCGTTGGCAATGTGGCTCACCTCGTGCGCCAGCACGCCTTCCACCTGCCGGCTGTTCATGCGCTGCAGCAGGCCCGTGGATACCGCCACCAGCGCCCGGGCCTTGGTCGGCCCGGTGGCAAACGCGTTAACGTCGGGCGAATCGTAAATCCCCACTTCGGGCATCCGGGGCAAACCCGCCACACGGGCCTGGGCATAAACAGTTTCAACCAGTTGCCGCAGCGCCGGGTCAGGCGTGTTTGGCGGAATCACCTGCACCCCCATCGTCCACTTGGCCATGATCCGCGATAGGGCCAGCGAGATCAAAGCCCCCGCAAAACCCCACAGCAAACAAACAATGGCCAGGCCCGCCAGCCCGCCTCCGGGAAAATGCCTCCCCACCCCCAACACGCCCATCAGCAGCGTGATGGTGAGCATCACAAGAATGTTCACCGCAACGAAGAGAGTTACTCTTTTCGCTATTTGCGCAAACTTCATGGGACAATTTTAGCGGGTTTGCGCCTTTTTGCAAATCGCACCGAAACCTCCTGTTGGCCCCGACGTGTCCAGCGGCGTCCACATCCCGCTCCCGGTCCGCCGCAGAGGTGTGCGAAGAACAACAAGAAGGATGTCCTTGCCGCGCTTCCCTCGGGATCGGAATGTGATTTGCCCCAAGAGCAAAGTGGTTTGTTGACCTCGGAATGGACAGCCTGCATTATCATGAAATGCGACGGAGATTGTATTTCACTGCGGGGATTTGCCTCCTGTTCACCGGGTGTGTGTTTGCCGCGCCGACTCGATACAGCGTTGGTGTGGCGCGGATGGATGTGACTCCGTCCTATCCTGTTCGGCTGGCGGGCTATGCGGTTCGCTCGACTGAATGCACAAACGTGTTCCAGCGTATTTGGGCCAAAGCCATCGTCCTCGGCAAAGACCGGGAGCGCCCCAAGGTGTTGATCACCGTGGACAACTGCGGCGTCCCGATCAATGTTCGCAACAGCGTGGTCGCCGAACTGCGCCGCCTCAAAAAAATTGACCCGTCGAACGTCACGATCTGTTCCACGCACACGCACTCGGCCCCCATGTTGCAGGGTTACCTGACCAATCTCTTCATCGGCCCGCTTCCGCCCGACCAGGACGCTCGTTTAAAACGCTACACGGACGAGCTCACGCACAGCCTGATCCAGGTGACGCTTGCAGCGTTGGATGACCGCAAGCCCGGAACAATGACATTCGGCAAGGGCACAGCGGGTTTTGCGGCAAATCGCAGGATAGCCGGAGGCCCGGTGGATCATGATGTGCCGGTCTTGTTCATCCACGGCGTGGATGGCTCCCTGCGCGCAGTGCTCGCATCTTATGCGTGTCATTGCACCACGCTCACCGGCGAGTTCAACGAAATCTGCGGCGACTGGGCCGGCTTTGCCCAGCAGCAGGTCGAGCTCGACCATCCCTCCGCAGTCTGTCTCATAGCTGTCGGCTGCGGCGCGGACTCCAACCCGAATCCACGTCCGGGCAAGGACCTCGCCGCGCAGCACGGCAAGGAAGTCGCCGCGGCAATCGCTCAGTTGGCCCGAACCAAAGGCCGCCCGATCACCGGCAAACTCGAGTGCAGAACGCGAGACATCCGGCTCCCATACGATACCCTCCCAACGCGGGAGAAATGGGAGGCGCTGACAAAGGAATCCCCTTATGTGGCGCAGCATGCGCGGATCAACCTGGATCGGCTGAATCGCGGCGAGAAGCTGCCCACGGATCTGCCCTACATGGTCCAAACGTGGAATTTCGGAAAATCGCTCGCGATGGTTTTCCTGCCGGGCGAAGTCACGGTCGATTACTCGCTGCGATTAAAACGCGAGTTCGACGCCTCGCGGATCTGGGTAAACGCTTACGCAAACGATGTCCCCTGCTATATCCCCTCAGAGCGCGTCTTGAAGGAGGGTGGCTACGAAGGCGGGTTGGCAATGATCTACTATGATCGCCCGACAAAGTTCGCGCCAGGCGTGGAGGACCTGATCGTCGGCGCCGTTCATAAGCTGGTTCCAAAATCGTTTCGGGCAGGCGATGGGAAAAACCCGGCGGCGATAGCCGGCACGTCGGAATAATAACAGGTGATAAAAAGTCAGACAAAACACTTTGCATTAACTATGAATGATAACACGACAAGCCGTTTGGCAGTCTGCAGTTGGTCTTTGCAGGCTGAAAACCCTGAAACTCTCATCGAGCGCGTAAAACTCACTGGAGTCGAGCGAGTGCAGCTCGCCCTGGATCCGCTCTACGATTCGCCAACCGTCTGGGGTAACACAGTGTCGCTTTTGCAGAGCAAAGGCATCTCCGTAATCTCCGCCATGGTCGGCTGCGCCGGTGAGGATTACACAACCCTCGACACCATCCGCGTCACCGGCGGCATAGCGCCGGACAACACCTGGGAGCGAAATCGCAAGGATCTCGAGGGCAAAGCCCAGCTCGCCGCCAGCCTGGGGTTCAAGCTCGTCACCATTCACGCCGGGTTCCTTCCGCACGATCAAAAGGATCCTGCCTTTGGCAAAATCGTAGCCAGGCTGCGCGACGTGGCTGACATTTTCAACCGGCACGGAATCATGCTCGGGCTCGAGACCGGCCAGGAAACGGCGAAGGATCTGGCGCAGGTCCTGACGGTCCTGCAAAAACCCAATGTGAAAGTGAACTTCGATCCCGCCAACATGATCCTCTACGCAAAGGGCAATCCCATCGAGGCTGTTCGCACGCTTGCCCCGTGGATCATCCAGGTGCATATCAAGGACGCGCGTGCCACAAAAGTCCCGGGCACATGGGGCGAGGAAGTTCCGCTCGGCACCGGCGACGTTGACTGGCCGGCTTTTTGCGCAACGCTCAACGACATCGGGTTCAAGGGCAACCTCGTCATTGAACGCGAGGCGGGCACGAACAGGGTGGCAGACATCCGCACCGCCCGCCAGGTCGTGGAGCAGGCATTCAAACAGATTTCCATTGCCGGCGGCAAAAGCACCCCAAAAACAACCGTTTGATTCTTATGAGCACTCAAAACGCATCACCTCGAACTGTCAATGTCGCTGTCGTCGGCCTGGGCTTCATGGGCGTCACGCACCTGAGAGCCTATCTCCAGGCGCCCGGCGCAAAAATCTACGCCGTCTGCGACGCCGTGCGGCTTCCCGTCAATGGCGTGCTTCAGGGCGTGGCCGGAAACATCAAGAAATCCGACGACATAGACCTGGGCCGCGACGTCAAGGTATTCAAGAAACTCGAGGATGTGCTTGCCGAGAAGGATGTGGACCTGGTGGATATCTGCACGCCCACGCCGCTGCATCCCGAGCAGGCCATTGCCGCACTACGGGCCGGCAAAAACGTCCTCTGCGAAAAGCCTTTGGCCCGGACCTCGGCCCAGGCCCGCGAGATATTGAAGGCTGAGACGGAATCCGGAAAGTTCCTCATGCCCGCAATGTGCATGCGCTTCTGGCCCGGCTGGAGCTGGCTCAAAGAAGTCGTGGACCGCAAGACCTACGGCAAAGCTTTGGCCGCCCGGTTCCGCCGGGTCACGGCCATGCCCGCCTGGAGCAAGCAAGGCACTTACTCTTCCGATCTCGGTGGCGCACTGTTTGACCTGCACATTCACGACACCGACTTCGTGCAATTCCTCTTTGGCCGCCCGGAAAGCGTGTTTTCGACCGGTGTGCTCGGCCAGGGCGGGTCGGTGGATCATGTGGCCACCTCATACAACTACCCTGGTGGCCCTTCGGTCTATGCCGAAGGCAACTGGCTGCTGGCCAAGGGCTTCGAAATGGCCTACACGCTTTACTGCGAAAAGGCCACGATCGACTTCGATCTTTCCCGCGGCGCCAATATGCTCATGGTCATCGAGCACGGCCAGGACGCAAAACCAATGCCCCTCGATGGTGACGGCTACAACGGCGAGGTCCGCTACGTCGTGGAATGTCTCCAGGCCGGAAAACGCCCGAAGATCGTCACTGGAACGGACGGCATGACCGCGCTCGAAATTTGCGAAGCGGAGGAGAAGTCCATCAAGACAGGGCAGATCGTGAAGCTGTAAAAAGTCCACGCTCGCACTGTCCTGCTCTGAGTCAGATTCAACCGAAATGGCAGCCGGGCAACAAGGCTTCGACAGCCTTGTCCGTCCGGCTGCCGTAACTTTCTGGATAAAAGCGCGCTTGGAACACGCCGGAAGGTTTCGTTTCCCTCTTTTTCCGCCCCCGCATTCGACCCGTCGTTGCCTCACACTCCGCCCAACTCGCCACAGGCCCGAGGTTTCGGCCGCTTGGCGCAAAAGATGCTCAAAATAAAAAGTCCGTGGAACAAACAGACATTATGAAAAAAACAGCTCTCATTCTTGGACTTCTACTGACCTTCAGTTTTGGCGTAATGGCCGAGCCATCCCAGGCAGACCAGAAATGGCTTGGCGTCGTTAAATCAATGGTTGCAGAAGGCAAAACGACCATTACCACTCCTGCACAGGCCCGCGTGGACCTGGTAAAGGACTGGGGAACAAAGGCCGGCTATTCCGTGACGGTCGTTAAAACCGACGTCGGCTACAGTATTCAACTGACCCGGAAAGCTGAAGTGGCGCTCAACAAGTAGCCGCTCGCTGCCGCCAATCGCGCCGGGCCATCCCCGGCGCCTCACAACCCCGAGCGCCAGAGCGCTCCGGGGTTGAGGTGCTGTTGCAGACAAGCTTCCCGCCCTCACGCCGAGGGCATTTATAATAAGCGGTCTGCTCAAGGCATCCATAGTCCACTGCTTCATCGTCTGGCAAACAGAGCCACGTTCGCCCGGCCTGTTCTCTCAGCAGCGCTCCGCCGCACTCACCCCGTGCGAAAGGAGATCCTCTTGATGAATTCCCGGCCAAAGCTGTTCTGAAGCAGCATCAAAATTTCCTTGCGCCGCCAGCGCACCACCTCCGAAAGCCAGGCGCTGCTGTCCACGTTCACAAATAAAGTCCCGTTCCTGTAGCCGGTAGGTTGCGCGTGGGCGGTCACGTTTGGATCCACCGCATGGTTCCAGACCTTGACAATCTCGGCATCAATCCGTCGGGTGTCCAGGCGCATGTCCTTCAGAACCTGTGGCAGCACCTCGCCGGCGCGCTTCGAACTGTTGACCATCGCTCGTTCAGAGTCCGATAAGTCCGCGCCACGCCACTGCGCCAGCACACGCTGTCGGCCAAAAACCTCGCCAGACGAGAGGGATTTCCGTTTGGTGCGTGAAGTCTTCTTCATTGCCTGCATGATCCGGCGCGGAAGGCCGCGGCTTGTGTCTCAGGCAAAAGCCTTTCCGGGCAGAAAGGCGTCGTCGGCAACCTGGAACGCATCTTCAAAGTCTAGGCCCCAGTGTCTGCGTCTCAAGCCTGGATTGGTTGCTGCGGTTCCTGAGCCTCCGTTTGCCAGCCGGGCGGCACGGGATGTTCATCCAGCACCAGCACGCCGCGTGAATGAAGTTCGTAGTTCCCCGAGAAGGTGTTGCCCGTCAGGAAATCGTGCATCGGCTTGTAAAAAGTCAGCCGCACGGGTGTGGACTGGTGGTTCAGCAGAAAGAAAACCTTTTCATCATCACGCTCGCGCAACGCAACCTCAACATTGTCCGGCACTTTCAGCAGGGGATGCAGATTGCACATTTGCCGCAGCCACAAAACAAGGTCACCGTAGAAAGGCTGATGGCTTTGGAACCCGACGTAGATGGCCTTGCCGAGCCCGAACGCATTCATGGTCATGGCCGGCCGGTTCGCATAGAAATCCTTTGTATAAGTGGCCAGGATCTGGCAACCCTTGGCCTCGATAATGTCGCACCACACTCGGGCAGGGTGCATGTGGCTTGTGGGGAAGGTGCCCTTGAAGGTGAGATGATTCTCCTCGCCCGGCGGCAGAGGATCATATTCGAGCACCTCAAGACCAAAAAGATCGGTCAGGTCGTGCGGACACCCGGTGTCAGGCGCCATGTTGTGCTCATCCACAAGGCCCGTGTTGAAGGTCCCCACCAGCACACCGCCGTTTTGAACATAAAGCTTCAGCCGGTCGGCTTCCCCACCCGAAAGCAGGTGCAGCGAAGGCGCCACAACGACCTTGTAGCGGGAAAGGTCCTCTTCGGGCCTGGCAAAATCCACCAGGATGTTCCGATCGTGAAAAGCGCTATAGAAAAGCTGGATGTGCTGGCGCAGATTAAAATGTTTGCTGGGCTGGTTCGGCTGTTGCAATGCCCAATCATTCGGGTGGCTGTAAAGAATGCAGCATTCCGCCCGCACCGTGGTTTGCTTGAGAGATGGGGCAAGCAGGCGAATTTCCTCACCAAGCTGCGCAACCTCCTTGAAAACACGGCCCTCTTTGCTGCCGCTGTGCGACAACACCGCCCCATGAAACTTCTCGGTCCCGAACCGGGGCTGTCGCCATCGGAAAAACAGGATGGCATTGGCGCCACGGGAAAGCAGTTGATAGCTGAACATCCGCAGCAGACCGGGACGCACGGTCGAGTTCACATCCTGCCAGCTCACGTTGCCCGCCTTCTGCTCCATCACCCAGAAGCCGGAGTCCTCGCCGTCCGGGGTGCGAATGCCCGACTTCTTCAGCGAGCGCAGCATATCAATCTCGCAGGCCAGCTCCGCGGATTTGGCCTTGATGGCCGCGGTGCTCTCGATGGAAACGAAATCAATCACCTCCGCTAAATCAAAGTGATCGAACCGATGGAGCAGCGGACGAAGGTTGGTGGTTACAGGATGCGGCGAGTGCTCGCGAAGGGTGTCCGCCTGCATCTTCACAAACTGAACAATGGTGTCACTGCAGAACCGGCACCAGTCCAAAACCAGCGCCGGGTTGTGCGCCGTCGGAGCCGTCATGGGCATCGGCACCTGGTCAAACGCGCTCACCACCTGGCCCCAGTGCCTCAAACCCATCTTCTCGTTCAGAGCCTCGACGGTTTCATACTTCGCCTCAAGCCAGCCGTGCCAATCCCGCCGGGTATCCTCGTTAAATGATGCCTCGGTGTAATTGCCGCCAATCGCGTTGTCGATCTGCCATGCAATCAACTGCGGGTGCTTGCCGAAGCGTTTGGCATATGCCTCCACAATCCGTTTCGAGTGCGTCCAAAAGATGTCGCTGTTCAGGCACACCGCGCGCCGCGTGCCTTCACGCTTGATCAAACCGCGTTCATCCACAGGCAGGATTTCAGGATGTTTCCGCGCCAGCCAGACCGGCGGAGCCGCCGTCGGCGTGGCCAGCACCACCTTGATGCCGAACCGGCCCATCAACTCCATGACCCGTTCCAGCCATTCGAATCGGTATTTGCCCTCCTCGGGTTCGCACAGCCCCCAGGTAAATTCCCCAAGTCGAACCACATTCACGCCAATGGAAGCCATCAACTCTGCATCGCGCTCCCATGCGCCTTCAGGATTCTCTTTGGTTCCTCCGTATGGATAGACCCATTGTTCAGGGTGATAATCAACGCCGAAATACATATCGTCCTTTCGCGCTTGGCCTGGATTCACTTTAAGTCAAGTTGGCGTGGGTGCAAACATAAAAGAGATAAGGTTTTACTTTTTTATGCCCGGATTGGCGCATGCGGTCCGCCCGGTCAAACAGGAAAACACCACTTTTCGCAGCCGGAATGAAGGATTTCGCACGAATTCAAACCTCAGAATCAGCAGTGAAACCCGGGCGGACATAAACCCCTGATCACTGCAGAAACCGCTGCTTTCAAGTAGCGGGCCCCGGGGTCTCAGCGCGAAATGTCCCCCGCGCCCGGGTGTTTATTCTTTTGCGCAGGCAGCGCTCTTTGCGGTTAAATTGGCCGCGCCGGCTTGTTGGCACTGCCCTGCGCGGCGCAAATCCAATTATTAAATGCTGACGGATAACATTCTGGACCTGATCGGGCGCACCCCTCTGGTGCGGCTGAAGAACGAACCGATTTTCGCGAAAGCGGAGTTCTTGAACCCCGGCGGAAGCATCAAAGACCGCGTGGCTCTTGCCATGATCGAGGGAGCCGAGCGTGACGGACGCCTCCAGCCGGATTCGATCATTGTCGAGCCGACCTCGGGCAACACAGGAATCGGTATTGCGCTCGTAGGCCGTTTGAAGGGCTACAAAGTCCGCATTGTTATGCCGGAAAACATGAGCGAGGAGCGAAAAAAACTAATCCGCTGCCTCGGGGCCGACCTGGTGCTCACTCCCGCTTCGGAAAACATCGCCGGCGCGGTCGCTTGTGTGCGCCAGATGCAGGCAGGGGATCCTCGCATATTCGTCCCGCAGCAGTTCGAGAACCCTGATAACCCCCGCATTCACTACGAGGAAACCGCCCGCGAATTGTGGCGCCAGATGAACGGGGATATAGCCGCGTTTGTCGCCGGTGTGGGCAGCGGCGGCACTCTTCAGGGTGTCGGACGGTATCTCCGCGAGCACAAGCCCGGCGTCAAAATCGTGGCGGTCGAGCCGAAGAATGTTTCGGCGTTGCTCGGACACGAACCCGGCCTGCACCAGATTCAAGGCATTGGCGACGGGTTCATCCCGGCCGTGCTTGATGTCAAACTCGTGGATGAAATCATCGAGGTCACGGACGAAGACGCTATCGAGGCCACCCGGATCCTCGGCAGGGATTTCGGGCTGCTGGTAGGCATTTCCTCAGGAGCAAACGTCTGGGCCGCCAGGCAAATGGCCAGCCGGGTCAGCGGGAATATCGCCACCATCCTCCCCGACCGCGCCGAACGCTACTTCAGCACTGCCCTGATGTAATTCAGAGCAGCTCGATATTGATGCTGACCACTAGCGGCTCGCGTGGTCCATAAAGCAGGTTCTTCACGCGGTATCGAAGCGCGACCTTGCCGCCACCAGACTGTTCCTTGCTCCTGCCACTGACCTGCAGCAACACCGTTTGCCGCGCATTGAGGGTGATTCCTTTAAGAGCGTTGATCTGTTTGTGATCCTCGGCAAGCTCCAACTCATAATTCACATCCGAGATGTTGTGGATCTGAACCAGTTTGCGCTCGGTGCCGCGCAACGGGAATTTCGGGTTCAGCACTTTGACAGATTGCTCAAAAATGGGCCGTAGGAAATCTGTTTTGCCCATCAGGCGGTTCTGGGAGAACACCACGGTCCGCCCCTGATCAAACGCCTCTCGAATGCCTTTAATGGATCTCTCCTTCACATACACCAGGGTGATCGGACGCCTGTCGCTGCCAGCCGGGTACGACAACCCGATGGGCTCATGCACGTCCGAGTTTCCGAACATGGTCAGGTTATTCTCGTTCGCCCAGCTAAAAGCCTCCGGGTAGTATTCCGGACCGTTCACGATTTCAATCCCCCGAAGTGTCCCCTGAGCTATGAGTTTCTTGTGTTCTGCGTAAAGAGTGCCCACGCCGCCGGCCGCCTGCGCCGCCCAGCCGGGATGATTGTAAAAGATGTAAGCCCCCTGCTTGCGCGCTCCTTCAACCGCATCCTCCCAGCGCGGCACCGCCAGCGCCTCCGCATTGGTGATAAACAGCGCATTCAGATGCCCGGGCGGCATGTCCCGGGTGATCTCCGCCCCTTTCACCACCAAAATGTCAAGTGGATCGCCAGCCCGCCGCGCAATCTCATACGACCGATCCCGATTCGGCGACACGTCGCTCTTGAACGGCAGATACTCCAGGTGGTCCGAAATGGCGATGGCGTCCAATCCGTCCCGCCACGCTTCCTCGACCCGTATCGTCGGCCACACATACCCGTCCGAAAAGACGGTGTGCATATGAAAGTCCCCTTTGATGGTGATGTACCCCGGCACGTCTGGTATCAGAACGGGGGTTCTTGCCCGGAGCGTGGGTGCAGCGCAAGCCGCAAATGAAAAAATCGCAACACACAAAAACGACACGCAAACCTTTCGCATTCTTAAAACCTACAGATCGGAGCTTTGACCGACAATCGCTTTGGGAATGTAAGAAGCGAATTTTTATTCTCTTCACCTC
>CAYNZC010000076.1:0-5840 GCA_964401575.1 uncultured Verrucomicrobiota bacterium
ATAATCTTCGCTCCAACAGACTCACTTTCTCTTAATCCAGATGAATCAGCCCCGGCAGCGGACCCGGCGCCGGACCGTAATCAGCCCACCAGGCGAAGAGCTCGTAGCTGGAGCCCGGGGTTAAGGTTTTATTGCCGGCATAGACACGGAGGTCGCGCAGCACCAGGGGACCGGAGGGCGCTGGATTGGGCACCCAACTGTCTCGGACGAAATTCTGCGTGCTGGGGCACCTGAAACTCCTTGTGTTGGCGACATAAGCCTTGTAGAGCCATGATTGGTCGTCGTCGGAAGGACTCACCGTCGGCGCGAACACCCTCTTGGGATTGTCGTCGGAATACATCAGGCTGCCAAGAGTGAGCTGCTTCAGGTTGTTCATGCAGGAAATGCGGTGGGCGCGTTCCTTTGCGCGCGAAAGCGCGGGCAGCAACATGGCTGCCAGGATGGCAATGATTGCGATCACCACCAACAACTCGATCAATGTGAAGGCGTGTGCCGTGCGACCCTTTAGAACCCGGCAGTCATTCACCGGCTTTTCCAGCGTATCGGCTCGATCCATTTTCATGTGCGCAGGGCAGTTCCGTTCGTCCGAACTAATCTCGCTCCTATTTGAGGTTCTTCGCAATACCGTTTTCTAGGGGGGCGCCTCGCGCGAGTTTGGCGCTTGCCACGGGTTGTGACACGCAGTACACGGTACTTATGGCTAAGAAACGTCCAAGAGCAACCGCTCGGTCTCTGCGCCCTTCGTTGTCCGGCTCTTCCAGGCAGGAGCCGGGATACTGGCGGAAGCGCCTCTTCAGATGCCGGTACACCTACAAGGGAAAGCACTTTGAAGTCCACAAGTGGTCGGTCAAGATACAGCATTTGGGAAAACGAAAGACGTTTACCCTGCATTCCGGCCGCCCTGCGGACGCGGCAGTCGAAGCGTGCGAGATCTATCGGATGCTGGTGACGCAAGGATGGAAAGGGCTGGCTTCTCGGGCCAGCGGAAGACCTGGTTCAGCAGGTCCGTGGCAGGGCAGGGTGATGCCCACAGCTTCGGAACCGGAGGCATTTGACGAAGGCTATTGGGCCCGGCGGCTAATCCACAGGGAATACACCATGAGCCCTCAGCCGGCGCCCCGGGAACTGTCCGTGCGGATAGACTATGGAGGAACCGGGCACTATTTTCCGCTGGGAACAGACAATCGGCGTGCGGCCGCCACGCGCGCGTTGCGGATTTATAAGACCATCGTCGAGCGTGGATGGGAGGCAGCGAACAGCCAATTCCCGCGCGAATTGACCGTGGCGCTCCGTTGGCTCGATGTTCCCCTGGCCTGGACTTACACAACGATTCATACCCAACCCACCGTGTTGAGGTCCGGCCAGTCCGATGCCGGCAGCGAATTGCGCGGCGGCCTCCCGGTTTCCATTACCGAGCCCGATGCGGGCATACGACGAGCGTTGGAATGGTGCGTCAATCACATGGAGAGTTTTCGTTGCGTGGCTGCTTATGCCAGTGCCGTCGAAGCGCTTCGGGAATCGCGCTGGCGTCGTGCTCACCTTGCGCTCATCAGTCACAGCCTTGCCGACAAACCCGGTCCTGTCTGCCTGGCCGAGTTGAAGACTGTTGTTCCGGAAGTTCTTGGGTTGCTCTATTCGGTTTACGAGGACAGTGAGGAACTCTTCCGGGCCACCCCCGGCGGGGCCGGCACGTATTTATTGAGACGCACGTTGCCGACGCGCTTCCTTGAACCAATCAGCGAACGGTTGAAGGCGGGACGGTTACTCCCCGAGGAGATGGCCCCGGCAGCCTGGCAATACTTCAAGGATAGTGTGGTTTCGCTGCCTGTCGGCCCATCCACCCGCCACCTGGCCAACCTGACTCAGCGGGAACACGAAGTGCTGGGCCTGCTCAGCAAAGGTCATCCCGACAAAGACATCGCTGATCGCCTCGGCATCAGCATCTACACCGTACATGAGCATGTGAAGAACGTCTTCGACAAGCTGGGCGCGCACAACCGAACTGAGGCGGCTGTGAAGTTCCTGCAGAAGTAACTGTTGGCGTGGGCTTAAGACAGAAAATGAGAATGCGTGGCGCCTGCAGGATGCGGGCTCGCAGGCGCCCTGGAACGAGGTGTTAATTGCCACGGTCTCCCTGGAGCACGGGTGTTGTGTTGATGCGCGAGACGAGCATTTCGAGGGCATGCAGGAGGTCATTGGCTTGCGGTTGTACCACCCGGGCTGCGGAGGAAGTTATTCTCCACAACACTGAGCTTGAGCTGTAGCCGTGCAGACCCCCGCCGATTCGGTATGTTTTGGGGGTATTCGCCACCAAGGTACTTCCTGTTTGCAAAACGTGTGCCTTGGAGTTTTGATGGTGTGCATGATGTTTTTGCGTGTTCTGGTCATTATCATGCTCGGCGCCGCGGTTGTTTTTGCCGCGCAGCCGAACAGTCTTTCCGAGAAGGAAAAATCCGCCGGATGGAAACTGCTTTTTGACGGGAGCAGCATCGCCGGTTGGAAAACATTCAAGGGCACCGCGATCGAGGAAAAGTGGAAGGTGTCCGACGGATGGCTGCAGTGTCTCGGGGTTGGCGGCGGGGACATCATCACAGAACAAACGTATGAGGAGTTTGATCTGACCTTCGAGTGGAAGCTGGAGAGGGGAGGCAACAGCGGTTTGAAGTACTTCGTCGTGCGCGAGCGGGGCCCGATCGGGCACGAGTATCAAATCCTGGACAACGACAGGCATCCGGACGCCTCGAAAGCGGAAGGCAAAAGGCTGACGGCAGCTTTCTACGACGTGCTGGCGTGCGATGAGAGGGCCGAACCGCGCCCGCCCATGGAGATAAACAAGTCACGAGTGCTCGTGAAGGGGAATCATGTGGAACACTGGCTGAACGGCAGGAGGGTGCTGACCTGCGAACTCGGGAGCGAAAAGGTGATGGCCGCCGTGGCCGGGAGCAAATTCAAGGACACGAAATCCTTTGGCACACGTGTGCGAGGGCACATCCTGTTGCAGGACCACACGGATCTGGTGTGGTTTAGAAACATCAGGATCAGGGATCTCTCAGCGCGTTGACGAAGGGGCATGGGGCGGGTCACACCTCGCACAACTTCATCATGCGATCCAGTGTGCCCAGGGGGTCTCTGGTCGGCGTGTATTCGTGAGCCAGGTAGCCGGTGAAGCCGAGGTCCGCGATGGCCTTGCAGATGCCCGGGTAGTTCAATTCCTGTTCGGGGCCGAACTCGTTCCGGCCCGGATTTCCCGCTGTGTGGAAGTGCCCGATGTATTGAAAGTTTTCGCGTATGGTGCGGATCACATCGCCTTCCATGATCTGCATGTGGTAGATATCGTAGAGCAGTTTCACGCGAGGCGAGTTCACGCGTTTGCAGACCTCGACGCCCCAGGCGGTTGAATCTGCCATGTAGCCGGGATGGTTCACTTTGCTGTTGAGCAGTTCGATGCAAAGAGTGACCTGGTTATCTTCGGCGGCAGCCTTGATTTTGTTCAGGAATAACACGCTGTTGTCCAGGCCTTGCTCATCCGAAAGTCTGGCGCGGTCGCCTGCCAGGATGATCACGTTTGGCGCTCCTGCCTTGCCGGCGGCCTTGATGGTTTCGATCATCTTTGGCTCGTAGTCGGCATGAGCCGTTTTGTCGTTCACGCCGCGCTTGATGCCTGTGACGCCACGCACCATGGTCGGCACCAGCCCGTGCTTTTTGAGGGTGTGGAATTCCTCGGGCCCCACGAGATCCATGCCCCATGCGCCGAGCCGGGCGGCCTCCCTGCACATGCCGTCGAGGTCCAGGTTCGCACCTTTAAAAACGCCTTTGCAAACGGCCTGCTTCAATCGGCCGGTGCGGCGCCCGGAATCTGCGGCGGATAGACGGAGGGGAAACAAGATTGTTCCGGTTCCAAAGGCTGCGAGCGTGGTGGCAAATGTTCTGCGTGTGCATCTGCGGTTTTGCATGAGGGGATATTATCGACTGGCAACAAATCTGGAAGAGGAATCAAACGCGAAGGGATTCGGCCCGGCGGATTCCGGTTTGTATGGTCGAGAGGTGTTGCCGGAATACGATCATTGACTTTTTCTAAGAGATGTATTCAATTGCCTTATGCAAATAGACAGTCTCAAAGTCTTCTGTGACCTGGTTGAAACTGAGAGTTTTACCAAAACCGCTCAGGTCAACGGGGTCACTCAATCGGCGGTGAGCCAGACTATTAGTTCACTTGAGCGTGTTTTCAGATCCGTTTTAATTGAGCGGAGCAAGAAGAACTTTCGACTGACACCGGAGGGCGAGGTCGTTTACGGCCACAGCAAGCAGATATTGCAGACCTATAATGCGCTTGAGAGCAAGTTACAGGACATCAAGCAGGTGATTTCCGGCAACATTCGAGTGGCTACGATTTACAGCATTGGGCTCCATGTGCTGCCGCCGTACATCAAAAAATTCCTGAAAGCCTATCCCACGGTCAACGTGCACGTGGAATATCGCAGGCCGGACCAGGTGTATGAAGACGTGCTCGGGAACGTGGTGGACATGGGTTTGGTTGCTTTCCCGACGAAGGATCCGAAGCTCGAGATCGTGCCAATTCAACGGGATCCTCTGGCCGTTGTTTGCCATCCGCAGCACGCTCTGGCAAAGCAGAAATCGGTCAAATTAAAGGCGTTAGCTGGGATAAAGTTCGTAAGTTTCGCTCGGGACATTCCCACTCGCAAAGCCATTGATCGCATCCTGAAAGATCATGGTGTGGCGATTCAGTCCATCATGGAGTTCGACAATATCGAGACAGTAAAACGGGCTGTCGAGATTGATTCGGGCATTTCCATTGTGCCTTTGGAAACCGTGAGGCAGGAAGTTGTGAACCAGACCTTGACAGCGCTGCGCATCGAGGATGGCGAGTTTTTCCGGACGCTGGCGGTCATACACAAGCGAGACAAGGTGCTTTCCCCGGCGCTTAAGCAATTCATTGCCACTTTAAAGGAATCTGTTTAAGAGTTTGACAGCGTCACCATCGGCTTTTAGCTTTTCGTAGATTTATGGCTGAGAACATACCTAACACGCCGCAGGGCGCTTTTCCGCCCAAGAAAGAAACGGGCAAAGTGCAACCGAAGAAAGAAACGGTCCGCATCAACCTGCCGCCCAAACCCTCAGCCGCACCAACGATCAAGCTGCCTACGCTGCCTCCGGGCGGGCCGACGGCCGCCCCTGGCGCAGCCGCGCCAGCCCCGGCGCTCAGCACAGCAGCAACCCCGGCTCCTGCCGCATTGCAGCGTGCCACAGCCGCGGCGCCGGCGGCGCCGGCCTCGCGCGCCCCAAGCACTGCGTCTGGACCCCGTCCTGCCCCTGTGGTGGCAGCTCCGGCTGTCAGCGGGTTGGATATTGGCCTTGCGATCGGCGCGGCTGTAGCCGGTCTGGCGGCCGCTGTGACGACATACCTGATCTTTGCGCAGCTCGGCAAAGACGTCATGCTCATGTAAAGCTACGGAGAGGGCGAACATACGGCCCTTGGGATTTGGCGGCGCACAACTCGCGCCGTTCGTTTCTTAATTGTATTATATTCGATTTATGGCTGCTTCAAACATTGTCACTCTAACGTCGGAGAATTTTTCTTCCGAAGTGCTGAATTCGACCTCGCCCATTCTTGTGGATTTCTGGGCGCAGTGGTGTGGGCCTTGCAAGATGCTTGCGCCCATTCTGGATGATCTCGCGCAGGAGTTCGACGGCAAGGTGCGTATTGGCAAGGTTGACATTGATCAGTATCAGGATCTTGCCGGGCAGTACGGCATCCGGGCCATCCCGACCCTCCTGGTCTTCAAGAACGGGCAGGTGGTGGAGCAGATGCAGGGCCTGCG
>CAYNZC010000076.1:5940-22314 GCA_964401575.1 uncultured Verrucomicrobiota bacterium
CGCGGGCAACTGGCTGCCCCCGATTGACCTGGCGTTGCTGGAAGCGGGAGAAGCCAGCGGACGCCTGGAACAGACTCTCGAATCCCTGGCTGATTACTACGAGGACCGGGCGCGTATTGCGAGAGATCTTGCCATCGCGCTGCTATATCCGGTCTTTCTCCTGCACGCGGCAGTTTTCATTCTCCCCTTTGCCCGGTTTTTCCAGACAGGGAATTTGGCGGAGTATCTGTGGAGTGCCGGACGAATCCTGCTGCCTCTTTACGTCCTGGCGGGGCTCGTGATTTTTCTTGGGCAAAGCCGGCATGGCAAGGGCTGGCGCGCATTCGTGGAAAGGATTCTTGGCGTGGTGCCGGTGCTTGGAGCAGCGCGGCGCGAAATGGCCCTGGCTCGATTGTCGATGACGTTGGAGGCGCTGCTCGCTGCCGGGGTGACAGTTGTCGAAGCATGGCAATTGGCCGGCGCGGCGAGCGGTTCGCCCGCCCTGGGAAAGATTGTGGATAGCTGGATCCCCCGCCTGCGCGAACGGTCCACTCCGGCCGAGTTGGTGCAGGAGACCCGCTGGTTTCCCGAGGTGTTTTCGAGCCAATACGCCACAGGGGAGGTCAGCGGCAGGCTCGATGATTCCCTCAAGAGGCTGCAAAAGTATTATCAGCAGGCAGGCTCAACAAAACTCCATTTGCTCGCCCAGGTTGTTCCGTGGATCATTTACGGGGCTGTGGCGGGATACATTGTTTACAAAATTTTCCAGTTTTACACGGGGTATTTCCAGCAAATCGGGAACCTGCTTTAACGCGTTGCGCTTTTTCCTGCTCAAGGTAGTGTCTGCTCATGCGTATCGAACAACTCCTGGCGGACGAGTCGCAACGATTGCACGAATTCCCGGTCGCCAGAGAGAAAATCTTTCTTGGTCATGCGGGAGATTCGCCGCTGCCCCGGCGTGTGAGCGCGGCTATTGCCGACTACGCGGTACAGTCCTCCACGGGCGATCAGGAACAGTTTATCTACCCTCAGATCCTCACCCGCGGTCGCGAAACGGCCTCGCGGCTGATGGGATGTCAACCCGACGAGGTGGCCTTTGTCGGGCCGACCTCGCTAGCACTGAGTTTTCTGGCAAGCGGCCTCAAGTTCCGGAAAAATGAGAATATTCTGATCTACTTCGACGATTATCCCTCGAATGTCTATCCCTGGATGGCCCTGGCGGAGCAGGGGATCGAAGTGCGCCTGATGAACACGCGGGGACTGGGCGTGATACGGTCTTCGGATGTGATTGGGCAGGTGGATGAAAACACACGGCTGGTGGCCCTGGCTTCATGCCATTTCGTGTCCGGTTACCGTATTGATATCAACTCCATCGGCAAGGCATTGCACCAGCGGAATATCCTGTTCTCCGTGGATGGCATCCAGACTCTGGGCGCGTTTTCCACGCCGTTGGAATATGTGGACATGCTCGCAGCCGACGCGCACAAATGGCTGCTTGGGCCCTGCGGTGCGGGAGTGCTTTATATCCGCCAGGCAGTTCAGCAAATGGTCAATCCGCCGATTTACGGGTGGAACAACGTGCGCTCGCCAAATTTCGTCGCCCAGGAGCAAATTGTGCATCGTACTGGCGCGCAGAAATATGAGGCGGGCACGTACAACCTGCTCGGGTTGGTCGGCATGATTACCGGGATGGAGCTTCTGCTGGAAGTCGGCCTCGAGAATATATCCGCGCGATTGCTGGGGCACCGCAAGTGGCTCGTGAGCGCGTTGCAGGGCAAGGGTTATACCGTCCTGAACGCCGAGGCTGCTCCTGAGAACAGCAGCGGCATTGTGAGCTTCCACAGAGGGGCGGAAGACCTGGCGCCGTTGCATCAAAAGCTTGGCCAGGCGGGCATCGTCACCTCCCTGAGGGCCGATCGCTCGGGGAAAAGATACATTCGACTCTCGCCTCACTTTTACAACACGGAGAGCGAGTTCGGGAAACTGATGGAATATCTGTAGTTGCGCCACGTGCGCCGGTTCCCCGATGCCCGAAGTGGACATCTCTTGAAATCCTTCTTAACTTTTTAACCATGATCCAACGGTATTCAAGGGTGGAAATGAGAGAAATCTGGAGCGAGCAGCGCAAGCTGGAGATCTGGCTCGAGATTGAGTTGCTTGCCAGCGAGGCATTGTGCGCCGCGGGGTTGGTCCCGGCAAAGGACTATCGTCAGATGAAGCGGCGCGGCGCGTTCACCATCGAGCGTTGCAGGGAGCTTGAGCGCACATTGAATCATGATGTGATCGCGTTCACCACAAATGTGGCCGAGAACATCGGCGCCCCCGCCAGCCGGTGGCTTCACTTCGGGCTGACGAGCAGCGACATTATCGACACGGCTTTCGCGGTGCAGATGACGCAGTCGGCGGACATTCTCATCAACGACGTGAAGGAACTCCGGCGCAGGATCGCTGTTAAGGCGCGGAAGCACAAACTCACGCCGATGATCGGCCGCAGCCATGGAATCCACGCGGAGCCGACCACGTTTGGGCTGAAGATGGCGCTGATGTATGATGATTTCGGCCGCGCGTTGCGCCGGCTGGAATCGGTGAGAGATGCCGTAGCTATTGGAAAACTTTCGGGTGCTGTGGGAACCAGCGCTCATTTGTCGCCGAAAATCGAGGCGGCCGTGTGCCGCAAGCTGGGCCTCAAGCCCGCCCCGATTGCCACGCAGGTTGTCCAGCGTGATTTGCATGCGGAGTTTATTGCAACTCTCGCGCTTGTGGGCGCGAGCATCGAGCGCTGGGCCACGGAGTTCCGTCACCTGCAGCGGACGGAGGTTCTTGAGGCGGAGGAGAGGTTCACCAAGGGCCAGAAAGGATCGAGCGCGATGCCGCACAAGCGCAACCCGATCACCGGCGAGCGTTTGTCCGGACTGGCGCGCGTTTTGCGCGGCAACGCCCTGGCCGCCCTCGAGAATGTGGCGCTTTGGCACGAGCGAGATATCAGTCACAGCTCGGTCGAGCGAATCATTTTTCCGGACTCCTGCACGTTGCTGGACTACATGCTGGCGACGATGTCGAGGCTGGTGGAAGGGCTCGTGGTGTATCCCGACAACATGAAGAAGAACCTTGGTTTGTCCCTCGGGATGTGGAATTCGCAAACCGTCCTGTTGGCGTTAATTCGCAAAGGTCTCACGCGCGAGCAGGCTTACGAGATGGTGCAAAGAAACGCCATGCTAACCTGGGCGGTCAAACACGAGGGCCGCGACGATGCCGATTTCCTTGAGCAGTTGAAGGGTGATCCTGAGGTTGCTAAACACTTCAAGCCCGGCGAACTCGAAGAGTTGTGCTCACTGGGTTTTCACCTCAAGGAGGTAAAAAACAAATTCAAGGCTGTGGGGCTGTAAGGCACAACCGATCGGCATCGGCGCCGGGGGGGACGCATTTCGTAATGCACCGACCCGAGCCAGTTGCGGGGGCTTGCTGGGCGCGCTTGCAAATGCGCCGCTAAGGGTTTGATGGGGTGCTCCCGGTTGGGGGCAGGGAGTTTGTGGCGCTCGAAACTGTGTTGGTTGCCCTGGATTCGTTTTCGCGCAACTCGATGCTTCGGGTCACCCGTCTTTTCAGTTCGGCATAGGTGCTGTTGGTGACCGCCTTCAGATGCTCCCGTGCTTCGTCGTAACGCCCATCGAGCATCTTCACCCGCGCGAGGTGCACATAAACGCCCTCGCGCTCGACCGGATCTGCTGCGAGATTCAGCACGTTTGTCCACGCGGCGAGTGCTTCCTTTGCCCGGAAAGGTTTTGCCCCGTAGTAAACCTGGGCTACGTCCGAAGCGAGGGGGAAATTAGTCGGATCCAGCCGGAGAGCATTGCTGTAGAGTTGGAACGCTTTGTTGAAGACCTGCTGCTCGTCAATTTCGTAATGCTCGGATGCGTCTTTTCGGAACAGGTAAACCGTGGTGCCGAAGTTGTGATAATAGACCGGCTCGTCCGGATCCAGTCGGATGGCTTTCTCGTAGTAATCGAAAGCCTTTTCCAACGAGCCGGAGTGCCCGTGAATATTGGCGAGGTTGTTGTAAATGGCGGGGCTGTTGGTGTCGTGGCGCAGGGCGATCTCGAGCTGTGTCCGGGCCGCCTGGTCGCCTTCCACATCGCCGAGGAAACTGGCGTAGGCCACCCGGGCGCGTGTGTGATTCGGGTGCCGCTTCAGGAAATCCTCGTAGCCTTTTCTTACCGGATCGAAACGCTCGCGTATTCGGCGGTTAAGCGCGGCATCATCACTGCCCGCACCTCTGGAAGCGAAATCCCGGTGTACTCGGATCCACTCGTCCACTTCGGCCTGCGCGAGGTCGTCAGCATTGAGCAGTTTCTCATACTCTTTCTCCACCGCGCTTGCCGGATCCACAGTCGGCGGCGTTTTGCCGACGTCCTGAACACGGCCATCCTCCGGTTTTGGGGTGGCGGCCTGCAGGGCAAGAGACATGCTAACGGCCAGGAAAATGGCAAATCTCACAGTGTTCACATTACCACGATTTCATCTTCCTGCCGCGCCTTTTGAAGCCGGGGATCACACCTCCTTCACGATGCCCCAATAAACATCGAGCCGTCGTGAAAGGTAAAGCTTCACGGCTTTCAGCAGCGTTTCCGCCTCGATGCGTTGTCCGGCTTTCACAATATCCTTGAGATTCATGCCGGGCCGGAATCGGAAACAATCCTGGGCGATAATGGGCCCCTCGTCGAGGTTCACGGTGACAAAGTGTGCGGAAACGCCGATGATTTTGACGCCTTGCTCGTAGGCCTGGCGATAAGCCTGGGGTCCCGGAAAACTTGGCAGGAGAGAGGGGTGAATGTTGATTATTTTGTTTTTGTAGCGCCAAACAATGTTTGGGGAGAGAATCTTCATGAACCGCGCGAGCACGATGAAATCAATCCCGTGCTCGTCGAGGATTCTGAGGGCCTTCTCCTCCGCCCTCGCGCGGTTTTCCCAAGGAATGTAATGAAACGGCAGCCTGGCTGCCCGTGCGATTGGCTCCAGATCCTTGCGGTTGGCGATCACCACCGCCGGCCTGGCTCGTTTGATTTCCCCATCTTTCGCGGCCCGAAGGATGCGTTCCAGGCAGTGCGATTCTTTTGTGACCATGATGGCCATGCGCTGGCTTTGGCGTGGTTCGGTGAAGCGGGTTGTGATCTCCATGTCGAGTTGCGCCGCCAACTGTGTCATTCCGGCCAGAAGTTTCTTTTCGTCCACGGGACCAGACCACGAGGCTTGAAGGGTCATGCTAAACTGGCCGCGGGTGACCTGTTCCTCGAGCGCCTCGATGTTGCCCTTTTGTTCGAACAGAAAATTGGTTACGCGGGCGACCACGCCCGTCTTGTCCCGTCCGATCACAGTCACTATTGCAAATCGCTTCATCGACGGGAGCATACAGGGACGGCATTTCGAGGGCGAGTTTATGCGCACTGTTATTTTGGCGGGGGGGGTAGCGTATCCCGGAAAACAAAAAGCCCCGGGGTGCCCGGGGCCATCATCGAGAATGGAAACAACTACTTGGTCTTCTTGTCTTTCTTCTCCTTTTTCTCGGGTTTTTTGCCCTCTTCTTTGTCCTTCTTAAACGCCTGGGCCATGGCCTTCTTGTCTTCGCCGCTCATCTTGACTTTCTCGTCCTTGCCGAGTTTGCCGTCTTTGTTGGCGTCGTATTTCTCGAGCATCTGTTTGTGAACGGACTTTTGCTCGTCAGTCCATTTGGCTTTCTTTTTGCCTTCAGCGGCTGTGACGGACAGTGCCAGGGCAAAGATCACGCACACCGTTGCAACAATTATTTTTCTCATATGAATTAGACTTTTGTTTACTCGCCTTGATGGGCTTACCATCGTTCGGACGAACCAAAGAAAGACAGGGTTACAACATTTCACAAGGGAAATCTCGCAGCAGATTTTTTAAGTGGCACAAATGCAGCAGCTTGTTATCCGGTCTTCAACAAATTGACGGGTTGTCCTTTCGGGCCAGCACCGGCTGAAGCGTGTTCCAAATGCGGGTCGAGACAGCTTCCACCCCGTCCGTGGCATTGATGATTCGAACCCTGCCCGGTTCTTTGCTGGCAATCTCTGTGTAACCCTTTGCGACGCGATCGAAAAAGTTCCTGTCCGCTTCCTCGAACCTGTCTCGAACGAAGGGCATCGTGCGCTGCCGCGCCAGAAGGCGTTCGCGGCTGGTTTCGGGAGATACGAGCAGCAGGAAGGTCAGGTCTGGCCGGGTGTCTCCGACGGCGACGTCGATGATGGCTTTGACAAGAACCGGATCCAGTTCCCGGCCATAGCCCTGGTAGGCGGTCGTGGAATCATAAAACCGGTCGGATAACACGATGCGTCCGGCCTCCAGTGCGGGGCGAATCACTTCACGCACCAGTTGTGCGCGGCTGGCATTCATCAGCAACAGTTCCGCCTCAGGGGTCATGGCATCGTTGTTTTTGCTATGTTTGAGCGTATGGCGGATCTCCTCCCCGATCGGCGTGCCGCCTGGTTCGCGCAACGTCAAAACATTGTAGCCCGCATCGTGCAGGCGTTTTGAGAGGATGGAAATCTGGGTGGATTTTCCGCTGCCTTCGGTTCCTTCGAATGTGAGAAACAAACCTCTTCTCATCTGGAGATTTTCTTCAGTTTTGGTCCTTTTGGGGTGTCCTCGATGGCCCATCCTTTGGATTTAAGCTCATCGCGGAGGGCATCGGAGCGTTTGAAATCTTTGGCTTTACGCGCCGCCTGTCGCTCTTCAAGCAGTGCCACCAACTCTGCCGGGGCTTCCGCTTCGGCCTTCGTCCCCACGCCCAGCGCGGCATCAACCTTTTCCCACGCAGCCAGTGCTGCTGCGGCCCGCTCCGGTGAGAGGGTGCCCGAGGCGATCTCTTTGTTCGTCTCGCGAACCCACTCGAACACCACTCCCCAGCCGCCCGAGATATTCAGGTCTTCATCCATCGCCTCCTGAAAACGTGCAGGAAGGGATGGTTCGGGCCCGGCGGTGCGGCCGGCTGCGATTTCACGCAGTTTTCCGACGCATTCATCAATCCGCGCGAGCGAGCTCCGGGCGGCATCCAGGCCGCTCAAGGTGAAATTGAAGGTCTCCCGATAGTGCGCGGTCAGGAGGAGGAACCGAATTTCGCGTCCTTTGTAGCCTTTAGCGACGAGATCGCGGAAAGTGAAGAAGTTGTTCAGGGACTTGCTCATCTTCTTGCCTTCGACGAGCAAATGCGCCCCGTGGAGCCAGTAGCGGACGAATCGGTGGCCCGTGGCTTGCATATCCGCGCCTTCGCTCTGGGCGATTTCATCCTCGTGATGCGGGAATATCAAGTCCTCACCGCCGAGGTGCAGATCGAAGCTGGGTCCCAGGAACTTCATGCTCATGGCGCTGCACTCGATGTGCCATCCGGGCCGGCCATCACCCCACGGGCTGGGCCAGAAAACCGACCCGTCGTCCGTCGCCCGGGCTTTCCAAAGGGCGAAGTCGGCCACAGCTTCTTTTTCGTATTCATCGCTGCGCACCCGTTCGCCGGGGCGCATTTCCTCGGTGTTGAGCTTGAGAAGCTGGCCGTAAGTTTTGCCTGAATCCCGGTATTTTTGAATGCTGAAATACACACTGCCATCGGTCGCCTGGTAGGCGACACCTCTGGCCACCAGCTTTTGGATCAGCTTGATGATTTGCTGGATGTGCTCGGTGGCTCGAGGGGTATGGTGTGGCAGGCGACAGTTGAGCGCCCGCAAGTCCTCTTTCCATGCCTCTTCAAATTGGGATGTGAACTCCTGGAGACTCTTGCCGGAAGCACGCACCTTTTGGATGATTTTGTCGTCCACATCGGTGATGTTCATGACCTGGGTCACGTCGTAGCCGATGAACTCAAGGTACCGCCTCACCAGGTCAGCGAAGACAAATGTCCGCCAGTTGCCGATGTGCGCAAAATCGTACACGGTCGGCCCGCAGCAGTACATCCCGACCCTTCGCCCCCCGGGATCCAGGGGGACAAATTCCTGTAGTGACCGCGACAGTGTATTAAGCAATTTTAGACCCATAACCGCGAAGTCCGAAGATGCTGCCGCCGCGCCGGAAAGAAAAGTTAAAACAATCTTTCTGGCATCGTTTTGCCCTGCGGGATATAAAGCATCATGCCTGAGCACAAAATCGGCCTGATCGGCGGCAGCGGCCTTTACGACATCGACGGTTTCACGAAACAGAAGTGGAAGACGGTTAAGACCCCGTTCGGAGAGCCTTCGGACCAGTTTCTTACGGGGCGGCTTTGCGGCCGGGAGGTTGTGTTTCTTCCCCGGCATGGCCGCGGGCACCGGCTATTGCCGAGCGAGCTGAACCATCGCGCGAACATCTGGGGCATGCGGAGTTTGGGTGTACGGTGGATTATCAGCGTGAGCGCTGTAGGCTCTCTCCAGGAACGTTACAAGCCTTGTGATGTGGTTCTCCCGGATCAATTCTTCGACCGCACCCGGCAGCATGAGAATCACACATTCTTTGGCAGTGGCATCGTAGGGCATGTGGCCTTTGCCGATCCGATCGCTCTGGAACTTCAGCAAATTCTGTTCAAAAGCGCCAAGAAAGCGAAGGCGCGCGTTCACAAGGGCGGCACCTATGTGAACATGGAAGGTCCGGCGTTCAGCACACGGGCGGAATCGCGAGTCAACCGGAAGCTTGGATTCGATGTGATTGGAATGACCAATCTTGGCGAAGCCAAGTGCGCCCGGGAAGCCGAGATCGCCTACGCCACCCTGGCGATGATTACCGATTATGATTGCTGGAAAGATGACGAAGCCCACGTGACGGTGGACATGGTGCTCGCCAACGTGACCGCAAACGCGCGGACAGCCAAGGCGATCATCCGCGAAAGCGTGGTCCGGATTCCGACCGAACCCGGTTGGCCCTGTCATTTCGCATTGAAGAACGCCATTATGACGGATCGCAAGGTGTGGCCCTCGAGCTGTATTCGTGCTCTGGGGCCAATCCTGAAGCCTTACCTCTAAAAGACAGGGTGCCCGTTTCGTTGTCTGATGTTAAGATGCACTCGTGAGACTTGAGGCACCCACAACAAAGGCGTGGCAACCCGGCCCTGATCCGGAGCGCAACATTGCTGTGCTGATGAGCGGGGGGGTGGATAGCAGCGTGACGGCTTTCGTCCTCAAGGAAGCCGGCTGGAACATCACCGGCATCACAATGCGGTTGCCGGTGGTGGAGAGCTGTGATTTCAAGCGCTCCTGTTGCGGCGTGCAGGCGGCATACGTTTGCCGTGACCTGGATATCCCGCATTATTTTCTCGATGTGCGCGAGGAGTTCCGCGCGCAGGTCATCGAACCGTTCCAGACGGCGTACGCGGCAGGATGGACGCCCAGTCCATGCGTCGAATGCAACACCGTGTTCAAGTTCGGGGTGGTGTGGGACTTCATCGAGCGCGAAATGTGCATCTCAAAAATCGCCACTGGCCATTATGCGCAGGTGAAGGAGGTGGATGGCAGATGGTCGCTACTGCGCGGGGCGCAGAAGAGCCGCGACCAGAGCTATTTTCTGTATGGCATCAAGGCTGCCCGGTTGAAGAACCTGGTGCTGCCTCTGGGTGGTTGGACCAAGGAGGACGTGCGGCGGCGGGCTGCGGACCGCGGGCTTAGGGTCGCGGAGCGGCAGGACAGCATGGAACTCTGTTTTGCGGGGGAGGGGGACTATCGGAACGCGCTTGGTGCGGCGGGGCGGGAACCCGGGAACATCGTGAACATGCAGGGCGCGGTTATCGGGCGGCACACCGGCATTGCCAACTTCACGCACGGTCAGCGCAGAGGCCTGGGAGTTGCCGCAACCGAACCGCTCTATGTGCTGGGCATACGGCCCGACTGCAACGAGGTCGTCGCTGGAGTAAGAGCCGATGCCATGATGCACGCTGTCGAAGCCGGCGAAGTGAACGTGCTGGATGACGCCACATTGCGAGAGGGCGCCCGGCTATTGGGCAAAGTGCGCTCTGGTGGGGATCCCATGCCTTGCAGGGTTGAGTCACTATGTGAGGTCGGCGATGAACGCTCGATTTCGATGACCGTGCGATTTGATTTGCCCCTGTTTGCTCCTACCCCGGGGCAGAAGTTGGTTTTGTATGATAACAACGAGCGCCTGATCGCGGGGGGAACAATCCACCGCGCGCGCTGCGTCCCGGCCTCACGCAGGGGTGAATCAGAGCCTCGCAGTGAACAGGGTCGATAATGTCGCGGCAGTCGCGACGGGCCAACTCGGGCCCTTTTCTACAGGGTCGATTTTACCCGGTAGAAACGCCTGGGATAACTCGACGCGTTGGAATCCAGGACATCAATAACACCAGTTGTGCCGGGATTGATCGTTCGGATAGGCGTCCATTGGACCCAATCGCTGGTCGCCTCGACCACGTGCGTCGCAGAAACCAGAACCTCGACCTGAAGCAGGAAGCCAAGTTGTCCCAGGTAGCCTGTTGGAACAAGTTTCACCACCTGTCCGATCGGACGTTCGACAAAAGTCTGGTTTGTCTTGAGAGTCCCAATCGCCAGCGTCATCGGGGTCACGTCTCCAATAACATCGGCATTGCCGCCGTCCGCATCAGTTACACTGACATACCCGGGGGGTTGTGTTTGATGCACCTGGAATGAGCCGGGCAGCAAGCCGCCAAAAACATAGCTGCCGTTGGTGGATGTCGTTGTGGTGGTGGGTTGCACGCCGGGAGTCGCCGGGTTGCTGTCAATATCCGCGCCCGCGCCCGTTTTGAGCGTCAGGGTCACGCCGGCAAGGGGCGCATCGCCCGTGTTATTCGAGTTCGTGTCTGACAGCACGAAACCGCTGATCTGCGCTGCTGGAACCAACTCCACCACCCGGTAATCATCAAACACCATGAAGTTATCACCGGGATTGGCCGGATCATAAATCGCCCAGGTCACATCCACGTTGCCCAGGTCTCGGGAGATCTCCGTGCCTGGTCGAGTCGAGATCGGTTGAGCCGTCACCACAGGCTGGTTGTTGATGGTGGCGGACCACTCGTTTTTGGAGAAATCCGCGAGAATTTCCATGTCGAATATGCCCGACGGAAGAAAGTCCTCGCCTGTTGCGCGAAAACCGGCCGTGTCATTCAGCGCGTAACTGATTCCGAGTGTCTCCATGTCGAAATCCAGCGAAAACAGGAACTGTTGCGAGCGATTTAAAAACGTCCATTGAAAATTGTCGCGTTTGCCGTTAACGGAATCTACAAGTTCAAAACTTACGGTGAACCGAACGACGGCGTTCGAGCCCGAAACCATTGTCGCAGGAAGGTCGTGATACACCGTGACCGACGCTTGCGCGGCAGACGGAGGAAAAAGGCCGATGTATGCTTGTTGCCCGCTGCCCGGGAAGAAGTCGGGCACTATGCCGTTGCCGCCGTCGCTGGTCTCCTGCCAATCGCCCTGTCCTGCGAGGGTGTAGAGAGTCGAGTAACCCTCGTTGGTTTCAAAGCCGGTGGTGTAAAGAGGCACCTCTACAAAGGAAGGGCTCGATTGAGCCCAAAGGCTGTGGGAACACAACCCGGCGGCGGCCAACACGCCAACCATATAAGACAACTTTGAGTTCATAACCTAAACATGGGCAAAACAATACGTAATGAATCCAGAGAGCAGCCTCGTTGATCCAGCAAGACTTAGTCGCGGTCCTTATCCCACCCCTTGGCCTTTCCTTTGCCTTTCCCTTTTCCACGTTCGTCGCCCCGTCCGGGTTTATCACGGCGATCCCCCTTCGAGTCCTCCCATTGTCTTTCGAGGTCGCGTTTTGCCGCTTCGTAGTTGCGCTCCAAATCCTTTTTCGCTGACTCGTAGTCTTTCTCGAGCCGGCGCTTTTCGGCTTCATACTCGCGTTCGGAAGTGATCGCGCCGTATTGTTCGCCAGCTTCCTCGGCGGGTTTGGTCTGGGGTATGCTCTTTGGGAGCCGCACGACAGGCGCCCGGTTCGTCTGCGCGGGGACCGGTTGCGTTGCGGGGGGTGGCACTGGGATCGGGGTTCGTGGAGGCGCCGTGGGGGGAGTCCTTACTGTTCCTGCATTTGTGCGGGTGCTGCCGGGGCGGAGGATGCCTGGCAGGTTCGTCCTTCCAGTAGTTCGCCCCTGGACAAGATCGTATAGTGCGGTCATTTCCGACTGACTGAGCACGCCATCGCCGTCCTTGTCGGCGCCGGAGAGGAGGCTCTTCAAGTCCGCCCCGTTATTCGCACCCTGTGCATGCAGTGTGGTGGTTCCTAAAATCAGAGCAAGGCCGGCAACACAACTCAAGAAGCTAATCTTCATAGTAGATAATCTTTACGGCATCTTATCGCATTTCTCAACCGTTATGTTTGTCAGGTTTTTCAGAGCAAATGGCATTGGCGCGTTCGAGGCACTCGACACGGGATCTGCAGGATCGGTTCAAAACCGGCCAAATCTGGCCGACGCCAATACCGGTTCAGCGTTGGGTGGTCGTTTTGACCGAGACGGTTATTTGGACTCACCCATTACCTGGTTTGCCTCGACAGTCCCGAATGTTTTTCTACGCTTTCAGGCGACGATGTATATGAAGCTTTATTTTCAAGTGGTCGCCACCGCGCTCGCGTTAACGGTGCAGCCTATTCGCGCTGCGGAGGTTATCCAGCCGGAGGGTTCGATTCCGGTGCTGCATGAGGTGGATGTGATGGTTGTGGGAGGCGGCTCCGGCGGTGTGGCGGCAGCGGCAGAAGCGGCCAGGTCTGGCGCGAAGGTGTTCCTGGCGGCTGCCCGGCCGTACTTGGGAGAGGATATCTGCGGTACGTACCGGCTCTGGCTTGAGCCTGGCGAAGGTCCCTTATCGGACCTGGCCCGCGAGGTTTTCAAACCGGGGCCACCGGCTCCACAACCGATTGGGACAGGCATGCCGTTCCAGTATTCCTCCAGCCAGCGCCCATCGCGGAAGCATCCGGACACCACCCCGGCCTCGCTGCTGAGCAACGGCGAATGGCAGAGTGCCGCGACTCAAAGTGTGCAATACGACGACGATGTTGTGCTGACTCTGGACCTGGGTTCGGAGCAGGAGATCCGGCGAGTGCACCTGATGGCTTACCAGCGTCCAGGTGAGTTTGAAGTCGGCCAGATGAAGCTGTTCACGGGTGGTGATGGGCAGCAATGGACTGCCGCAGGAACCGGGACCAACGCCGGCGCGGGTAAAGGCAGTTTTGAGTGGGGCGGGGTGCCCATTTCGTCCGACCTTGAGGCCAGGGCAAGATACCTGCGGATCGAGGTAAAGCGGAGCCCGGACGCTACGCGGCTGCTGCTGGGTGAGGTGATTGTGGAAGGCGCAAAGAAGCCCGATGCTCCTTCAAAGAAGCTGCCAATTCAGTTCGTAACGCCCATGCAGGTCAAGCGCACGCTCGACCAGGCGCTGATCAAAGCGCACGTTCCTTTCCTGTTTTGGTGCTATGCCACCGAACTGCTGCGCGATGTCGATGGCGGCCCCGCCGGCGTCATCATCTCCACCCGCTCAGGCCGGCAAGCCGTCCTGGCAAAAGTCATTATTGACGCCACAGATCGAAGCAATGTGGCGCGCATGGCAGGGGCAACGTTCACCCCTTTTCCGGCAGGTGCTCAGCGATTCAGCCGGGTTGTTGTCGGCGGACCGCTGCGACAGGAGAAGGGACTGCGCGCAGTCAACGGAAGTCCGTTACAGCTAACGGACCGAAAAGGAACCATTTTTCCCGTGCACGTTTACGAGATGGATCTCCCCATGCCGGATGCGAGCTTTGGTTCGTTTGCAAATGCGGAGCAGATCGCCCGGGACCTGACCTGGACGCCCGAAGCTGTGGACAGTTCGGAAGTGCTGTTCCAGGTGCCGCCGGATCATTTTCGGGGTGTCCAAACTTTAAAGGGCAAATGGCCCGGTGCGGAGCAGGTGCCGTTGGGTTGTTTCCAGCCGGAGAATGACAATCGGATTCTCGTTCTGGGGGGATGCGCGGATGTTTCACGCGAAGCGGCAGCCGCGCTGCTGCGACCTGTGAACCAGATGGCGCTGGGCGCTCGAATCGGCAAGGCGGCGGCAGCTCTCGCGGCGGCCAAGCCCACGTTGAAGGGGGTCCGGGTGACAGGCAAAGCCGCGGCGCCGACAGCACGGCAGACAATTCGTGAGGTCGCGATTGGTCAGAACCACCGCGCAACCGGCGGACACCTTGCCGAGAAAAGCTACGGCATCCCGGTCATTGGTGAGTATGACGTGGTGGTCGTGGGCGGCGGCACCGGCGGCGCGCCGGCCGGCATCGCGGCGGCCCGGCAGGGCTCGCGAACGCTGGTGGTTGAATACCTGCATGGGCTGGGCGGCGTCGGCACGATGGGCTACATCGCCAGCTACTATCACGGAAACCGCGTGGGCTTCTGCACAGAAGTGGACAAGGGAGTGGCCGCCTACGGCGCCAAAGGGCGCGAAGGGAGCTGGAATCCGGATCACAAGAACGAATGGTTCCGGAGCGCGCTGCGCAAAGCGGGAGCGGACATCTGGTATGGCGTGCTCGGGCAGGCAGTCGTTATGGAGGGGGACAAAGCCACAGGCATTGTTGTTCTGACCCCACAAGGACGCGGAGTTGTCCTGGCAAAAACGATCGTGGACTCCACCGGCAATGCGGATATCGCGGCCGCCGCCGGCGCCGTTTGCCGTTACACAGATGATACAGACGTGGCGGTGCAGGGCACGGGGCTGCCCCCGCGCGATCTGGGCCAGCGCTCCGTGAACACGGATTACACCTTCGTGGACGACACGGACGTTTTCGATGTCTGGCGCGTGCTGGTGACCGCGAAGGCAAAGTTCAAGGATGCCTACGACATGGGGCAACTGGTAGATACGCGCGAACGGCGCCAAATCGTCGGCGACTTCTTTTTTTCGCCGATGGACATGGTGCTGGGGCGAACGTTCCCCGACACAATCGTGATTGCCAAGAGCAACTTTGACACACACGGGTACATTATTCACCCGCTGTTCATGCTGCGTCCGCCGAATCGTGACAGTATTACAGTGCGTGTGCCGTGGCGCTGCCTGTTGCCGCGAGGAGTGGAAGGCGTGATCGTGACCGGCTTGGGCGTCAGCGCCCACAGGGACGCCATTCCGTGCATCCGGATGCAATCTGATGTGCAAAACCAGGGTTACGCAGCCGGTGTGGCTGCCGCAATGGCTGCCAGGGCCGATGGCAGGACGCGTGGAGTGGACATCAAGAAACTGCAACGGCACCTGGTGGATATCGGCAACCTTCCCGAAAGCGTGCTGACCGAGAAGGACAGCTTCCCGTTGCCGAAAGAGATGGTGGCGGATGCTGTGCGCCGCGTAGCCAACGATTACGACGGTCTGGAAATCGTCCTGGCCCACTACGATCTCGCCCGGCCCATGCTGCGGGAGACACTCGCGACTGCGGGTTCGAGGCAGAAGCTGATCTATGCGCATATCCTGGGCATGATGGGCGATGGCGCGGGCGCGCCAGTTCTGGCGGAGGCTGTCCGGGGCATGGAATGGGACAAAGGCTGGAACTACACGGGTATGGGCCAGTTTGGCCCCTGCATGAGCCCGCTGGATAGTTTTATTATCGCTCTTGGCCGCACACGTTCTGATGCGGCGCTCGCGCCCATCCTGAGCAAAACAGCAGCGCTCACGAGCGAGAGCGAGTTCTCCCATTTCCGCGCAATCGCCATAGCGTTGGAGACACTCGCGGACAGGTCGGCGGCTCACACGCTTGCGCAGTTGCTGGAGAAACCCGGGATGGCCGGCCATGCTGTTATGAACATCGAGGACGCCTTTGCCGACAACCCGGAAAGCAGAACCGACACAAAGACGCGCAACGAGGCATTGAAAGAACTCTACCTGGCGCGCGCGTTATACCGATGCGGCGATCATGACGGGCTCGGAGCCAAGACTTTGGGCCAGTATTCACGCGACCTGCACGGGCACTATGCCCGCCACGCAAAAGCGGTCCTCCAAAAGGCAGCAGGGCCCGTGGAGTAGCCGAATGCACTGACCAGGAGCCGGTTTCGGGTTCGCAACGCTTGCGTTGCGCGATCGTGGGTTGTGAGGGATTCTGCAGTCGCCGCCTATTTGTTAAGCTGCATGCCCACAATGATTTGCAGCGCCTGCCGAAATTTGCCAGCGTTCGTGGTGAAGGTATTCAGAAATGGGTAAACGGACGGTGCCTCTTTAAGACAAAAGAAAAGTTCGCGTCCGGCATTTTTTGGGGGAGAATACTGGTGTGATCGCTGGCCGGAACTTACTGTGGGCAGTTGTGTGGATTGCCGTGTCGGGCTTGAGCTACGCCGGCGGGGTGACGGTGATTACGCACGGTTTGAACGGGCAGGTGGATGGCTGGCTGCTGTCAATGTGCCGGAGTCTTAGCGTGCATCCCCGGGTTCCAGGCACAAAC
>CAYNZC010000077.1:0-21960 GCA_964401575.1 uncultured Verrucomicrobiota bacterium
CTCCCGAGCCCCCGTGCAGCACCAGTGGCACTCCTGTCGCGGCGTAAAGAGCATCCAGCCGCTCCAGGTGCAGCCGCGCCTCGACCTTCTTTTGCTCGCGTCGTCCGGCTGCGATCGCCCCATGGACGTTACCGATAGCTACTGAAAGCCATGTGCAGCCAGTCTCACGAACAAAACGCACGGCCTCGGCCACATCCGTGAATCCGCGTCCGGATTCGTACAGCTCCTCGTAAGAGGGCAGGGGACCCGCTTCATGTCCCAGAACGGCGCCTAACTCAGCCTCAACTGGCACGCCATAAGGGGTCGCCAACCCGGCTACCGCGCGTGTCGCCTCGATGTTTTCGTGCAGGCCGAGCCGCGATCCATCGACCATTACAGACTCATAGCCGCAATCGAGCGCGCGCCTGAAAATCGGCATAAAATCCACCCTCTCGCCGTCCTCATCCACCACCGGCACATGATCCAGGTGCAGCCGCACATACCGTCTGTCACCGCACCGCTCGAACTCCGTTGCCACCGCCTCGGGTCCCTGGCTCTCGAACTTAATCCATTCCAGGCGCGCTGTATCCACCATCGCGAAGGAGTCAGCCTTTGCCACAGCGCGGACCACGGGCTCCATCATTGGCAGGTAAGGCACATTGAACGCCGGGATGGCGACCCCAAGCTCTCGTGCCGTCTGAACAATCGCAGCAATGTTGCGCATAAGCCTCACCGTAAGGATGATTATCACACTGTCGCATTCATGCCTTGAAACCTCAATATCCCCTCACCCGGGCAAAACCGCAGGGAACGGAAAGGTTTATGGCCCCCGGCTTTTTCGTGCACTAGGCCTTCCACACCTGCCCGGGCGCGGTTTTCACCCTGGCCATGGCATTTCGGGTATCTACAATACAGCGTGCCCACGCCGCGAGCTCGCCGTAATCAAAACACCCATGATTTGTCGAAATCAGCACAACATCGAAGGACCCGATCGTCTCCCGCGACCACTCGATTGATTTTGTTCCCGCCCAATGCCCGTGCTCGCGCGTTGGTTTGATCACGGGGACATAGGGATCGTGATAAGAAACCTTTGCCCCCCGTTGCGCGAGCATCTCCATGAGCACATAACTTGGCGATTCCCGTTCGTCATCCACGTTCGGCTTATAAGCCAGCCCCAGCACGAGCACGGAACTCCCCTTGACCGATTTTTGCTGCTCATTCAATGCGTCACCCACCCGATGTATCACATAACTGGGCATGGACGTGTTGACCTCGCCGGCCAGTTCGATGAACCGCGTGTTCTGGCCATACTCCCGGGCCTTCCAGGTGAGATAAAAAGGATCAATCGGAATACAATGTCCTCCAAGCCCCGGGCCTGGATAAAAGGCCATAAAACCGAACGGCTTCGTCTTCGCGGCCCGGATTACCTCCCAGATATCAATCCCCATCGCCTCGTACACCACCTTTAGCTCATTCACCAGCGCGATATTCACCGACCGAAAGGTGTTCTCGAGTATCTTTGCCGCCTCGGCCACCCTGCACGAGGAGACTGGCACGATCGTCTGGAGAGCTTTCGAATAGAGCGCCGTGGCTCGCTTCAGACACTCGGGCGTCAGGCCGCCAACAATCTTTGGGATCTGCGCCACTTTGCTCTCCGGATTTCCCGGATCCTCCCGTTCCGGAGAAAACGCCAGGTGAAAATCCAAACCCGCCTTCAGGCCGGAAACCTCTTCCAGCACCTGGCGCAGATCCTCGTCCGTTGTTCCGGGGTAAGTTGTGGACTCCAGCACCACCAGCATCCCTTTGATCAGGTGCCGGCCGATGCTTCTGCCCGTCTCAATGATATACGAAATGTCCGGCTCGCGATTCTTGTTGAGCGGTGTTGGCACACAGATAATCACCGCGTCTGTTTCCCGCACCCGGCTGAAGTCAGTGCTGGCGGAAAACGTTCCCGAGGAAATTGCCTCGGAAACCTCCGCCGCCGGGATATGTTTTATGTAACTTCGCCCCTGCTGTAGCGCGTCCACCTTCGCCTGGTCAATATCCAGACCCAGCACCTGCACCCCGGAGCGCGCAAACTGAAAAGACAATGGCAAGCCGACATAGCCGAGGCCGACAATGGTGATTCTCATTGTCGGTAATAAAAGGCCAAAGGCCTTTAAGAGTCAAATCCAAGCTGCGACAACTCAAGCTGCGGATGCCTGATCCTGGGCAGGGGGGATTGCTTAACGGTTACACTCCGGGAGGGACGATTCTCATATCGTCTTTGAAGTGCGTAGGGAAAATATTCGGGGACGGCCCTACGGCGAGGGTTGGGTGCCAGGCAGCACGCCGCGGACTTTCCGAAGCAGGTCTATGGACGTGAACGGCTTTGCCAGATAGGTTTTGCTTGATGCGTCACTCCCCGGCAGGGCACCGCTCATCATGATCACAGGCATCCCTGCGGCAAACTTGTGAATCTCCATCACCAGCTCCGTGCCGCTCATCCCGGGCATGATGAGGTCCGTGACCAGCAAATCCACCTTCCACCCGGGTTTTTGAAAGACGGCCATTGCTTTCTTGCCGGACGCCGCCGTAATGACCTTGTAACCAAACGACGTCAGCACCGCTTCGCCCATTGACAGGATAATCTCTTCGTCATCCACGAGCAGAATGGTCTCTGTTCCCCGAAGTTGCGAGGTGTCTCCGTGGGGCTCTGTGACGTATTGGTTTTCCGCAGGCAGGTAAATCCGGACGGAGGTGCTTGTTCCCGGCTGACTGGAGATAGCCACCCCGCCGCGCAGGTTGGTAATGACACCATAGACCCATGGCAGCCCGAGCCCCCTGTGCTTTGCGGACCCTTTGGTGCTGAAAAAAGGTTCGAAGACCCGGGGTAAAATGGCCTCATCAATCCCGGCCCCGTTATCGGCGATTTCAGCGCATACGTAAGTGCCGGCGGGGAGCTTGGCGGTCCGGTCCTGGGTTGCCTGGGAGAGCACGACGTTCCTGGTGCTGATCCTGACCACCCCGCCGCGTGCCATGGATTCGATGGCATTTTCCAGCACTTTGGTGATCGCCTGTTGCACTTTGGTCTCATCAAACCGTGCCCCAAAGAGCTTTCGCTCGAGATGAAACTCCCACTCCACTGCGCGCTCTCCGGCCGCGGTCTTCAAGCCTTCCGTGGCCTTTTCGAGCGCTACATTCAGGTTGCTCATGGCATGGGCCTGCGGCTGCCTCTCCTGTTTTGCAAACGAACCCAGAGACGCTGCCGCATCCGCTCCGCGAGCGACGGCTTTCTCGATCTCTTCGAGTGCCTTTCGCCAGGGGTGGTCGGGCTCGGATTGCATCAACAGCAGCGAGCTATGGCCCAGAACACCGCTGAGCGCGTTTTTGAAATCCAGCGCGACGGATCGTGCCAGTTTGATGGCCACCTCCAGCTTTTGCTGCTGCATGGTGCCTTCCACGGGGGGGCCTCCGGCGGTTCCGAGCCCGCTGCCGATATCGGGGAAAAGCTGAAGCACATATAACGGATCTCCTTCCTGCTTCAGCCCGCAAATTACAGTGGTGTAGCTGACGTTCACGCCGCGCACGTTAAACTTTACGAGGTTCGACGCTGCGGGGTGCCGCTCCCAGCGCATTAGAAAATCTGCCGCTGTGGACGGATTTTCGTGTGACCAGATAGCCGAAAGTTTTGCCCCGCCAAGGATCTCCGGCCCGAATGTCTCAATCGCCACCTGGTTTGTCCGCAGGATTACGCCCGTTTTGTCAATGAGCAATGCCGGCCAGCCTGCGTTTTCAAATCCAAATATCTGGTCAGGCTTCATGTAACAGCCTCGTCGGACTTTTAGGCGTCCCGGTCATTCTCTGCCCCCACCTGTCTTTGACAGGGACGGCTTTCCCATCAAGTGCGTCTCACCTCTGAACGCCAGCGGAAGCAGCTTCTCAAGCCTAAAGCGCCGGATATTCTTTGGCCTTGTGACGTCCGCCACAAAAACTGCAGCGTTCGGGGCATACTCCGCCAGGAGTTGTCTGCACGCTCCGCACGGCATTGGCCCCCCTTTAACACGGGCCACCACCGCGATGGCCTGAAACTCGCGGTGTCCAGAGGTCAGCGCCTTGAACAAGGCAACCCGCTCCGCGCAACACGTCAAACCGTAACTGGCGCTCTCGACGTTTGCTCCGGTCAAGATGCCGCCGTCGGGAAGCAGCAAGGCCGCTCCGACTTTAAACTTCGAGTAAGGCGCCACGGCGCCCTGCCGCGCTTCCACGGCCGCCTCGATCAGTCTCAGTTTATCGCTCTCGTTCATATCTACGCGCAAACTCCACCAGCAACTGCGCAGCTTTCAGTCTCACGCGTTCTCCGGTTCTCAGAACATCGGTATGGGCCAGCGGTTCCCCCGTCAGTCCTGCCGCGAAATTCGTGATGCAGGAAACCCCGGCCACTCGCAGGCCGCATTGCCGTGCTACAATCGTCTCCGGCACGGTGCTCATCCCCACGGCATCCGCCCCGAGCCGTGCAAACGCCCTGATCTCTGCCGGCGTCTCATAACTCGGGCCTCCTACGGCGAGATACACACCTGCTTTCAGACGCATCCGCATGCTCCGTGCCGCAACCTCAAGCACGCGCCGCAGTTCCGCCGAGTACGCAGCTGTCATATCCACAAAACGCGGCATCTCTTTCGCCACGGGTCCCCGCAACGGATTCACGCCCATCAGGTTGATGTGATCGGTGATCACCATTAAATCACCGGGGCAAAGTCCGCGCCCAATCGCTCCGGCAGCATTCGTCAGCAGCAGGTCCGTAATGCCGAATGCAGCAAGGGTCCTCACGGCAAAGGTCACCTCGTCCATCGAGTGGCCCTCGTAATAATGCGCCCTTCCGCTCAGGACTGCCACCTTCGTGCCTCCCAGCCTCCCCAACACCAGCTCCCCGCTGTGTCCCTCCACCCCCACGGCCGGGAAACCAGCCAGTTCTTTGTATGGAACACTTTGCGCACTCTCTACGTGCTCGGTAACTCCCTGGAAACCGCTCCCCAGAATGATTCCAAGCCGGGGTCGAAGCCTCGTTTTTCGGCGTAGGTAAGCGGCTGTGGCTCCCGGCGTTTTTTCTTTCATACACGTCCAAATTGCGCCAACACGGCGGCTGCATTACGTTCGTCAGGATGGAACTGGACGCAAACGGAATGCGGCGGTATGCGCGGCAAATCATTCTGCCCCAACTGGGCGTGGTTGGCCAAAAGAAAATTTGTGCTGCCAAGGTCCTCTGTATCGGGGTGGGGGGCTTGGGTTCCCCGGCGGCTCTTTACCTCGCCGCCGCCGGCGTCGGCCACATCGGCATCGTTGATTTTGACCGTGTGGATTCCTCGAACCTCCATCGCCAGGTCCTTCACCGCTCGGACTCTGTAGGCCAACTCAAAACTGACTCCGCCAAAGCCGCGCTCTCCAGCCTCAATCCAGCGGTTTCGGTTCATACGCACCCGGAGCGTCTCTGCAGTTCAAACGCCTCCCTCATTTTCAGCCAATACGACATCATCCTCGACGGCACGGACAATTTTTCTACTCGCTACCTCGCAAGCGATGTATCGGTCTTTCTTTCCAAACCATACATCTACGGGTCGGTCTTCCAGTTCGAGGGCCAGGTCAGTGTCTTTGCTCCTCACCTCGGCGCGCCCTGTTACCGTTGTCTTTACCCGGAACCTCCACCCCCTGGTGCGGCCCCATCGTGCTCTGAGGCGGGCGTTCTCGGCACCGTGCCGGGTATCATTGGCATCCTTCAGGCGACTGAATCTCTTAAACTCATCACCGGCATTGGCACGCTGCTCCTGAATCGCCTTCTCCTCTTCGACGCCCTGAACATACGCTTTCGCGAAATCAAAATTCGCCGCGATCCGGGCTGCCCTGTGTGTGGCCAAAACCGGACGATTACCTCTCCGGTTGACTACGAACAACTTTGTGGCACTAAGGTATCCAAGGAAATGAAAACGAACGATGATGTTTCTGTGCAGGATTTGAAAAAGGCGCTGGATAACCCATCCCTCGGTATCAAGGCCATAGATGTCCGCGAACCGGACGAGTTGGAAATAGCCTCTATTCAGGGAGTCGCTCTGCTGCCCCTCGGCGAACTGCCCCAACGTTTTTCCGAGCTCGATCCCAACCAGGCCTATTACGTCTTTTGCAAGGCTGGCGGACGCTCGGCCAGGGCCGTTGCCTTCCTACGACAGCAAGGTTTTAAAAACGTCAGGAACGTCAGAGGCGGCATCCTCGCCTGGTCCGAGCAAATCGATCCCTCCGTGCCGAAATACTGACCTTACAGACACGATTTTCTGGTTGTTGCTAAACCGGGCTTTGGAGAAAAACCGGAACGAGGAGAGGCGTTCCAGACAGGAACTTTGACTCTCGTTTATAACACGCCCGCAGTGCGTGGCGCCTTCCTCAGCTCCTAGATTCTTTGCTCCTCAGGTATCAGCCCGTCCACGATATGGATGCATCGGGGCGCTCTCGACGCCAGGCTCATGTCGTGCGTTGCCATGACCAACGTCGTCTTCTTTTCCTCGCGCAACGACACCAGCAAATTGACAATCTCCTCTCCGGTGTGTGAATCGAGGTTCCCGGTAGGTTCGTCCGCCAAAATAAGCTGCGGTTCATTGATCAGTGCGCGCGCAATAGCCACTCGTTGCTGCTCGCCCCCGGACAACTCGTAAGGTTTGTGCTCCATCCGCTCCCCGAGTCCAACCCGTTCCAGCAAATCACGCGCCCGTCTCTCAGTTTCCCGCGCCGGCTTTCGTGCCATTCTGGCCGGAAGACACACGTTCTCCAGGGCATCCAGCTCCGGAAGCAAATAATACGATTGAAATATGAAACCAACCTCCTCGTTGCGAACTCTTGCCAGCTCCCGCCGGGTTAAACCCGCAAGGTTCCGCCCAGCCAACTCCACCTCGCCATGATTGGGGGTGTCCAGTCCGCCCATCAAATACAGAAGGGTGCTCTTTCCGGCGCCGGACGCTCCGCGCAGTGCCAGGAAATCTCCACGGGGCACTTCCAGTGTCACCCCCCGCAGCACTTCCAGCGCCCGTTTCCCAAGGGTGTAGGTTTTGTGTACGTTTCTGACCAGTAGCAGCAGGTCTCCGGGGGCCTCCACCCGTTCTGAAAGAGCCTTATTCATATCTCAGCGCCTCCACAGGTTGCAGTCGGCCCGCGCGCCACGCCGGGATGACTCCCCCAAGCAGGCAAACAATAAATGCGCTCCCGCATATCAACATAATGTCCTTCGGATCCACCAATGCGGGCAATTCGCTGAACATGTAAATCGACGACGGAAACAACTCCCATCCCGTCATCCGGTTCATGAAGTGCAGAAACTCATTTCGATACGCCAGCGCCAGCAGCCCCAGCCCAAAACCCGACACCACTCCCACCGCACCCACAAAGCCGCTCTGGCTCAAAAAAAGTCCCGCAACCTGCAGGTCTGTCGCCCCAAGTGCTTTGAGCATTCCTATCTCGCGGGTCTTCTGCACAACGAACGTGATTAGCGCGCTTAAGATGCATAGTGCCGCTACGATCATGATGAAGAACAGCAGGTAAAACATGACGTTCTTTTCAACCACCAGCGCATTCAATATGGGCGCATTCTCCTGCATCCATGTCGTCACTCTGAATCTGGGGCCAAGCGCAAGCCTTAACGATTCAGCCACTTCCATCGCTTTGTAAGGATCATGTATCATTACCAGCAGCCCATGAACACTCTCCCCAAGCATGTACATCTCTTGCGCATCATGCAGGTCCGTCATGATCATTGAGAGGTTGTATTCGTAATATCCAACATCAAAAATACCCCGAACTTCATAGTCATCGGGAATCACCACCTGCTCCCCCTCCTTGCCTTTGCTGTCGCGCAGCTTCTTCAATTCCTCCGGAGAGTAAATGGTCACCAGGTCGCCGACATGCAGGTTCATATGCTCGGCGAACTGGCTGCCGATCAGGACACCGCGATTGCTCACATCAAAAACCCCGCTCACAATGCTTTTTGGCAGAACGCTAATGTTCGTTTCAATTTCGGGGATGATGCCTCGAATGAACGGGGCATCCACCTGCGCCTGTCCATCCCGGGCCTGGGTCTCTACCATCACCCGGCCAATGACCAGCGGCGCCACAGCACGAACGTTCGCGTTCGAGGAAACAAGGTCGGCAACTTGTTTATAGTCTCCCAGCATTCCGCCAATGCCGTCCTGGACTTTGATGTGGGTGTTGAAACCGAGGAGTGTTTCGCGCAGTTGGCGGTCAAAACCGCTCATCACGCTGATCACAATGATCAGCACCGCGACACCCAAAGTGACGCCAAGCACCGAGATCAGGGTGATCACCGATACGAAGGTCCTCTTGGGCCGCAGATAACGCAGCGCGAGCAGCATTTCAAATGGCAGCCTCGACATGGGCGGCAAGCTAAACGGGTTGGGAACAGGTGTCAATGAACCGGCAATCTTACAAACTTGTAATGCTGATGTAAGGGCGCCGTCATTTCCATGTGGTCTATTGAAGCATGGAAGAGAAGGCAAATTCGCAACAAATGATGAACACTATGAAAAACCGCATATTTCAAAAGGCCGGGAACAGGGCGATTGCGTTGGCGGTCGGAGGCGCCGTTGTGATTTCGGCGGTCGCATTCACGCAAAAACCGAAAGCTGAAAAATTCCAGGCTCCACCACTGGACAGCCGCCCAATTCAACGTGAATCGTTCCCGCAATCGAGCTTTGCCCCGGTTGTGAAGAAAGTATCCCCGGCAGTTGTGAAGGTATATACCTCCACGGCAGTTCGTCCGGCGGCCTACGGGGGCGGCCCGGCCGACGATTTTTTCCGGTATTTTTTCGGGAATCCTTTTGATCAGCGGGGAATGCGACCGGCTCCCAACATGCCCATGCCGCGTCAGCAGGGCATCGGCTCGGGAGTCATCGCCACTAAAGACGGATACATACTGACGAATAATCACGTTGTGGACAAAGCTGATGAGGTGAAAGTGGCCCTCCAGGACGGGCGTGAACTGACCGCGAAGATTGTGGGTCGTGATCCGAACACGGATGTGGCAGTCCTGAAGGTGGACGCAAAGGATCTTCCGGCGATTACCATGGCGGACAGCGACCAGGTGGAGGTGGGCGATCTTGTTCTGGCGATCGGGAATCCTTTTGGAATCGGGCAAACGGTGACAACTGGCATTGTCAGTGCCACCGGGCGTGGCGGGGCTGTCGGCCTCGACTACGAGGATTTCATTCAAACGGATGCGGCTATTAATCCGGGCAATTCCGGTGGAGCGCTGGTAGATGCCGAAGGGCGTCTCATTGGGATCAACACGGCTATTCTGAGTCGTACTGGGGGCAACCAGGGGATTGGCTTCGCCATTCCGTCAAATCTCGCGCGATCGGTCATGCAGAGCATCGTCGAGAACGGGAAGGTAACGCGTGGTTATCTCGGGGTGGCCATACAGGATATCAATCCCGCCCTTGCGGAAGAGTTCGACATTAAGGAGCGCAAGGGCGCATTGGTATCCGATGTGACTCCGGAAGGGCCTGCGGCGGAGGCGGGGATGAAGAGCGGCGATGTCGTTGTGGAGTTCAATGGAAAGAAGATTGCAGACAGCCGGCGGTTGAGGCTCGAGGTGGCGACGGTGCGGCCGGGCACGGAAGTGACCATTCGAGTGATGCGCGGCGGCTCTGAGAAAGTATTGCGGGTGAAGGTAAGGGAGTTGCCCGGCAGCGAGAGCCTCGCCGGCGGGGGGGCGGGCGGTGGTGATGACACCGGGGTTTTGAATGGTGTGGCTGTGTCTGACCTGGATGCGCGAATCCGCCAGCAGCTCAATATACCACCGAGACTGAGGGGCGCGATTGTCAGCGAGGTGGAGCCGGATTCCGCGGCAGCGAAGGCTGGTTTAACACAAGGTGATGTCATCCTCGAAATCAATCGGGTGCCCGTGAAGTCTGCGGATGACGCAATCAAGCTAACACAGGATGGGAGCAAGAAGAGGACCTTATTGAAGGTGTGGAGAGAAGGCAGCAGCCGGTATGTGGTTGTGGACGAGAGCGGAAACTGAATAGGGAGAGTGCGATCAGCAAGGCGATTCGGGCGATTTCCCGGTTGCTTGTGTCGCGGAGCAGTCCGGCCAGTTTGGCCGGACTTGCCCTGTTTAAAGGCCGAGGTCTGAGAGAACCCGGAAGTAGATCCAGTGGCCAAAATCGTTCGGGTGATTGATGTTATTGCCCAAAAGATCTTCGGGTTTCTTTCGCTTTGCGATGGATTGCCAGTTGTTGAAAACATCGGCGTAGGCGCAGTGCATGTCGATTGCGACGCGGGCTGTAGCGTCGGCGTAATCCTTCATTCTGTGTGAGCCAAACTTCCAATCGGGGTTTGGGGGAAAGGCGGAGAACAGGATGATCTCCGCCGAGATTTGGGTGCGTATTTTAGCGATCATTTCCTTCAGATTACGCTCAAAGTCAGGAGTAGAGACGCCGCTGATATTGTGATCGTTCATTCCGAAGCCGATGAGGACGAGGTCTGGCTTGTGGTCGAGCACCTTGGTTTGCAGGCGTTGCAGGCCCTGGACGGTGGAGTCGCCCCCTGTTGCGCCGTTGAGGATGGTTACGTGGGATCGGGGATATTTGCGTTGGAGTTGGTCCGCCCAGCGTGCCCAGAAGATCAGGTCGGGACTGGAAGCATCGCCGCCTGCGGTGATGCTATCGCCGAAGGCGACAATCTTGAAGGGTTGCCCGGCCTTGAGTTTTTCGTTGCTGGCTCTGAGAAAGGCGGTTTGATCGGGCTGGACCGGCCAGGGCGTTTTATCATGGTGAGTGTAATCCACGAACGCGAAGAAGCCGCCGTTGCCGAAGCCGGGAAAGTCGTTGTGATTAAAGGCCTTTTGCCCGAAGAGCATGTTGGTACTGAAATCCGGGATTCGCGAGCCGGGGAGGCGGTGCAGGGTGTCCGTAGAGCGATCATGTCCGAAATCCTTTCCGTCGATGTAATGAATGGTTCCGGGACCAGTGCGATAGGAGCTGCGAACCTGAACGGATCCAGTGCTTAAAGGGATTCGAGCCAGGGCGGCCGGTTCCTCACCGATGAGCACAACGGACTCGCCAGTGATTGCTTGAGGAGGCTCTGGCGCGCGGAAGATAGAGCAGCCAGATAAAAGGGCTGCGGAGAGAACCAGGGCTATGTTTTTCATTGGTGAGGGCAAATCCTTTCAGCGTTGGTTTGGCGCGTGGATGGGGGGGGCCATGGGCAATATGACCATGATGACCTGCAACACGTAAAACTCCAATAGCGCTGTGCAAAACGGGGGACAAGGACAACCTTGCCGAGGTGGGACTTGCTCCTCCATTCCGCCTTCGGGACATTAAATGCGCACCTTCAGGCCGGCCTTCGAGAGGTAGGCTTTCAGCTCCGGTATTTTGATCAAACCGAAATGGAATACCGAGGCGGCCAGGAGAACGGTCGCCCCGGCCTCGGCGGCTTCGCGGAAATGTTCAAGTTTTCCGGCGCCCCCGGAGGCCACGACTTCTGTCCTGGTGGCTTCCGCAATACTCTTTATGAGAGGCAGGTCATATCCGGTTCGAACGCCGTCGGTGGCCTTGCTGGTGGGGAGAATGCATTTGGCGCCGTAGCCGGCAACCTGTTTGGCCCAGTCCAGGGCATCTTTGCCGGTAGCCGTCCGTCCGCCATCGATGAAGACCTCGTAGCCGGAAGGCAGGAATGAGTTGCGATCCACATCGATGGCCACAGTAACCTTGTCCGGGCCAAACTCGCGTATCATTTCACCGATCACGTGTGGCTTGCGAAACGCAGCGCTGCTGGTCGAGATTTTGTTGGCGCCGGCCTTCAGGACAGCCTCAGCGGAGGCGGTATCGCGGATGCCTCCTCCGACGGTAAAGGGAACCGTAGCAGCTTGTGCGACGCGTCGAACAACCTCGAGCATGGTAGGACGGTTTTCGACCGTGGCAGTAATGTCGAGCATCGCAAGCTCGTCGGCCCCGGCGTCGCAGTACGCCTTGGCGCAGGCGACGGGGTCGCCGGCGTCTTTGATGTCGATGAAATGGACGCCTTTGACAACCCGGCCATTCTGCATGTCCAGGCAGGGCATGATTTTGAGGGGAGCATTCATATTTCGGATGAGATGGGCATGCGGGGCTAGATGTATTCGACTGTTGCCGGGGGTTTAGGGGTGAGGTCGTAAACGCAGCGGTTCACCCCCGGGATGGCGGTAATGCGTTTGGCGAGCCGGCGCAGGATTTTCCAATCGAGTTCGCGGACGGTAGCCTTGCGGGCATCGATGCTGTCGATGCAACGAACAACAATGATCTGGCCGAACTCGCGCTTGTTGTTTCGGATTCCGGTGGCACGGTCTTCGAGCAGCACGGCGAAGTATTGGAAGGCGCCGGTATGGGCGAGTTCCTTTTCGACGATGGCGGTTGCTGCGCGGACGGTATCGATCCTTTGCGGGGTGACCTCGCCGACGATGCGGGCGGCCAGGGCCGGGCCGGGGAATGGGATGCGGTTGACGATGAACGGAGGCAGTCCGAGGTATTTTCCAACCTCACGCACGCCGTTCTTGCGGAGGGTGGCGAGGGGTTCGAGGACCTTGTAACCGTAGGCTTTCTGGGGGTTGATGCCGAGTTGGGAAAGGATGTTGTGCTGGCGCTTGATGCCCGCAACGGTCTCCTCGATGTCTGTGAGAATGGTGCCGTGGAGGAGATAAGTCGCGCCGGTCTGTTTGACAGCCTTGCCAAAGACGTCCTTGTAGAAGGTTTGGGTTATCGCGTTGCGCTTCTCTTCGGGATCCGTGATGCCTTCGAGGGCTTTAAGGAACAGTTTGCGGGCGTCGATGCGTTCGACGGGGATTCGCATTTGGGCGAAGGTTCTGATGACGCGCTCGGGCTCGCCTTCGCGCATGATGGCGTTGTCCACGAGGATTGTCTTGAGTTGTTTCCCCAGGGCGCGATGGGCCAGGACAGTCAGGACGGAACTGTCCACACCGCCGCTGAGGGCGTTGATAGCAATCCCGTTTTTGACGGTAGCTTTGAGGATCAGAGTTTGTTCCAAGACGAACTTTTCACAATTCATACGCTTTTTTCGTTGTGCAAAGAGAAGGGGTAGCAAGGGAAAAAGTCAATCGAATCTGAGGGATTGAATCAGGCGGATGGCAAAGGAACGTTGTATGGAGAGTCGCGCATCCGATCCAGGACGTGGTCAATTATTAGCAGGGCCGAACCGGAGAATCTGGCTTCGGGATTCGTAAAACCGGATAAGGCCGGCTCAGATTCGTATCAACATTTCTGAGACGCTGCTCTAAACTTCACGGGATGAACGAGAGAGATGGTTCAGCGAATCTGCGCCGGCGGGTCTTGGGCGGATTTGTCAGGCTGCTTGTGGTGGTAATACTGGCGGCAACAGTTGGGGCCTTGCTGACGCGCGTTGCGGTTCATTCGGAGGATCGGCCCGAGCCGGCGGGGTTCGGCCGCGGGATGTTGCAGGGAGCCTTGATGCCCATGGCGATGCCGAATCTATTGGTTGGGCGGGATGTGCCGATCTATGCGGAGCGGAACACGGGGCGCCTTTACAAACTGGGCTATACCGTGGGCGTGAATGTGTGCGGGGCCGTTTTCTTCGGCTACGTGTTTTGGCGATTGTTGCGCCTTCGGAAGCTGACGGAGCGAATTCAGGATCGGTGAGGCTTGAGATCCTTATTGTGGGCGGCAAGGCATCGTGGCAATAACATCTCACCTTTGGTTCCCAAGGGAACCCTGCTCCGGTTGGTGGGCGAGGATGCTCATGCAACTCCGGGAACCGGAGGCGAAACGCCACTTCTACTCCCGCTTCTGGATTGGGGCTGCGGACCACCGGCAGCATTGCGGCGGCACTTGTACGGATGGAGGAGGGGTTCGTACGGAGAATGAATTTGCTTGAATTTTCGCGCGGTATTTCACAGGGTGAATGGGCGCAGTTTTGAGAAGTGGCTGGCACATTTTAGGATTGAGGGAGACGATGGCATTCGGGGGCCGCGTTGTGGTCGGTCTTGTGCTCATGGTGCAGGCAGTGTTTGGGCAGGAAACGGTGAGGCTCTCGCTGGCGAGCCAGGAGGCGGCAGAGGCGCGGCGAAAGGCGGCCACTACGCTGGGGTATTACAATCTCAAACTAGGGCCATCGGCCTGGCGCTTCGGTTCCGGCCTGGGAGTGGAATACAATGACAACGTGCGTTACACCGAGGGAAAGATAGATGATTTCATTATCCGTCCGGGCATCAGCGCGCAAATGCTGCTGCCGGTGAGCGACCAGAACAGCATCAACCTCAAGGTATCCGGCGGCTATTCGGCCTACGTGGAGAACACCGGACTCAGCCAGTTTTTCATCAATCCCGGCTCCGAGCTTTCGTTCGACATTTATGCGGGGGATTTTTGGATCAACCTGCACGACCGGTTCTCGATCAATCAATATGGCTATGAGGATCCGACCGTAGCCGGGACGGGGGATTATGCCCGGTTGGAGAACGCCGCCGGATTGACAACGATTTGGGACCTGAACAAAGCAATCGTGCGCGTGGGTTATGACCATCAGGATTTCGTGAGCCTGTCCGGGGACAGTCCCTCGATACGGGACGGGTCTGCGGAGGTGGTTTTTGCGTCCGCGGGGTATGCGCCGAAGGCGGAAATGCTCGTGGGACTGGAAAGCGGCGGCAGCCTGGTGACGTATGAGGAAAGCAATTATGCCTTGTTCACGGAAGCGGTGCAGTGGAACGCGGGCGCATTTTTCGATGCGCGGGTGACGGAATACATCACGGTTCGCAGCGGGGCGGGTTACACGGTGTTCACCCCGGATTTCGGGCCGTACGAGCGGTTTATCGAGGACGATCGCCTGGATGGGATTTATCTCCGGGTCGAGATGCGGCATCGGCTGAACCAGTATGTGGATTACGTGCTAAGCGGAGGGCGGAATATCAGCTATACGTTCTACGGGGGCACGGCGGATTTGTATTACGCGCGTTTGCAGGCAACGTGGAGAATTCTCAACAAGATCAGTCTGTCCACGAGCCTTGATTACGATGGCGGGTCCCAGTATTACGGGATTACTGAAGAGGATTTTGATCGCTATGGCGGATCGATTTCCCTGGGGCGGGGCCTGACGCGGAGTTTGAGTTCGAGCATCCGCTACAGCTATTATATGCGCGATTCGGATGAGGGCAGGGATTACGATGTGAACATCGTGAGCTTGAACTTTAATTATCAGTTTTAAGGGATACATAATCAGTCGAACGAAGAGAATGAAAAGTAGAGTGTTGAACCTGTTTGTGGTTTTGCTCCTGGCGGCCTCCGCGCAGGCGGCCCAGTTTGACGAAGCCATCACACCATCCGCCGCGCAAGCCTCCCCGGTGGGAAGCAGCACCGCCGCTGCCGCGCCCACACAGGCTGTTCCCGCGCTCGCTCCTTTGACCGGAGGCGATCAGGCGGCCCTGAAGCTTGGCGGCTACGCGCCTGATGACAGCTACCGTCTGAGGCCGGGGGACAAGTTGGGATTCGAGATACTGGAAGACAGGCTGGTTCCGAAGACAGCCTTTGACGAGAAGCAGGTGATGCCGCCCGGGTTGGTCGTGGCAGACTCGGGTGAAGTGGATGTTCCCTACATTGGACGGGTGATGGCCAAAGACAAGACCTGCAAGCAGCTTGCCGAGGAGATCAAGGCTGAACTGGAAAAGGATTATTACCATCGCGCCACCGTGGTGCTGGCGCTGGACCTCGCGAACAAGTACCTGGGCCGCGTTTACGTTTGGGGCCAGGTGCGAAACCAGGGGCCTATTGACGTCGCCCTGAATGAAAACATGACGGCAGGCAAGGCAATTCTCCGCGCGGGCGGCTTCGGAGATTTCGCAAACAAGAAGAAGGTCAAAGTCATCCGCGGGCGAAGGCGGGGCCAAAGAGACTTTTGAAATCAACATGGTGGAGATACTCGAGCAGGGAAAGACGGAGAAAGATGTGGTGCTGCGCCCGGACGATTTCGTGCTGGTGCCGTCTCGACTGATCAATTTCTAGGAGAACATTGCGATGCAAGACCAGGATGGGCCGGAAATCAGTTTCACGAGGGATCAACACGCGTGGCGCACGCGTTTTTTCACCCGGATTCAGCGGTTCAGGACACTGCTGGGCGCCAAGTGGTGGATCATTGTGCTGGCAGTTGTCGCGGGCCTGGCGGTTCAAGGAGTGCGGTGGTTTCTTGAGAAGCCGTCCTACCTTTCGTTCGGGCGGATGATTGTAAACGTCAAACTCTCGATCCCCGAAGGCTCGCTCTACACCGAGGAGTTGAGCAACTTCCTGGGAACCCAAAGCGCGCTGATGCAGAGCGGTGTGGTGGTGAATCGCGCGCATTCTCGCGCCTTGACGCAGTTCACCAACGCGTCGCCCGATGAGGTCGAGCTCAAGGTGTCCATCCTGCCCAAGACAACCATTTTCGTGCTCCAGGCGATCGGGAAACATGAAGGCTATGCCTCTGTGTTCCTGCAGTCCGTCATGGAGGAGTATGTGAAGTTGAAGCAGGAAATGCGGATACAGACTTCGGACACAACGCTCGCCGGTCTTACCGAGGAAGTGCTGCGCCTTCAAAAAGAGCTGAAAAAGGCCGACGACGAGCTTACGGCTTTTCAAAGCAGCAATAGTGTCGTTCTGCTGCAAGAGCAGGGGAATAATGCGGTGAGCTACCTGGCCACGCTGAATCAGCGGCTGGCCATGCTCCGGTCTGAACATGCCCTTCTCCAAAGCCTTACCCTCGAGCAGAATCTTGAGCGCAAGCAGCAGCCCGCGGGCGCAACAACCGCCAGCGACCTCTTGAGCAGCGGGGATGCCGCCAAGACAGACTATTTTCGGGCCAAGCAGCAGATCATGCTGCTCAAGGCAGAGCGCGACGACATGGCGGAACTCCTCAAGCCGAAGCATCCCAAGATGATCGCGATGTCCGAGGAGATCGAGCGGCGCGAGAGGCTGCTGGAGATCTTTCGCCAGCAAAGCGGGGAGCAACTGGAGAGTTCGAAAAACTCGCTCGCCCTTCAGATCGAGCGGTTGGAGCAGGACGTCAAGGAATGGGACGCCAAGAGCCTGGACCTGAGCGTGAAGACCGCGGAGCATGCGCGCCTGAAAGCCAACTCGCAGCGCATCCAGGCTCTCTACGACCGGCTGCTTGGCATGATGCAGACCCTCGATGTAAACAAGGAAATTTCGCCTGAGAGTGTGACCATCATGGAGAAGGCTTCTCCCGCGATGCCGCAGAAAGCGTCCCTGTGGATTCAATTGCTGATCGGGGCGATTGCGGGGCTGGTTCTGAGCATGGGGTTGCTGCTGGTGCTGGACCGCCTGGACGATCGCATGAGCTCGTTCACAGAGCTTCGCGATTTGTTCGAGGAAGAAGTCCTTGCGCAAATTCCCAGGGAGAAAGTTGCGGACAGGAACGGCATGCCATTGATCAGCCAGGCCGAGACTTCCCATCCCTTTGTGGAGGCATACCGGAACCTGCGCTCTTCGCTGCTCTACATGGAGAACACGGGCAATCACCCCAAGACGCTGCTCGTGACCAGTTCCGTCCCGAACGAGGGCAAATCAGTGACGGCCGAAAACCTGGCTGCCATGCTGGCAACCTCAGGATCGCGTGTGCTGCTGCTGGATGCCGACGTGCGGAAAGGGGCGTTGCACGCGGCTTTTGGCGTGCCGTCGGAACCGGGGCTCACAGAGGTGCTGTCCAGCGCTGTCTCCCTGGTGGAGGCGGTGCAAGCCACACGTGTCCCGAACCTTTGGATCCTGCCAAGAGGCGGAGTGTCCCATAGGGGCAGCGAGCTTTTTGTGAGCGCTGTCACCCGGGCATTGCTCAAGCAGGCCGCCACGGATTATGACTACGTGATCATTGACACCGCTCCTGTGATGGCTGCGGATGATGTGACCAGCCTTGCGCCTCAAGCCGATGCTACGATTTTTGTGATCCGCGCGGAGCAAACCTCGGCGCGCGTGGCCCGGGCCGCGCTCGACCTGCTTTATCAACGCCGCGTGAACGTCATCGGGATCGTGTTCAATGCAGTGCGTCCGGCTTCGGCAGACTACTATTACTACAAGTACCACGATTACTACGGGAAGCATGCGGAGCGGAAACACGACACACCAAGGCCCGAGAAACATCCTGCATAGCAATCGCGCAGAGATTTGAAAGAGGCATGTCGAGTGACCTCATAAAATCCGAAAGCGCCGCCTGGTATTGCATCAGGACCCAGCCGAAGCATGAGCACATCGCCGCCGGCCATCTCAGGCAGGAGGCAGGCATCGAGGTGTTTCTGCCGCGCATCCGCTTTCGCCGCCCGACCAGGGAGGGGCCGGCCTGGTTCACCGAAGCGCTTTTCCCCAACTACCTTTTTGGACGTTTCGTGCTCCAGGAACAATTGCGGCAGGTGTGCCACCTGACCGGTGTCAGCGGCGTCGTCCACTTCGGCGGCCATTGGCCTTTGATACCCGACGCCGTGATCGCGGATCTGCGCTCGACCATCGGAGCAGAGGAAGTGCATGTGATCGGCGAGGAAGTTTCTCCGGGCGATTCTGTCGTGATCTCCGGAGGCGTTTTTAACGACCTTCGCGCGGTGGTCACCCGCGTGATGCCCTCCCGCCAGCGTGTGGCGGTGCTCCTGGAGTTTCTTGGCAGGCAAACGCAAGTGGAAGTGCCTGCGGCGGCAATCGTGCCCGAGGGCGAGGGGCGGATGCGGGCGTTCGGGCAAGGCGGCAAGAAACAGGCATAGCCGGGAGCGGAACGGGTGGCAGTTCAGGCGGGCCGGCGCGAGACCACACAGAGGACGGCGCAAACCAGAAGGAAGAGAAACACGATCGAGTGGATTTGAAAGGGCAGATCCCACCGGGCATGCACCAGGCATCCGCCCAGCGCCATCCAGGATATGACAACAAACCGCCTTCCGGCGTGGATGCCACCGCGCGCGAACCATCGCAGGAGGACGACAGCGAGCGCCGCAAGTATCATCAAAAATCCGACCCAGCCAAAAGTAATCCGTGTTTCGAGCCAATCATTGTGCAATTGGGCAGGCCAGTAGGTGTCTGTTGTTATTCGGTAGAGCTGAAACACGCTCTCGAATGTTCCCGGGCCGGTGCCAAAGAGCGGGTAATCCGATGCCATTGGCCGCGCGCGATCATACATTTCCTCGCGTTGAGTGTAACCCGCCGGAATTTCGTCCATGCGCGGGGCGAGGGTCTTCCATCCCATGGCGAAGCCCAGCGAGAGGGCGCTCACCAGGAAAAGCAGCACACCGGCAAGAACCAGCCTGCGCGAGGCGCGTGTCTCGGCGCGCGCCGGGTGAAACAAAACCTGCGCGGAAATGAGGAACAACACGGCCGCCACGGCGATTCCCACCGTGATAATGGCGCCGGCGCGGCTTGTGGAAATGATCGGGCAGGCGGCCATGAGCGCGGCCAGAGGCAGCAGCAGGTGGTGCCGCCGCTGGTGCTGCCGGGCCGTGCGATGCAGGCTCCACCAAAACCCGAGGCAGAGCGGCCAGACAATGTTGAAATACTGCGAGGCGTTGGAACGATATGCGTACGGGCCGAATTGTGTGACCGCTCCCGGGTTGACCCGCGGTTTTACAAGGAACAGCAGGTTGCCGGAGCCTTCGACCCGCTGAATGATTCCCTCGATGGCGAGCAGCGCCCCGTTGATTGCGAGCAGCCACAACAGAAGGCGCATCCGCGCTGGAAAAGCCGGGTGACGCGTGTCGGGCGACGTGGCTTTCTGCGCCGCAACGAGTTCCTCGGCGCCGGCTCTGCCCAGCAGCCAGTCCCGGACCGCCCAAAACGAGCAGGCAAGACCCAGGTATTGCCAGAAGGCAAACCATGTCGAGCCGCTGTCGAGGCTGTGCGGCAGCCAGCGCAGGCACGAGTGATACTCGAAGCTGGCCGCGTATGGCTGCCAGGTCGCCCGCGCATTCAACGCGCTGATCAGCGTGAATGCCAGGATGGCAGCCGTCAGGATCGTCAGGATGTTCGTAAGGACTTCGGGTCTGAACCAGCCGGACGCCGCATCGGTCTGACCGCGCCAGTCCGGCGGATGGTAGCCGCAGAGGCGGCGTATCATCGTTTTAACCAGGAGCAAGAGCCCAAGGCAATAACCCGCCACATTCATCGTCCAAATGGACCATGCCTGTGTCGTGCCGAACGCCCATGGGCTGAAAACAACCATCGCGCAGATCAGGAACCCGCTTAGCAGGTCGCAAAAGCGGTAAAGCTGTATCGTCCCGGGGCCAAGACGGAACCTCGGGGAGAATTTGCGCAGAAGTTCGGGCTGCTCCCGTGCCTTTAGGGAGGGGATGACTGGATGGTTGCCTGTTGAATCGCCGGACACGTGCCCCATGCGGATTTACCAGAAGGCGCCGGGGTAACAAAGAAAAAACACACCGCGACAAACGTCCCGCCACCCTGGCATGGTTTCATTGCCCCGGCGTGACGGGGTCTTAGCGATCGGATGGTGATGATCCGGCGGTTGAGGCGCCGCAGCGGGCGCGCAGGAATCCGCGAACATGCCGGCTTCGGCTGATGGCCGAAACAACGAATACACCCGCAAAAATCGCCAGGGCAACCGGCACCGGTTCGGGCACCGCCTCGATTTGCAGCGACCAATCCACAATCTGGCTTTGCTCGCCGTTCGAGAGATCCGCAAAGAACAATGTCCACGTGCCATTCGGATTTTTATTATCAAACGCGGTCAGGCTGGTGGCGCCGCTGTCGGGCCTATAGGAGGCGAATGAAACGGGGGTCGCCACGCCATGGATATTCCCTGCGGTTGCCTCGTCATCCAGGTAAATGTTTCCAAAACCCGAGGTGGAGAAGCCGAAGCTGTATTGAGGCTGGTTCTGATCTCCGGTTGCTGTGCCCACCCGGTTCAGCAGTGGAACCAGCGCGCCGCCGTAGCTGAGATAGGCATACAGATCCCCATTGTACCCGCCGGTGATGTTCAGCCTCACGTTCACGTCTGTGATCCTGGAGTCGGCGCCCGAAACGGTCATCGTCGTGGACCAGCCGACCGGGTTGCCGTCGGGGATAAGCTGGTTCAGCGTCGGAGAATTGAAGGTAAAGAGTCCGGCTTGAGCCCGCGAAGAGAGCACGAGTGCCGCAACGATCAAACAAATGTTCAACTTTCCCAGTTTCATAAATACCCGCTTCTTTCTGGTGGCGGTGCCTGCCCGGGGTGGCCCCCCCGGAAAACGAACGCCGTGACCGATTGAGTTACTTCCCTGCTGCGTTTTGACTGTTAAGCTTATCATCTGAAACCTATCGCAAATTGTCAAGTTTCTAATCTAAATTTCCAATACACAACGCATCCCGACGGCTAAGGCGTCCCGGGATACTTCAGCCGATAATAGGCCTCCGGCGTTGGTGGATTCGGATCCTCGACCATAAAAAGACCGTCGGCCGGGGTATTGGTCGAGACCAGCACCGTTACACTCTGAGTGAAATTTACGTCTGTGGCGCGCTGCACGTCGTAACGGTAGCCGGGGATTGCGGCGAAACTCAGAGATATGGTGCCGCTGGCGTTTGTGATGCCCGTGGCGGCGCCGATGCTGTCCACCACTTGGATGCTGATGGTTGCCGTCCTGGCGCAACCGCTGCCGAGTGCCTCGGTGGTGTAGGTGAAGCTGTCCGCGTTGTCGTCATTTGCGTCCGGCAGGTAATAGATGAAAGTGCTGTCCTTCATCGCTGTGCCGTGCGCCGGATCACTGAGGCTGGCGACAGAGTTGGTAACCTGCAAGTCGGCAATCCTGATCTTCACACTGCCGCCGCCAGGGAAGCGTGTAAGGTTTGTGCCAACACCCGAGGGTGTCGGATTCACGGTGATGGCATAATCCAGCGTCCCGTTGCCCACGTCGTCGCCATTGTATCCCTTCACGTGCAGGTACCATGTGCCTTCCGAGGTGGGTGTAAGCGCCAACGCACCGCTTGACCACTG
>CAYNZC010000078.1:0-18570 GCA_964401575.1 uncultured Verrucomicrobiota bacterium
TTAATTGCACCAAATTGCACTTAATTGCAGTTATTTTGAAACGCCGAACCCGGCATGTTCAGAAGCGAGCGCCGGCTTCCAGTCGGCTTTCGTGCGCCTGTGAGGGCGCCGAGTCGGCGTGGTGCAAGTCTCTGCCGTATCGTCCAAAATGAGAATTGCTGCGTTGCTATCGTTGACTGTGGGTTTTTGTGCGGCAGAATGAGTGACTTATGTTCAGGCACAGCTTCTTAATGGCAATAACGTGGACGGCAGGGGTGGTGGGGATGCAACCGTCCCTGGCGGCTGAATCGGCCTTTGACCCTCCCGCGCTTTACCTGACGTGGCAGGGAGATCCGACGACAACCATGACGGTGAACTGGCAGACCGAGGACGAGGTGAAGCCGGAGCTTTTCTGGCGGGACCGGGGCTCGAAGGCCGATTGGGTTCGGGCGCCCGGGAGCAGCACGCCTCTGCCAGGATCGGACCGGACGATACACCGGGTGAAGCTCGAGGGATTGAAGCCGGGCGGGGCTTATGAGTTTTGCTTCTGGCCGGGTGAGACGAAGTTTCATTTCAAGACGGCGCCTGCTGACTTGAGCCAGCCGGTTCGGTTCGTGTCGGGAGGAGATGTTTACCACGAGCGGCCATTTATGGACACCATGAACCGGCTTGCGGGGAAGCTGGATCCGCTGTTTGTGATTATTGGCGGGGACCTGGCCTATTCGTGCGAGCGGGCGATAAAGCCCGAGAAGATGGAGCGGTGGGTTGCGTTTTGGGATTCGTGGAAGAAACAGGCGCGTGGTCCGGACGGCCGGCTGATTCCGATGCTGGTGACGATTGGCAATCACGAGGCGCACGGGTCGTACCGGCAGAAGCCGGAGATGGCAGCGGCTTATTACGCCCAGTTTCCGACGCCGGGAAATCGGGGTTATGAAGCTGTGGATTTTGGCGGATACATGAGCGTGGTGCTGCTGGACTCGGACATTACCCATCCGATGGACGGCGACCAGCTTGCGTGGCTGGGGCAGACCCTTCGCGAGCGGCGGAACGTGCCGCACATTTTTCCCGTGTATCACGTGCCGGCCTACCCGTGTTTTCGTTCGGACGTCGAGGGAGAGAGCGCGGAGTTGACGCAGGAGGTTCGGCGCCTGTGGTGTCCGCTGTTCGAGGAGGCGGAAGTCAAGCTGGCGTTCGAGAATCACGACCACGCCTACAAACGGAGCCATCCAATCAAGGGCGGGAAGATTGATCCGGAGGGGATTGTGTATCTGGGCGACGGGGCCTGGGGTGTGAGGTTGCGCAGACCGGATCGCACCCGGTGGTATTTGAAGAAGGCTGATGCGATTCGGCACCTGTTCCTGGTAACCGTGTCGCGGGAGGGGCAACACGCCGTGGCGGTCAACGACCGGGGCGAGTTTTTCGATGAGGTTTACCGCGCGACAGGCAGAAAGTAAAAAAACTGCATGACGGACCCTGATTGGGTATATGTAGGCGAGGACGGTTTTATTATGAAAAAGATCTACTTGAGATTGCTGGTGGTCGTTGCGTTGTTACTTTGCTGGTCGTTAACGGCGGTTGCCGCGGAGGCGGGGGCGGGCGATACAGACGCCCTCGCGACGGCCGGCGCCAAGGCAACAAACCTCGCGGGTTCTGCTGCGTCCACCGGCGAACCGGGGAAGGTGTGGCTGACGTTTGGGCTGGACCGGATAGAAATGCTCCAGGCGCGTCCTTTTGCGAACATCCCGCTTTGGCAGTTTCTGGCGTCCTTTATTTTTGTCTTTCTTGCCTTCTATGTGTCCAAGTTCCTCGACTACTTTGTGGGGCAACGGCTGCAGAAATGGGCCGAGAGGACAAAGACGAAATTCGACGATATTATCGTCAACCTCCTGCGCGGCCCGGTGAAAGTGATTTCCTTTGTCGTGCTGCTGCACATAGCGATGGAGGTTTATTCCTGGCCGGCGGGGCTGTCGCGGTTCCTATCGTCAGGCTTGAAGATCATCGTCGCCGTTTCGATCACCTATGTGTTGTTGAAGGCGGTCGATGCCCTGGTGGGGGCGTGGCGCGAGAAGACGACAACGACGGGTCACGAGGACTTCAGCAAGCAGTTGCTGCCGCTTATCGGCAAATCCATCAAAGTGTTTCTGGTGATCGTGATTGTGCTGGTCACCTCGCAGAACCTGGGGTTGAACGTGACGGGACTTATCGCCTCGCTATCCATCGGCGGCCTTGCGCTGGGTCTTGCGGCGCAGGATACCGTAGCCAACCTTTTCGGGGCTGTGGCGGTGCTTGTGGACAAACCGTTCAAGGTGGGAGACAGGATTGTCATTGACAATACTGTGGACGGATCGGTCGAGCAGATCGGGTTTCGCAGCACGCGGGTGCGGACCCTGGACGGGCACCTGGTGACTGTGCCGAACAAGACGATGGGCAATGCGACCATCACAAACATCACGTTGCGTCCATCGCTGAAGACCGTTCTGGATTTTGGGCTTACCTATGACACCCCTCCGTCCAAGGTGCAGCGGGCGGTGGACATTATCACAGAAACCTTCAAGAACCGTAAAGAGACCTCCGACCTGTTGGTCACTTTTAACAAATTCACCGATTTCACTTTGAACGTTCAGGTGGTGCATTGGTGGAAAGGCAAGGAATATCGGGATTTCCTCAAACTGCTCCACGAGTGCAATCTTGAAATCAAAGCAAAGTTCGATGAAGAGAAGATCGAGTTCGCCTTCCCCACGCGGACTCTTTACGTCAAGCAGGAGGGCGACGGGGAAAAAGCGTGAGGGGCGAGCCCGCACAGGCAACATGACCAGTCATCATTCCTTCAGACGCACTGCAGCCATATTGCTGGCCGCGGCGTGTGTGACCCTTTTGGGCCTGCTGCCGGCGGGCGCGCAGCGCAACGTGACAACCCCGCGAGAGGCGTTTGGCTTCAACATCGGGGACAATTACCACCTGGCAAATTACCGGCAGCTTGTTGCTTATTGGACCAAGCTCGACCGGGAATCCGGGCGGCTGACACTCGAGACCATCGGGCAGACCGAGGAAGGCCGGGCGCAGGTGATGGCGGTGGTCAGTTCGCCGTCGAACATCCGGCGGGCGGATCGTTACCGTGAGATCACGCGCCGGCTTGCGCTGGCGGAGGGGTTGACGGAAGAACAGGCGCGGAAACTGGCGCGAGACGGTCGTGCGATCGTGTTGATTTCGGGCGGATTGCATGGTTCCGAGACCCTTGGCGCGCAGCAACTGATAGAGACGGTCTATCAGCTCGTAAGCCGGGAGGATGCCGAGACGCGGCGGATTCTTGACGAGGTGATATTCCTGGCAGTGCTTGCCAATCCCGACGGGATGGACCTTGTAAGCGATTGGTACATGCGCGAGCCGGTTCCTGAGAAGCGGGTGGCGGGGAATTATCCGCGGCTGTACCAAAAATACATCGGGCATGATAACAACCGCGATTTCTACGCCGTCACCCAGTCGGAGACGCGGAACCTGTGTCGCGTGATGTTTCGCGAGTGGTTTCCGCAGATCGTGTATGACCATCACCAGAGCGGTCCGGCCGGGTCCGTGATGTTTGCGCCCCCTTTCCGCGATCCATTCAACTACCGTATTGATCCGCGCGTGATTGCCGGAATTGACGCGGCGGGGTCGGCGATGATGACGCGGTTCCTTGCGGAAGGGAAAACGGGCGTGACGGTGCGTTCCGGAGCGCGCTACTCGGCGTGGTGGAATGGCGGCCTTCGTTCCATCACCTATTTCCACAACATGATCGGCCTGCTCACCGAGACGATTGGAAGCCCGACGCCGGTCACGATCCCTTTCGAGCCCAAAATGCAATTGCCCCGGGCGGATCTGCCGGCTCCCATCGAGCCGCAGTCCTGGCCCTTCCGCAAATCGGTGGATTACTCGGTGACCGCCAACTACGCCGTGCTCGACTACGCCGCGCGGCATCGCGAGCATCTATTGTGGACAGCTTATGCCATCGGGCGCGACGCGATCGCCGCGGGAAACCGGGATTCGTGGACTCCCTCGCCGCAGCAACTGGCCCGGGCGCAGGAGGAGTTGCAGCAGCGCGCCGATGCGGAGAAGAAAAATGGAAAGGGGCAGGCGGAGACGGGCGGAGCCAAGCCGGCTTCCTCGAAAGCCAATACCCGAGAGGATTTTCGCCGGTTCTTTCGTGATCCGGGCGAGCGCGATCCCCGGGGTTATATTATTCCGGCGGACCAGCCGGACTTTGGCACCGCCGGACGGTTTATCAACACACTGATCGAGAATGGCGTTCGTGTGCTGTGCGCGACCAATGCCTTTCAACTCGCGGGCAGGACCTACCCTGCGGGCAGTTATGCCGTGCCCTGCAACCAGGCGTTTCGGGCGCATGTGCTGGACGCCTTCGAGCCGCAGCGCCATCCGGAAGATCTCCAGTACCCGGGAGGGCCGCCGATTGCCCCGTATGACATCGCGGGGTGGACCCTTTCCATGCAGATGGGGGTGAAATACGACCGTGTATGGGAACCGGTTGAAGGTCCGTTTGCGACGTTGACAAATGTGGTGACGAGGTTGGCGGGCAGCGTGGTTCACAAGGGAGCTCCCGGCTATTTCCTCCGCCCGGATTCAAATGACGCGTTTCGTGCGATCAACCGCGCCCAGGCAGGCGGTCTAACCGTTCAGCGTCTTGCAGTGGCGGCCACGAACAGTGCCGGGCATTTTGCCGCAGGCACGTTTTACCTGCCGGCAGGGGCGGATTCCACTCCGTTGCTGGAACGCATCGCCGCGGAGACCGGGGTCACGTTCATCGGGGGGCAGCCGTCCGCATGGGATTCGCTGATCACGCTCAAGAGACCGCGGGTGGGGTTGTGGGATCGGTACGGCGGGTCCATGTCTTCAGGATGGATGCGGTGGGTGCTCGAGGAATTTGAGATTCCGTTTGAGGTGGTGTATGCGCCCGCCTTGAATGAGGGGAACCTGCGGGAACGATTCGATGCGCTGATCTTTGTGACGGGCGCAATTCCGGAAAAAAGGGCCGGATCAACGGCTTCGATTCACACCTCGCCGGCGGGGCTGGCTCAAGAGGCCCGGCTAAAGGACGAAAAGCTGCCGCTCGAGTACCGCGGAAGGCAGGGCAGCGTGACCGAGCAGGTCACCATTCCGCGGTTGCGCGAGTTTGCGCAATCCGGCGGGGTCATCCTGACGATCGGCTCCTCGACTGCGCTGGCCGGGCACTTTGCGCTGCCGGTGATGAACCATCTTGTGGAGAAGCCCGCCGGAGGAAAAACAAGCCGCAAACCGGAGCCCCTTTCAAAAACCAGGTTCTACATACCAGGGTCCATCGTGCGCGCGCGTGTGGACACGACGCATCCGCTGGCCTGGGGCATGAGCGAGCAAGCCGATTTCATGTTTGTGAACAGCCCGGTGTTTCGGCCCTCGAGCCCCGCGGTTGAAGCGGGTGATCGCGCGGCGACGGTGTTGACGTGCGTGGCCCGGTTTGATGAACCGGAGCCGTTGCGCAGCGGGTGGTGCCTGGGACAAAACTTCCTGCAGGACGGGTGGGCGGTGCTCGAGGCGAAAGTGGGCGACGGCCAGGTGGTTTTGTATGGGCCGGATATTGCGTTTCGGGGTCAGTCTCACGGAACCTTTCGGCTTCTCTTCAACCCGATTGTTAACTCGGGGGCGCAGCGGGCAGAGCGTGTCGTGGCGGGTGAATGACTCGATGCCGGGCGGCGCGTGGTTTGCCGGATTCCACCGGAGAGTGTGAGGGGGTGACCTTGCACGATTTGCGCAGGGATTGGGTCCGGATCGCGCAAGAATTGCGCGATGAAGGTTTGGATGGGGCTGTTTTCAAGCCTAATCATTTGCTGGCACGCAAGTTGCCTACCCACATCCCAGCACGGAGAATGGCAATGTCGCCTTCCCCGAATGCGGAGTCGAAAAGCTTATGATCAATAAAATCGTTGTGTTAGGAATGGCGGCGCTGCTTGCCAGCGCGACGGCCTCGTTTGCGCAGGAAAACAATCGGGATCGCGGTGGAGAGAATCGCGATCGACGCGGCGGCTGGGATCCGGCTGCCATGCAGCAACGCATGATGGATGGCGTCAAGGACCGGCTGGAGATCACCGATGAGACGGAATGGAAAGCCGTACAGCCGCTGGTCGAAAAAGTAATGAATGCGCAACGGCAAATCATGGGAGAACGGATGCGCGGGTTTATGGGGCGGCGCGGCGGAGATTCCGACCGCAGAGGTCCCGGTGGTGATTCTGATCGCCGGCCTGGTTTCGGCGGGGCATTCGGCGCGCCGAATCCGGATGCGGACACCCTGCAGAAGGCGATTGACACCAAAGCCTCGAAGTCTGAAATGAAGGCGGCGCTCGACAAGTATGCCGCTTCGCGCAAGGCGCGGCAGGCGGAACTCGAGGCGGCCCAGGCGGAATTGCGCAAGGTTCTGACCACGCGCCAGGAGGCCATTGCCACCTTGTCCGGACTCCTGTAACACACAGGAAAGAGATCCATGGCTGAATCGGCAAAAGAACTTCACGGCCGCGACCTTCTTCAACAGATGGTCGCGGCCCGGCAGCTTTCGGACACCGACGCCCGGCATCTGGAGAAGAAGCGGGCGGCGGGCGCCGGAAAGTTCGAGACCGAGGAAGAGATCCTCCGTTGGCTGGCTGCCGAATATGGCATTGATTACAGTTCATTGGATGACATCGAGCCGGACCGTCAGCTCATATCGCTTTTCCCGGCGCGCATCCTGATCAAAGAGCAACTCCTGCCCATTCGCCGGAACAACGGAACGGTGCATGTGGCGACGGCGCGGCTGTTTGCCACGCATGCGCTGGATGCGCTTAAGACCCTGACGGGGCTGAACCTTCAGCCGGTGCTGGCGACGACGGAGGTGATCCAGCGGGAGATGAAGAAGCGCCTGGGGGTTGGCGCGGACACCCTTGGGAAACTGGGCGAAGGCGACTCGTTTCAATTCGTGGACGAGAACGCCGACGAGGACACGGACCTGGACGAGGCAGCGGAGGACGCCTCGATCATCCGGTTCGTGAACCAGGTGTTGAAGGATGCGATTGACCTGCGCGCGTCGGACATACATCTCGAGCCGTTCGAGGATGAGATGCGGATTCGTTACCGGATTGACGGGGTGCTGCAGGACGTGCCGGTGCCGGCGCAGATCAAGAGATTTCAGCCTGCGATTGTGTCGCGCGTGAAGATCCTGAGCCACCTGAACATTGCCGAGAAGCGGCTGCCGCAGGACGGGCGCATCAAGGTGCGGATTGACCAGGGGGAAGTGGACATTCGTGTTTCTGTGATTCCGATGCTGCACGGCGAGGCGGTGGTGCTGCGGCTATTGCGGCAGAACGCCGCGCTTCGGGGCATGGCGGAGCTGGGGATGGCGACGCGCGAGGTGCAGGGTTTCCGGAGAGTGCTGCAAATGCCTCACGGGATCATTCTTGTGACCGGCCCGACGGGCAGCGGCAAAACATCCACCCTTTACACGGCCCTCGCCGAGATCAACGACTCGGACCGGAAGATCATCACCATTGAAGACCCGGTGGAATATCAGCTTCGGGGAGTGAACCAGATCCAGGTTTCCGAGAAGGCGGGGCTGACGTTTGCGCGCGGGTTGCGCTCGATTTTGCGGCATGATCCGGACGTGATCCTCGTGGGTGAGATTCGCGACCAGGAGACCGCCCAGATTGCCGTGCAGGCGTCGTTGACGGGCCACCTTGTTTTTTCGACGTTGCACACCAACGACGCGCCGGGCGCTTTGACTCGCCTGGTGGACATGGGGGTGGAGCCGTACCTGGTGGCGTCGTCGCTGGAGGCGGTGCTGGCTCAGCGCCTGGTCCGGGTGTTATGCAAGCAATGCAAGCAGGAGGATCGCTCCCCGGCGGCTTTGGAATTCAAGCGCCGGGCCGGGATATCCCTCGAGACGCCGGTGTACAAATCCGTCGGCTGCCAGGAATGCCGCGGCACCGGTTTTTTCGGGCGCCATGGCATTTTCGAGTGGATGGAAACAGACAACGAGATTCGGCAGCTTATTTTGAAGAACGTATCGAGTGATGTGATTCGCGAGGCTGCCTGCCGCGCCGGGATGAAGACCCTGGCCCAGGACGGCTGGCGGCTGGTGGAGCAGGGCATCACGACCGTTGAAGAGGTCTTGAGCGTTACCACCGCGAAGGAAGTCACCACTGCAACGGCGGCGGTTGCCGCCGGGAGGCATTGAAACGGATCATGCCGCTTTACCAATACAAGGCGCTCACGGCGGAAGGCTCGATTTCCGAAGGGCAGCTCGAAGCCGTCGGGCGGCAGGAAGCCTTCGCCCAGATGGCGGGCAAGGGGCTGCGTCCAGTGACCCTGCTGGAGCAGGCGGCCCCGGCAAAGAGTTCGGGCCCAGGCTTCTCGCTGGACCTGTTTCCGGGGGGCAAGAGGGCTGCGAAAGTGCCCGCGCGCGCTCTCGAGAACTTTACACGCCTGCTCTCGAGCCTCTTGGCGGCGGGCGTTCCGCTCAGCCGCGCGCTGGTGATCCTCTGCAAAGAAGCCGCGCTTCCGCAGGCCCAGGCCAAGTGGAAGGAGATCCACAATCTCGTCATTGACGGCATGTCGCTGGCGGATGCGATGGCGAAATCGCCTGAGACATTCCCGCGCGTTTACGTGGCCATGGTCCAGGCGGGCGAGACGGGCGGTTTCCTCGACCTTGTGCTCGCGCAGATCGCGGATTTTCAAAGCCGGGAAAAGGAACTCAAGGGCAAGGTGCTCACCGCGATGCTTTACCCCGCGATCCTGCTCGTCATGGCGATCGGGGTTTTGGTTTTTCTGCTCACGTTTTTCATTCCGCGATTTCAGGCAGTGTTCCAGGGGTTCGGCGCTTCGCTGCCCCTTGCCACCCAGGTTGTGATTGGCCTGAGCAACATCGTGAGGTCCTATGGCTTTTTCGTTCTGTTGGGGCTTGTCATCGGGGTGATTGCGTTGCGGGGCTGGCTGGTTTCGGAGAAAGGCCGGCGCGTTTGGGAAGGGCTTGTTTTGCGGCTGCCGGTGATTGGTCCTTTGATGGCGCGATTTGCCATGGCCCGTTTTTGCCGGATGCTGGGGACGCTTCTTGGAGCCGGCGTGCCGCTGGTGCAGGGATTGAACGTCGCGCGAAAATCCATCGGAAACCAGATCCTGGTGGATGCGGTGTCCGGCTCGATTGAGCGGGTGCAGTCCGGCGGACGGCTGGGCGCAAGCCTTGCAGACTGCAAAGGGCTGTTTCCGGGGTCGGTTCTCGAGATGATTTCCGTGGCTGAGGAAAGCGGGAAGCTGGACCAGGAACTGGTGCGGATTGCGAACGTCACCGAGACCGATCTGGACCGCCAACTGAAGACTGCTGTGGCGTTTGCGGAGCCCATGATGCTTTTTCTGATTGCCGCGCTGATCGGGGCCATTTTTATCAGCATGGTATTGCCGATATTCACCCTGCAAGATTACATCAAATAGATTATGCGAACAAAATCATACCTGTTGAAACAGAGGATCGCCCGGTCGCAAGCCGGCTTCACACTGATCGAGCTGCTGCTCGTGTTGGTTATCCTGGGCATTTTGGCCGCGATTGTGGTGCCCAAGTTCTCGGGCCGCACGGAGCAGGCCAAGGAGCAGGCGGCTCGGACCCAGATCTCGACCTTCCAGACCGCGCTGGGAACGTTCGAGGTGGACATGGGCCATTATCCCCGGGGCCGCGCCGGTTTGCAGGATCTGATCGTGCGCCCGCGCGACGCGCAGAACTGGCGCGGACCTTACCTGCAAACGGACCGCATCCCGGCGGACCCGTGGGGCAACGAGTACATCTACGAATGCCCGGGCCGGCGGAATCCCGATAGCTACGACATTAGTTCGGCGGGGCCTCCGGGCGCTGACAAGCCGATCGGGAATTTCAGCACCGACAAGAAGTGACGCGTGTGCCGACAGGCGCTCGGGGCTGAGCGTTTCATGAACAGCTTCAGACCATCTGGCAGAGCGGCTAAAGGGCGGTCCGGCGGCTTTACGCTGCTGGAGTTGATGGTTGTGCTGGCGCTGCTCACCGTGACGGTTGGCCTGGCTATTCCGCGGCTGGCCTCGTTTTTTCGCGGCCGGGCGCTGGATTCCGAGGCGCGCCGGGTGCTTGCCTTTACGCGATATGCGCAGGAGCGCGCGACATCGGAAGGCATCCCGATGCGTGTGTGGTTTGATTCCAAGTCGGGCGCCTACGGCGTGAGGCGCGACCCGAGTTACCAGGAAACGGACGAATCGGGCGAGCAGGATGTGACGATGGATCCGGCAATCCGTCTGGAGGTGGCCGAGTCTCAGCAGCCTTCCCAAGCCACACGGCGGATCACGCAATCAAACACTGCCCGGAAATCCGACAAATATGACGGCCTTCCTGCGATCGAGTTTCTTCCCGACGGCGCTATCGGGAGCGGCAGTCCCGAGCGGGTGGTGCTGCGGGATTCGGAGGATCATGTCATCGTGTTGTCCCGCTCGGAAAACCGGCTGAGCTACGAGCTTTCCGACAAATGAATCTGCGCGCGCAAGGTTTTGCCAGGTTGCGCCGCCGCAGGTCGCGTGGCGCGGGTTTCACGTTGGCGGAGGTCCTGGCCGCTCTCGTGTTTCTGGCGATTGTGATTCCCGTGGTGGCGCATGGGTTGAGCGTTGCCAGCCGTGCGGGAACGAGCGCCAACCGGCGTTACCTTGCGGGTTTGGTCGCCGAGCGCGTGCTCAATGAATCGGTCGTCACCACCAACTGGACCGCCTCGCGCCTGAGTGGAATTATTCGCCAGGGGAACATTGACTTCCGTTGGACGCTGCGTTCCGAACCCTGGAACCATGATCCGAATGTCTCCTCGTTGCGCCTGCTCTCGGCCGAGGTGAGTTACCCGGTGCAGGGCGCGGAGCATCGCCTGGTGATGAGCACCCTTGTGGATGAGGCCGCTCCCACCGAGGCTACGAACGTGACGGACATGGCCTACTGATGCGCTGCGCGAAGAACATTTTGTCGCATCGCCGGGGCGCTGTTGCGGCGTTCGGGTTCACCCTGATCGAGGCTGTGCTGGCGCTGGGAATATCGGCGGTGGTGCTTGCGGCGATTGGCGGTGTGTTTTACAGCGCGCTGCGTTTAAGGAATCGTTCCGTGGCAATGCTGGACGAGGGCTCGCGGCTGCACCCGGTTCTTGCCGTCATCAAGCGGGATTTGAGCGGCGCGATGCCCCCGGACGGTTTTCTGGCTTCCGTATTTCGCTGCGGCAGCATCGAGAGCGTCCTGAGCCGCGGGGTTGGCATTCAATTCGTCACCACGACCGGTCCGCTGGACGGCGACGTGGGGAGAGGCGATTTGCAGGAGGTGACCTATATCGTGCGCGATACGACCCGCGGCCAGCGCGGGACGATGGACCTGGTGCGGACCGTGAATGGAAACCTGCTGGCTTCGACGCTCGAGCTGCCGGAAGAGGAGGTGCTGCTGGCCGGGGTGGAGGACTTCAAGGTGGACTGCTACGATGGCTACCAATGGCGGGACACCTGGGACACGACCCTGATCGACACGAATCTGCCTGTGGCGGTGCGGGTCCAGATACAGATGGCGCCGCAGCGTGATGCGAGCGACCGGCTTGCAACGAGCATTGCGGGCAGTCCCATCGAGTTGATCGTGCCGCTGACCATTGCATCCCGAACAAACGCCACCGCCTCCACGACCCAGGACGAGGAGCAGTGAGCCAGGGTTGCGGGCTGCGTCATTTCCGACATCCATCACCAGACAGCCGCGCAGCCGAGCAGAATTGGTCCACCGATGGCTCATAAGGGTGAGCCCTGTCTTTGGATGAAAAGGAGGTTCTTTTCAGCGGAGTCATTTTTCTGGGACCGACCCGGTCCATATTCTAATATAGTTCGACTTCCTCTTGACATGCGCCGAAGTGGTTGGCACTACTCTTGCAAATCCAACAAATGGGATGTCCGGCAGAAGACATCGAAAGCCGTCGCGACTTGACGGTATTCAGGATTGGCAAGCCAAAGCACGCATGGCTCGTGGTCGTGTCTCGGAGTTGGTAAGCCTCTCTGGAGTTTCATGGTGCACTCTCGAACATTGGTTCAAAAAGCGCCAAGGCTGCACTCCAAAACAGTGGCTGAGGAGACAACAGATAAACCGCGCGCTCGAATTGCTTGGAGAAGGTTTCGCTTCCAAACGGGTGGCGTCGGAGGTTGGCTTCTCCTGCCGCGAGCACCTCGCGCGAGCCTTTCAGCAAGCAACAGGCAGTTCTCTCAAATCATGGCTAACCCTGAAAGCCGCGCATCATCCGGGGGGGGGGAAGTAGTTTGATTGCGAATTTTGGTAGGTTTTTATTCTCGATTTGTGCGACGTGGCGTGTTGTTATGGCTTCGGTCCAATGAAAACGCGTTGCTCAGTCTTTGTTGTGATCTCGGCCGCCGCGATCCTGGCTCTGACCGGGCTCGCGAAGCTGTGGAGTGCGCTTGGCACAGCTAAAGTGATGGTCGTCGCAGAACCGTTGCTCGGCATATCTTACAAGCACCTGCTCGCCGGAGTGGCCGTTATGGAGATTGTCGCTGCGACGATCTGCTTCTTTGGCCGCTCCCGTGAATGGACCGTGGCGCTGGTGGCATACCTCCGCACCGGTTTCATGCTCTACCGCCCAGGTCTTTGGTGGATCGGTTGGAAGCAACCGCGCGGCTGCATGGGCAGCCTTACAGGTGCGCTGCAAATCAAACCGAAAACAGTGGATAACGTGGCATTGATATTACTTTTCTACATGCTCACAACGAGCTATGCGTTGCTGTTTATGCAATGGAAGAACCGGTTCGAGCCAACACAAACCACTGCCGCGTCCCTGGAGTCTGCATCACTTTAACAAGGGTAAGCCAAATGATCGCCAGATGCGCACAGGCCTCGCGTCCGGGTTCGGCTCAAGGGATTTATCACGTGCTTCCCTGCATGCGGGCGAAATTCCTGTTTGCAGGCCTGTTTATGATCATTGCAACTCCGTCAAGCGCGCAGCGATTTGAGGCTGAGGGGATTATCGAATACTCCACCGCAAGCGGGCGTGAGCGCTACACTCAGAAGAGGCGCTTCCACGTCGCACGCCATGGGTTAGAATGGAAGATCCGCACCAGCACTGTTTCGGACTCGGCGTCTGCCCGTCCGCCTGTCCTGTATAATGAGGCCGGGTGCGATGGCACAAACATTTTCCTCCTTGAGCAACATGACCCGAAAAGCGTCCACGGTCGAATTGATCGAAACACCGAGCTGGCAACCGGGAGAGTGACAAAAACTCAGATCCCGCCCGCCCTTGAGTCGGACCTCATTTACCCGCTGTGGCTTGCGTACTGTTCCGACCCCTATTTGTCGTCATCGCCCGGGTTTAGACTGGTTGCCCCTTATTTCCCGGTTCCGGCAGAGATCCTGTATCAGGATAATCCGCCCGGAATGAGCCTTCCCGCAGAATGTGTGCTTACCGAGGGGAACTTTCCGAAGCGGATAAAGTGGTTTTGTGAAGGAAAGTATATGGACGCCACTCCGGAGGGAGCACCTGTCCTGGTAGCCTACCCGCCTCCGTACGACAGGGGATTCGTGACCGCCAACTTTGAAGCGGCCGGACTGACAAACCTGGATGGGGTGCGGATTCCGTCAGGTTTCTCGCTGCGTGTTCTGGGGCCGGATTTCATGAACAGCGGCACGACAGGGGCAACGGACCTGCTTTACACGATTCAATCCAAGCTGGAATTTGTCCGAAAAGTGGAAAGCTTTTCATGCATGCCAGAACTGTCTGGAAGGACTCTGATCATTGACACCAGGCGATATGTCCGAAACATGCCCATAGCATACCAGAGTAGTTCCGGTTGGAAGTCCATGGAACAGATTACTGCCCTGATGAACAACCCATCTGTGCATTTTTCCAGGAGTGATCAGGTCGCAAAGCGTTGCTGCATCATAGCCGCAATGATCGTATCCGCTGCATTGTTCCTGGCATTATCTGTTAAAATGAAGTTCTTCATCCATCATCAGAAAGCCATAGACAAAAAAAACACATAAGGATATGAAAACCGTAATAGGGTTCGCAGTGGCTACAATTCTGACCGTGGCATCATTGTTAGCCTCATCAGGCCTACCGGGCGATGTTACAACAGTTGGGGAGCCGACGGTGTATGGGGGGCAATTATGTACAGATATGGGATCTTGCGGCCAGGAACAATCTCCGACTTATGAGAATCTCTGTGTTAAGATAACATGCCATCATAACTTTTATTGTCAGACCTTGGACGAGGACCAAAAGGGGTACGGCACATGCCTCCCAAATCTTTACGTCGCGACCTGTCATAAGTACCAGGGCATCGTTACGGCTGAAAGGTGGTGTTCCGGACCGTGGCGAGATCTTGGAGTGTGGGGCCAAGCACGCACATGTTCTCGGTGCACTCAGTACTAGGCAGACTGCAAGCCACTTATAACAGATGAAACAAGCGAGGGTAGATTGGCCGGGTACTTTCTTGTCAAACACGCAGTAAGGTTTGATGACTCCATAAACACCAGATCAAAGTTAAACGGCAAGATCTGAACATTCCACATTGTTCTTTCCGTTTCATCGAGTTCACATAGCAGTTTTCTGTCCTTGGCGATGCGCCATCGCCGACAGAAGTTCGCGATCTGCGGCAGCGGCAGGTGCACTTTTAGATTGGACGGTTGGGCGATCATTACAACCCCTCAATCATAGCGCGGATCAGGAGACGAGGGCCGCGTCAAGGTCTTCACGTTCGAGCGAAGGATAGTCTTCGAGAATCTCCTCAAACGTCCAGGGCGCCGCAGAGTGATACGAGCGACCGGCTTGCAACGAGCATTGCGGGCAGTCCCATCGAGTTGATCGTGCCGCTGACCATTACATCCCGAACAAACGCCACCGCCTCCACGACCCAGGACGAGGAGCAGTGAGCGGCTGAGCCGGCTATCCCGCCAGGTTGGACAGGCTTTTCAAGGGGGAGAAGAAGAGCAGAGTATGGCGATGAAGTTCGTGACCACATTGGAGCGGGATGAAAACGGCGTTTGGGTGGCCGAGTGCCCTTTGATTCCCGGCTGCGTCAGCCAGGGGCGAACTCGTGATGAAGCTCTCGCCAACATTCGTGAAGCCATCACCGCCTGCCTGAAGGTTCGTGCCGAGCGCGGTCTGCCTCTGACCGTCGAAATTCAGCGGGTCGAGGTGGCCCTCTGATGGCCTCGCTCCCGATCCTCAGCGGACGTGATGTCGTCAAAGTCTTTGCCAAGGATGGGTGACAGATGGTCCGCCAGCGTGGCAGCCACATGATCCTGGTTAAACCTGGCCACATGGCAATGCTTTCCGTGCCCGACCATCGGGAAGTCGCCAGGGGAACGTTGCGCAGCCTGATCCGTTCCAGCGGTTTGACCGTCGAGAAGTTGGCGGCCCTGGCCGACAAATAGACTGGGTTCTTTCTTCTTTAGCACGAGTCCTGCTGTTCGATAGAGGACACTGTAACTCTTCTCATGCACTGCGAGGCTTGGCGCTGATGTTGTAAGCGGTCCGGACAATCGCTAAGTTGGTTCCGGAATGGCAGGCGGCGTCCCCATGCAGGGCACAGAGACGGAGCGCGTTGATCGCGCCGCTGCCGCGCTGCCGGAGCTCCTGGCCCCTGCCGGCGATTGGGAGTGCGCCCGGGCCGCTGTTGAAAACGGGGCGGACGCGATTTACTTCGGGCTTGAGCGTTTCAATGCGCGGATGCGGGCGCAGAATTTCACTGGGTCGGACCTGCCGGCGCTGATGGAGTTTCTGCACCGGCGCGGAGTGAAGGGCTACGTGACCTTCAACACCCTTGTGTTTGAGAATGAGCTGGCCGAGGCGGAGGCATATGCCCGAAGCATCATCGGGTGCGGGGTGGATGCGGCGATTGTGCAGGACGTGGGCATTTGCCGAATGATCCGGGCGATGTCCGCGGATTTTCCGATACACGTTTCGACGCAGATGACGGTGAGCAGCGCCGGAGGAACGCGATTTGCGCGGGAGCTGGGCTGCAACCTTGTAGTGCTGGCGCGTGAATGCTCGCTCAAGGAGATCGAGCAGATCCAGGCGGCGCAAAGCGGGACGCCGTTGCCGCTCGAGGTGTTTGTGCATGGGGCGTTGTGCGTGGCCTACTCGGGGCAATGCCTGACCAGCGAAGCCCTGGGCGGGCGGTCCGCCAATCGCGGCGAATGCGCCCAGGCGTGCCGGATGCCCTATGAGCTGGTGTCGGACGGCAGGGACGTTCCGCTGGGCGACCGGAAGTATTTGCTCAGTCCGCGAGACCTTGCGGGGCTGAGCGTGCTGCCGGAGTTGGTTCGATTGCGCGTGGCATCGCTCAAGATCGAGGGCCGGCTGAAGTCGGCCGAGTATGTGGCCAACATCACGCGAGTGTATCGCCAGGCGCTGGATCGGATTGCGGGCCGGGAGACGCTCGGTGGGGAGGAGATCACGCCGGACCAGGCGAACTACCGTATGGAGATGGCTTTTTCGCGCGGGCTGCACACGGGATGGTTTGGCGGGGTGAACAACCGGGAACTGGTTCATGCAAGATTCGGGACCAAGCGGGGCATGTTTTTGGGGGAGGTCGTTGAGGTGCGACGCGAATCCGTGCTCGTGCGGATCGAGGGCGCGCTGAAGCCGGGAGACGGAGTGGTCTTCGATGCGGGCCATCCCGAAGCGAAAGAGGAGGGCGGGAGGGTTTATCAGGTCGCCCCGGTGAAGGGCCGGACGGCCGAGCAACTTTGCGAATTGAAGTTCGGTTCGGGAGACATTCAGTTCGGCCGCATCCACGCCGGGAACAAGCTTTGGAAGACAAGTGATCCGGCGCTCGAGCGGCAGTTGCGCCAGACCTTCGAGGGCGATCAGCCAAGGTATCAGCGGGAAGTCGAAGCGGAAGTCCACGGTGCGGCGGGATTGCCGCTGACGCTGATGTTGCGGGATGAACAGGGGCGGGTGGCGAAAGGAGAGTCGAGCGTTCCACTGGCCCGCGCCGAGCGGCGCCCGTTGACGACCGAGCGGTTGCGCGAGCAATTCGGGCGGCTGGGCGGCACTCCATTCAAGCTGGGCGCGTTGCGGAACATGATTCGGGGCGATGTCATCCTGCCCGTGAGCGAGTTGAACAAGCTGCGACGCGATGTTGTGGCCGCGTTGGATCGGCTGTGCGCGCGTCCGCTGCGATGGACGCTCAACGAGCCGGCGCCGGAAACTCGTCCGACAACATCCCGGGGCGGGCGCGACACACGGGCGGAGATGATTGTCGCAGTGCGCCGGCTGGATCAGATCGAGCCCGCAGTGAAGCTCGGGGTTCGCGCCATTTACTGCGAGTTCGAGGATTTGAAACAATACCGGGCGGCTGTGGATCTTTTCAGAAAAGTGGCGGTGGATGGACGAATTCTTGTCGCTCCGCCCCGGATTTTCAAGGAAGGGGAGGAGTGGACGCTGAAGCAGGTGCGTTCGTCGGGCGCGGATGGCTTCCTGGTTCGGAACTACGATCACATCGAGTTCTTCCGTGACGATTTGCGGATCGGGGATTACTCGCTGAACGTGGCGAACCGGCTTTCGGCCGCGTATTTCCGGGAGCGTTACGGTCTGGAGCGGCTGACGGCCTCGTACGATTTAAACTTCACGCAACTGGAGGCGCTGTTGCGCGGGGCGCCGCCCGAATGGTTTGATGTGACCATCCATCAGCACATGCCGATGTTTCACATGGAGCATTGTGTGTTTTGCGCGTTTCTGTCAGAGGGCAAGGATTACCGGGATTGCGGGCGTCCATGCGACCGGCGCCGGGTGGAGCTTCGGGACCGGGTTGGGGTGCTGCATGCGGTGAAGGCGGATGCGGGATGTCGAAACACGGTTTACAATGGGCTGGCGCAGACCGGGGCGGAGCACGTGCCGGCCCTGCTCGAGTTGGGTGTGCGCCACTTTCGAGTGGAGTTTCTGGATGAATCGCCCGAGGTGGTGTCGGCAACGCTTGAGAAATACACCCGGCTTCTGCGAGGGGAAATCACAGGCCGCGATCTCTGGCGCGAATTGAAGCTGATCAACCAGCTCGGGGTCACCCGCGGTCAAATGAGAAGCTAACTCTTGCGTCCGGCTGTCGAAGGCTTACATTTCGGCAAGTGCCCGTTTAAGAAGAAGATTGGTCAATCCAATGTGCCGTGAAAACTCAGGCCAAAACGCAACGCACAAGAGCCCTGCTGGTGGAGGATAATCCCAGCGACGCCCGGCTGATTGAAGTCATGGTCACCACCGCGGGGGGGGATGTGTTTGATGTGGAGCAGGTGGAGCGGCTTTCGCAGGCGATGGAGCGCGCTGGCAGGGACGATCTGGGAGTCATTCTGCTGGACCTTTCCCTGCCGGACAGCCAGGGGATCGAAACGTTTCAGAAACTGCATGCGAGCTCGCCCCGGACGCCAATCATCGTATTGAGCGGGTTGAACGACACGCGCATCGCGGTGCAGGCGGTGCATGATGGCGCGCAGGATTACCTGATCAAGGGGGAGGTGGAGAGCCAGTTGCTGGTCCGCGCGATGCGTTACGCGATCGAGCGCAAGCGCATGATGGAGCA
>CAYNZC010000078.1:18670-21318 GCA_964401575.1 uncultured Verrucomicrobiota bacterium
AGTTGCTGGTCCGCGCGATGCGTTACGCGATCGAGCGCAAGCGCATGATGGAGCAGCTTGCGCGCTACGCCGAGGAGTTGCGATTGAAAAACGCGCAACTGGAAGCCGATTTTGCAATGGCGCGGCACATTCAGCAGGTGTTTCTTCCGAGCCGCTACCCGGTCTTTCCGAAAGGCGTTTTGCCCGAGCAAAGCCTGCTGAAGTTTCATCATCGGTACCTTCCGGCGGCAGCGGTGGGCGGGGATTTTTTTGATGTGTTTCCCATTACCGACACCACCGCCGGGGTGTTTATTTGTGATGTGATGGGCCACGGCATGAGGGCGGCGCTGATTGCGGCGATCATGCGTGGATTGCTTGAGGAGTTAATGCCTGTTGCTGCTGATCCCGGCAAGTTCCTGGGGGAGATCAACCGCAGCCTGCATGCGATTCTGCGGCGGACGGACGAGACATTCCTTGCCACCGCTTTTTACCTTGTGGCGGACTGCGAGGGCGAGGAGGTGCGATTTGCGAGCGCGGGACATCCGAGCCCGTTTCGGGTGCGGCGCAATCGCGGCCCGGTGGAGTTGTTGAAGGAACACGATGCCCGGCACGGGCCGGCCCTGGGCCTGTTCGGCAAGTCCGCTTATCCAACCTGCCGCTGCCCGATGGAGGACAAGGACCTTTTCCTGCTCTTTACGGATGGCCTTTACGAGGCGAACAATTCCGGAGAGGAGGAGTTCGGGATGCAAAGGCTCGTCGAAGCGGTGAAAACTCGCGCGGGAGCCCCGGTCCAGGACATGTTCGACCAGGTGCTCGACGGGGTCCGGTTGTTCACCGGCGCCAAAGACTTTGAGGACGACGTGTGCCTGGTGGGCATGGAAGTCTCGCTGCCGGGCAAGTGAGGTTTTGAGGGTTGCGCTGGTTCGCAGGCCCGCGCGGTCTTGACCGGAGTCCGGATTGCATTCTTTGTGATCCCAGGCGGTATGTTGGTTCGGCTGGGGATACGACGTTGAGGCGGTTTTTGACGAATCTTGCCTCGGGATACAGTTGTTGCAACCAGTCTTTCTTACCGTTGCCTGCGCGCGGGATGGCTCGGGTGCGAGAATCAATTGCTCGCCACAGCAAATGGACCTTCAGTCGTTTGTATCCGCCCGGAAAACGATCACCGTGTTAATCGAAGCGCAAAATCGGCCACGCGCAGGCCGGTGTTGCGGGCCGTGGCGAGGCCGAGTTCGTCGCCGCCGATATCGTCCTTTGTCGAGAGCACCGTGCCGCCCTGGAAGGCAGGCGGGCGGCCGCCCACGGGGATCATTCCAAAACAGAGCATGGCGGTTTGGATCTGTTCGATCACAAGTTCCTGACCGCCATTGCGGAACGTGCCCGTGGCAATAACACCCACCGGTTTGCCGTCCAACACCATCTTCGGCTCGCGCAAGGGCGCGCAGCGTTCGATGAACGCTTTCGTCAGCGCGCTCAGGCTGCGAAAGTAAGACGGTGAGCCGATAATCAGGCCACCCACTGAAGGGTCCTGGAGCTTGGGCAGGATGGCAATGAAGTCGTCCTGTGGCGGGGTGGGCGACCAGCCGGCGATGTTCAGTCCGCCGAGGTCAATCAGCTCGACCTGAATTCGCGCGTCGAGCCCTTTGGCCGCATCGAGCGCGGCTTGCACGGCTTTCGCCGTGGTCATTCCCTTGCGCGGGCTGCACGAGATGCCAAGGAGTTTCAGCGTCTTGCCGCCAACCGATTCCGCGCCGAAAGTGGAGACGCTGGTTGCTGCTGCGGCGGCAATGCCCGCAGTGGCGAGGAAGTTGCGGCGAGTCACATTTTCTTTCATTGAATGTCTTTTGGGTTTGTTGGTTATTGGTTCACGGTTCACGGCACTCGCGCGTTTCGCGAGCACCGCAAGCTCAGCCGCCAAGCAGATCGGCTCTCCGATTCGCTACCTGACGAACGCTCGCACCGGTAATGCGGCGTGCGCCTCTTTTCAATTCGATTGTTAGACAGGGTGTTTCATCAGTTTGGTCCTGGCACTGTTGCGGTTGGCGCCGACCTGCGCCCCGCCATCCAGGTATAAAGCACCGGCACGAGGAACAGAGCGACGAAGACGTTCAAGAGCAGTCCGCCAATCGCGGCTGCCGCCATCGGGCGAAGCAGTTCGCCGCCTTCCTCCAGCGCAAACGCCAGCGGCGCGAAACCCAGCACGGCAGGCAGCACCGTCATCAGACGCGGCCGCAGGCGGCTCAGGCCGGCGCCGAGCGTGGCTTCGAGAAGTGGTTTACCGGCGGCGCGCTGGTGCTCGGCGGTTTCAATGAGCAACACGCCGTCAATCACATTGGCTGCCAGCACGATCATTGCGGCAATGATGACCGTTGCGCCGAACGGCTGGCCGGATATCCACAGACCGTATCCCATGCCTGTCAGGCAGAACGGCGCGGCAATCAGAATCACCAACGGCAGGCGCAGACTGTTGAACTGCGCCGCCAGCACGATGAACGAAAAAAACACGGCCAGGCCGAGAATGCTTTTCACCACGCCTTGCATCTCGGCCATCTGCCGGGCCTTGCCGCCGATGGTGTAATTGTAGCCCAACGGCCACGACACTTCGGCGAGCGCCGAGCGCGTCGCAGCTTGTGCGGTGGCCAGGTCCACGTTCTGCGCATCACAACGCA
>CAYNZC010000079.1:0-21254 GCA_964401575.1 uncultured Verrucomicrobiota bacterium
ATGGTGGACCTCGTCGATCGAGGCTGGTGCTACCTCGCGCGCATGCCGCGCGTCCTTGCTGGAGTGATACCGGGTGCGGCTGGCGATGGGGTTTGATTTGATCAGCTCCTTCCGCATCGCCCACTTCAACGCGCTGTTCAGGGTGTTAAGCTCCAAATCGGTGACGCGATGGCCTTGTCTGGGAAGCGAGCTTTGCGCCCCAGCCGACACCGTGGCAACCCTCCACTCGTGATACGCATCCAGTACTTTGGGGGAGAGATCATTGACAAGTTTCCCCTTGAACCCATCCTTCAATGTCTCGCAATACGGCAGTTCCCGATAATCATGGTCCTTGAGTTTGTCTGCCCGGCGCCGACCGCGTCTGTCCGGATATCCATCCTGCTCGTATCGTTTGATGACGTCTACCACCGTCACGGGCTCCGACGGCTCATCAACCTCCAGCCCCTGTTCTGCAGCAAAACCTCGGAGCTCCAAGGCTTTTTGATTCTTAAGGGCCTGGTCCTGCCGCTGCGTCGCCAGGGACGTGTAAGTGTTCTTACCCCCTGCCGTTGTGCGGTGGTAATAGGTCCCGTTGACGTGGAGGTAGAGGTTTGGCTTCCCCTTGACCTTCGATATGTTCTTCATGACCCCGTGTGTATAATCTGTCCCACCTTGGGCGTCAACGCCGTTTTCGAGGAGGTTTGCCGACAGATCGCGGGTCCTTAAATATGCTCAAAACCCTTGATTTTATTGGTATATTTAAGTGTGTTGTTCGGAGGGAATTGGCGCACCCATCAGGAGTTGAACCTGAAACCTTCTGATCCGTAGTCAGATGCTCTATCCAATTGAGCTATGGGTGCTCCAGAGAGGGATAAAAGCTACGATTAAGACGACGTTCGCGCAATCAAAAACTCAGGCCAAAAAAATCGTCAATCATGCGATCACGCGCGCACAGTTGATTTTTGCCGCCGCCCGCGGCTAGCGTCCGTCCTCGACGACCTGCAACGCCGCGCGCATGTAGCCCATGGCGTAGGCCATCCCGGCGTGCCACGGGGCCGCGCAGGACATCTGCGGCGTGTGATCCGGGATAATGACTCCCTGGTAATTGTTCTTCTTGAGAATGCGCAGGATGCGGATCATGTCCACTTCGCCGTCATCCACGAACGTCTCTTTGTAGAAGGGAACCTTGCCGCGGACATTGCGGAAATGGACGTATGCGAGCCTGCCCTGGCGGCTGTAATGGTCCGTGGCCTCGTAGAGGTCCGCATCCTGCATTTCGGCAAGGGTGCCGAGGCAAAACTCGAACATGTTTGCCGGGCTGGGGTTGAGGTTCACCAGTCTTTGATAAAGCTCTGGTTTGTACACCAGGCGCGGCTGGCCACGAACGACCGGCAGCGGCGGGTCATCCGGATGCAGGGCGAGCTTCACGCCCGCCTTTTCCGCCACGGGCAGCATCTCCTCGAGAAATGCGGCGAGGCGCCGCCACAGCTCGTCGTGGGAGATGGATGGCACTGTGCCGGAGGGCGCGTTCGGGTCATAGACCATGTTCCAGACCATGCCGTTGGGGATCGGGACGTCGCACGGACCATCCATGCCCACGGAAACTGCGCCGCCGCGAGCGAACGGACCCGTTACGCGGCCGCAAACGCCGGCGATGCTGAAGTTGTAGCCCATGATGGGGATGCCCGCCTGGCCCATGCGCTGGATGATCTGTTTGAGGTTCTGGATTTGCGCATCCCTGCGCGGTCCGTCCAGGAGGACATCGTGCCAGTGCGCGGGGTCGAAGTTCTCAATGGCTTCGATCTTCAGGCCCTCGGCTGCGGCCCCGGCCACGAGGCTCTTGAGGTCTTCGGCCGTCCAGATTGCCGAAGGATCGCCGGCGAGCCCCCACCCCTGCTCGGCTCCGGTGGGCTGATTGTCGCGCGGGTTATGGGCGCCGCCCCGGAAGTAATCCACCAGGTGAGCCACGATGTGCGTGGCTCCCGCCTGCCGCGCAAACCGGAAGTTTTCCGGTGTGAGCATGTGGCGGTAAAGTCCCAGTCCGAGTTTCAGATTTTATCCTCCTGAATGCGCATGCTTTCGAGCTTCGGCAGGAGCATGTGGATGACGCCCAACGCGATTAGATAAGCAAATCCGGCCATCAGGAAAGGAACGAGGTAGTTCTTCCCGGTCGCATCGAGCACCCAGCCGACGACTTTCGCCACGAACATGCCGCCCACGGCTCCGGCCATGCCGCCGATCAGCCACACTTCCACCTCGTGCCCCAGCGGAAGCCCTAACCGCATCGCCAGTTCGCGAACAGCAAGTTGCCGTCCTGCAAGCCATTTGTTGTATTCCTCCTGGCTGGCGGAGCCTCCCTCGAAATCGAAGCAGCTTTGCTGCTCACTCACGCAATCGGTCCAATAGTTGTTGTTAAAGGACAATTTTCTTAAACTTGGGCACGAGGAGATGCATCAGCACCCACGCGGTGATGTAGGCCGTCGCGCAGACCACGAAGAGAATGCCGTAGCCAACCTCGATGTGTCCGGTCTTTTTGAAATGGTCAAGCAACCAACCAGCGGCGGCGGCAATAAGCAGACCGCCGGTCGCTCCCGCGAGGCCGCCAATGCCCGTCACGGACGCCACGGCCTTTTTCGGAAACATGTCCGAGACCGTGGTGAAGATGTTGGCGGACCATGCCTGGTGGGCGGCGCAGGCCAACCCGATGACCAGCACAGCATACCATGTGTTGATCTGGCCGACCTTCATCGCCCCGAGCACGGTTAGGGGAACGAGGGCGTAGATCAACATGGAGGTTTTGCGCGCCTTGCTGACATCCATGCCGCGGTCAATCAGCAGCTTGGGCAGGTAGCCCCCGAACACGCTGCCAAAGGTCGAGATCGTATAAACCACGGCCACCGCTAATGGCCAGATGATCAACCCCGGAACGTTCACCGTCTGGAGCAGTTCTGATTGACTGAAAAGATTGGAAAACTGCTTGGCCTCCCGGAGGACGGCATCCACGGTAATACCGTCGGGCAGGCCGTTCGGAAAGGCAGCCTGGACTTTGCGTTTGTTTTCATCGGAAAGGAACGCTGGCAGCCAGAACAGATAAAACCACCAAATCGGATCGGTGAAAAACTTGCCGAAGAAAAACGCCCAGGTCTGGCGAAACTTCAAAAGTCGGCCCCAGGAGACTTTCTCCCGGACATTTTCCTCCCGGTTTTCCACCTGCTCGTCCACATCGCTGTGGATGTGGTCGAATTCCGCCTGAGAAAGTTTGCCGCGCTTGAGTTTTGCCGCGGGCGAGGCATACACCGGATACCAGAACGCCAGCCAAAAAAGACCCACGAACCCCGTCAGCACAAACGCCCACTGCCAGCTCCATCCCAGGAAGTAGTGCGTGGCCAGCCACGGCACGCACAACGGAGCGACAATGGAGCCGATATTTGCCCCGGAGTTATAGATGCCGGTGGCAAGCGCGCGCTCCTTCTTCGGGAACCATTCCGCGATGGTTTTGTTGGCGGCGGGGAAATTGCCGGCCTCGGTCACGCCCAAAGCGGCCCGCCAGAACCCGAAGCTGAAGGGCCCGGTGGCAAACCCGTGACCGATTGCAGCAAAGCTCCATCCAACCAGAGACAACCCGTAGCCATGTCGACTGCCAATCTTGTCAATCACCCGCCCGATGCCGAGCAGGCCGAGCGCATAGGCAATTTGGAAAGCCATGACCACGCCGGCATACTCCTTTTCGCCCGTGCTGTCCGGGTTCATTTTCAACAGCGGCAGCAGCGTGTCTTTCAACAACCCAAGCACGTTGCGATCAAGGTAGTTGATCGTCGTTGCGAAAAACACCAGCGCGCAGATGGTCCAACGAAAATTGCCGATTTTTCCCGCGTTTGCCGTCTTTTCCTGAACAGGCGTCTTGGACGTTTGGTCGGTCATAGGCTATGGAGGTTTAGGTGGATAGGGCTTCGAATCGCTGGGCGGCCGCCTCCCACATCCCGGGGTTCACCGGTTCGTAGGCGACCACCTGGGTGGAGTTGCGGACGACAGCGCGCATTTCGGAAAGGGAGCTGAGCTCGCCGCTCGCGCGGACCTGCACCAGCAGGTTGCCCATGGCGGTGGCTTCCACCGGTCCGGCCAGCACTGGTCTCTGGCAGGCGTCGGCCGTGAACTGGTTCAGCGTGCTGTTTTTGCTGCCGCCTCCCACAATATGAATGACCTGCACAGGCGTGCCGCCAAGCTCTTCGAGAGCGCCCAGGGTCTGCCGGTACTTCAGCGCCAGGCTTTCGTAAGCGCAGCGCACCAGCTCGCCGACGCTTTGGGGCGCCGGCTGGCCGGTTTCCTTGCAGAAGGATTGGATCGCCTTTGGCATGTCCGGCGGATTCAAAAAACGCGGGTCGTCCGGGTTCACCAGCGAACGCAGCGCGGGCGCCTTGAGGGCCAGCCTGGCCAGCTCGGCATAATCATGCTTCAAGCCCCGCGCATCGAACGACCTCTTGCACCCCTGGACCAGCCAAAGCCCCATGATATTCTTGAGCAAGCGGTAGGTGCCATCGATCCCGCCCTCGTTGGTCATGTTCAGCTCGATGGTTCGCGGGGTGAGGGAGGCTTTCTGAACCTCGAGCCCCATGAGAGACCATGTTCCCGAGCTCAGGTAGGCCCAATTGGCCTTGCCGGTGTTCGCCGTGGGCACGCCGGCAACCGCCGACGCTGTGTCATGTGTGGGCGGGGCGACCACATTGATGGGCGGCATCCCGAGCCGGGCGGCAAGGTCCCCGCGCAGTTTCCCGAGAGTCGTTCCTGGCGGGACAATTTTTGGAAACACCCTGTGCGGCAGATCAAACTTTTTGAGAAGCGGCAGCGACCAGTTTCGCTTGAGCGGGTGCATGCACTGGGTGGTGCTGCCGTTGGTAAATTCCACGCACCGCACGTCGCACAGCGCCCAATGAATGAAGTCCGGCATCATGAGGATGCAGTCGGCCTGGTCGAGCAGTCCGGGCGAATGCATTCGCGTGGCGATCAACTGGAACAGGGTATTGAACTGCATGAACTGCAGGCCGGACTCCGCGAAGATTTCCGCGCGGGACATCCTCCGGAACGCTCTTTCCATGATGCCGTTGGTGCGGCTGTCACGATAGGCGTAGGGGAGCCCGAGCATCTCGCCCTGGCGCGTGAGCAGCACATAATCCACACCCCAAGTATCCGCGCCGACGGAGACGATGTTGCTGCCGAACCGCGATGCGGCCATGGACAGGCCGGCCTGGATCTCGCCCCAGAGGCGCAGGACATCCCACCGCAGAGACCCCGCCAGCGAGACCGGGCTGTTGGGGAAGCGGTGCAGTTCCTCCAGGACGAGCTTTTTGCCCGACCACGAGCCGGCAATGACCCGTCCGCTCTCAGCTCCGAGGTCCGCCGCAAGGTAAACACGCGATGCCATAGCCTGCCCCGGATTACTTGAACAACTCGCCCAGCGTCAAACCGCTGCTCAGCCATGTGCCATAACCGATGATCAGCGTGGAGAGGATCAGGGTGCTGATACCCGCCGCGATCATGAGATGGGCCTTGCCGCTGCTCCCCTTCCATTCCTTGAAGATCCAGCCCCACATGGTGCTGAAAATAATGATGCTGGCCATGTGCAGGGTCCAGCTCGCGAATCCGAACTTGCCCATCTTGCTCTCGCCCATGCTATAGAAGAAGAACTGGAAATACCACGTCGTTCCCGCCAGGGCGGAGAAGAAGTAATTGCGGAGCATGGGCGCGCGCTCCGGAGCCGGCCTGACGGCGGATTGCGTGGCGGGCAAGTGCTCGGGCCGGATCTCCGAGTTGAAATACTGGTAGCCGGTGCGGTTCCTGATGTTGAGCATGACGCACCAGATGAAATTCGTGGTGAACCCGCCCAGGAGAACGACGATAAGCCGCGGCAGGCCGGCCAGCACCGGGTTTGTGCCGGCGGCGAGGGAGGCATCATTGATCGGTTTGCCCGCCGTGAGCGCAAAGGCAAAACACGCGCTCATGATTCCGGAAAACGTCGCCACCAGGATTCCCTTGGTGAAGTTAAATTCCGCGATGGCCTTTTTCTTTTCGGCATCGGGCATTTCCTTTTCCTTGGTGAACCCCGCCAGCGCGGCGATGGCAATGCCGACCAGGCAAATAAAGACACCGAACAGGGTGACCTTGCCCGGCGTGGTGGAGGCGATCTGCACGATTGTCTCATCCACGGGGATACTCGGGATAAAGGTCTTGAAGATCGGCGGGATGAGGGTGCCGAACGCGGCGCAATAGCCCAGCGCGACCCCCATGCCCAGAGACATGCCGAGGTAACGCATGGTCAGGCCGAACGTGAGCCCCCCGAAACCCCATAACATCCCAAACAGATACGCCCATGCCAGCGTGCTGAACTTCTGCTGCTGAATCACGCCCACGGTGTCATTCGACAGCAGCAGTGAAAGGATCCATGGAACAATAATCCATGAGAAGAAACCTCCCACGAGCCAGTACACTTCCCAGGACCACTTCCGAACGCCCTTGTATGGAACATAGAAACTGCCGGATGCCAGTCCCCCGAGCCAGTGAAACAATACGCCTAACAGTGGGTTCATAAATATGAGTTATTATCGCTTCGCCAAAACGGTCCGTTCGTAATTCTTCACTTCGCTCAGCCACGCGTCGCCCGGGGGCACGCCCCTGGTTTGGCAGTAGTAATCCCACACCGCGCCCATCGGCAGCATCTTCGCGTCCTCCATCAGCGCAAGCCGCGACGTGTAGTCGCCCTCAAGCTCGAGCTTCCGGATCCTCTCGATCGGGGTGACCAGCGCCATGAGCAAGGCCTTTCTCATGTTCCGTGTGCCAATGACCCATGCCGCGATGCGGTTGATGCTCGCATCGAAGTAGTCCAGCCCGACGTGAACCCGATCCGTAAAACCGCCCCAGACGATTTCCTGCGCAATGGCATGCAGCTCGTCGGTGAGCGTGACCACGTGGTCGCTGTCCCACCGCACGCCGCGGCTGACGTGGAGCGCAATCTCCGGCACAAAGCACAGCACCGAGGAGATCTTGTCCGCAATTCCCTCCGTGGGATGAAAATGCCCGGCGTCCAAAGTGAGCAGGATGCCGCGGCTCACGGCGTAGCCCATGTAAAACTCGTGCGAGCCCGGCGTGTAGCTCTCGGCGCCGATGCCAAACAGCTTTGACTCGACAGAGTCCAGGTTCAGCTTCCGGTCGATCTTCTTCTTGAACACCGCGTCGAGCGATTCCACCAACCGCTCTCTGGGCGCGCGCCGGTCCGCCGGTGTGTCTTTCATCCCATCCGGAATCCAGAGGTTTGTCACGCAGGTGTTTTTGAGCGCCCGGCCAAACTCCGCGCCGATTTCCCGGCAGCGAATGCCGTGCTCGATCCAGAACTTGCGTATCGAGGCATCCGGGTGGGTGAGCGTCATGCCGCCCTTGACCAGGGGATGGGAGAAATAGGTTTGGTTGAAGTCCAGGCCGATCTTCAGGCGCCGGGCCCAATCAATCCAATTCCTGAACTGGGCCGCGCTCAGTTCGTCGCGATCCACTTTTTTCCCGCTCATCTCCGCGTAGCAGGCATGCAGATTGAAGCGCAGGGCGCCCGGGATCAGCCCGGCGGCGCACTCGAAATCCGCCCTCAACTCGTTGGCCGTCCGGGCTTTGCCCGGGTAGTTGCCCGTCACCGCCAGTCCATCCCCCAGCACGCCGCCCGCGTTCTCAAAGCCGCCGACATCATCGCCCTGCCAGCAATGGATCGAGATGGGAATCCGGGAGAGTCTTGCGAGGGCTTTGTCTGTATCGACACCCGCCTGCGCAAAACGTTCTTTGGCCAGTTTGTATGCTTGATCAATTTTTTTGCTCATGATGAGGGAATGGTGTGGCTGATTATGTCGCGCCGCTGAACGCCGGAAGGTTGCCGGCGCAAAAGCCGGCGTGGGCCGTTGGTATGGTTTCGACAAGGTTCATCAGCCAACCGATTGTATTCATGCCGGTTCATCCGGCAAAAGACAATTCTAATTATGAAGAAGCGATGAATAAGTCACGCGTTTGCGGGAGAAAGATCTGACGAGGCGCCGCGGCCGCAGCGTTGAGACCTCGATTCGAACAAGGCGGTTGAATCCTCCCGTCGCCGAAAGCCGGGAGCAAAACAAGCGGGAAAAGAAATCGGAGGGCCCGAAGGGCTAGCGCCCCTCTGTCATCCCGCTGGGCAGCCCGTGTTCCCACCCCTTGGGGGCATTCCAGGGACGAACCGAGTCGTTTTCGGATTCGGTGGTTGCGCAACCACAAAGCGCGAGCAGGGCAACCGTCAGGAGCAGCAATGAGACTGACTTGCCGAAATCCCTCATGAGGATGCGGGATGAGCCGGGATCACCTGGTCGCCCTCGACCACTTCGCCCAACTGCCACCCGGGAATGATGTTCGCAATACTGCGGTCTTTCTGGACCGTGCGCACCTTCACCTTGGCCACCAGCTTGCCATCGCGGTTCACGAGCAGTTCGCCTTGTTCAAGCACGCCCTGATCCTCGCCGACATTGATGACCACAAAATTCCATTTTGGATCGCTCACGAGCACCTTGCCGCGCAGACCCGGAGGCAGCGGCACCTGGAAATCCGGCGTCTTGTAGATGGCCAATTCGGTCTTGGTCTTTTTGAGCTCTTTGCCGAGCAGCTCATTTTCAGCCCTTGCTCCGGCGAGGGTATCCTGAAGCGCTTTGATGTCCTTTCCAAAAGCAACAATCTGCGGAGGGGTGTAGCCCGTTCCGGTGTAGGCAGCCAGTTCCGCCTGGGCGTCGTCGCGCTCGCGGCGGGTCTTGTTCAGATCGTCCGTGAGTTTGTCCGCCCGCCGGGTCTGGGCGGCCACTTCGCTGAGGGCCTGGTCGCGTTCAGCCGTCGTTGTCTCGAGGGTCTGCTTCGTCAACACCAAATCCTTCTCGGTCTTGTCCAGCTTCTGCCGCGTGTCCGCGAGCTCACTCTCAGCTTTCTGGCGCCCCAGGGTCTGCTCCTTGAGGTTCTTCTGGGTGGTCACCACTTTCTCTTTGACAGTAACCATATTGAGGACAGCTACCGCCAGTCCCGCAATAATCGCTACGATTAAACTGATGCGAAGTAACATAAATCGTCTCGTTCAATTGAACAGTCGGGCAAGGTTAATGCCTCGGGGACAAAGATGTCAACGCTCATTCAGAAAAAATACGCGCCCGCCGGCATCCAAACCCGCCACGGCCAAAGCGCCTCGGACCGGCGGTGTCGAACCGTCAGCGGCGAAGTCTCTCAAAACCGGCTCCCAACCGCTGCGCCAGCTTGCCCGGCGGCACAATTCCCACCGGTGTGATGATTCCCGTGATCAGGTCCGGGGGTGTGATGTCGAAGCCGGGGTTTAGAGCTAAGCTGGAAGGGTTTGCGACACGAATCCACCTCCTTCGGCCCCGCACATCCACTCCCCAGGCGCCCAGGACCTCCTCTCCGTTGCGCTCCTCGATTGGAATATCGGCCCCGCGCCGGGTCACCCAGTCAATTGTGGACAGGGGAGCCGCGACGTAAAACGGGATTTTGTGGCGCCTGGCCAGCACCGCTTTTGTGTAGGTGCCGATCTTGTTGGCAATTTCCCCGGTGCGCCCGAGGATCCGGTCGCTTCCGACGATCACCAGGTCAATGTTGCCGCGCTGCATCAGGTGGCCGGCGGCGTTGTCGGCGATCACCCGGTGGGAAATGCCCTGCTGGGCCAGTTCCCATGCGGTCAGGGTCGCGCCCTGGCACCGCGGCCGCGTCTCGTCGCACAGCACCTGGAACTTCTTTCCCTGCTGCTGTGCGGCGTATAGAGGAGCGGTTGCGCTGCCGTAATCCACAAAGGCGAGCCAGCCCGCGTTGCAATGCGTGAGGATGGTCATGCCGCTGCGAATCAACTTTCTGCCATGCAGCCCGATCTGCCGGCAATGCCGGACATCTTCGTTGGCAAAATCCTCGGCCGCAGCCAGCGCCAGGGCTTGACGCTCGGGAACGTTCGCTCCGGGTTTCATGGCCTCGAGCACTTGGTTCATGGCATTCACAGGATCCACCGCCGTGGGCCGGGCTGAGCGAATCACACGATGCACCGAGCGCACGTGCCTGGCAAAAGCGCCCGCGCCGCTCCCGCAAAAAGCCCGCGCGCCCTGCGCCAAACCGTAGGCCGCCGTTGCGCCGATCGCGCCGGCGCCGCGAACAATCATGTCCGCGATCGCCCGCGCGGTGTCCTCAAAGGTTTTGCAGCGATGCAGCTTGAACTCGTGCGGCAAGAGCCGTTGATCAATGAGAACCACGCTGTTCGAGCGCGCATCGAAGGTGACGGTGCGAAAGTCCCGGCTTTGGCCGTTTACGGTTGCTTTCATATTCAATGCAGCCGGGAGACTCCGGCATCAGGCGATCTTCACGCCCATTTTCCGGATCTTCTCGGCGATGGGATTGTAGCAGGGATGTTTGCGAAGAGTCACCAGGTCCGGGTCGCGGGCGAGCCATTTGAAATCTCTGTAACCGAGGGTAATGGCGCGCTCGAGGGCGGCAACGGCGAGCTTGAATTCCTTGTTGAGGGAGTAGCTGCACGCGAGGTTGTAGAAAACCAGGGAATTGTCAGGCTCGAGCTTCGAAAGGCGCTGGTCAACGACCAGGCTTTTGTCAAACTGCCCGCGCCTGGCATACAAATCACCAAGATACTGCAAGGCGTCAACGTAGGAAGGATCTCTGCGGACTAAACCCTCCAAAAAGCTGATCTTTATATCGAGGTCCCGGAGTTCTTTGCGGGTTGGTTTCCTGGATCTGGCATTCGCTTTAACCGGCATACGACGATTACATTTTTTGCAATTGCACAGAGAAGTCAAGCGGATGTAACCAAAACCTGGCCGCCCGGGGCGCAATCCCGCGCGGGCGGCGATGATTTCATGCTCGCTCGCGCCGCGGCACGGCGCACAAACCCGGAAGGGCGGGCCGCCGCCCAAGACGGTCTGTGCGCGCTTCCTGAATCCGCGCCGGACCGGGCCCGCCTATGCCGTCATGGGCGCGCTGCCCGGCGGGACCTCTTCGATCGCGGCGTTTTTCTCGAGAAAATCCAGCACTTTTTCACTCTGAATCTGGTCGTAGATCTCGATCAGCCCGTTGCGCTTCTGAAGATCCTTCACGAACTTCTCGGGAGGAATCTGGTACATCATTGCCAGCGTATGCACGCGCGTCGAAATCTCCTCGTTCGAGACGTTGATATTCTCCTTTTCCGCAATCTTCTGGAGCAGGAAGGACACTTTCACCCGCTCCTTGGCGCTTTGCGTCGCGGCGCTGTAAATCTTCTCCTTCTGCTCCTCGATAGCCTGGCGGGGCACGCCTCTTCGGGTGTTCTCCTGCACCAGGTCATAAACCACATTCCTGGTCTCGCGGGCCACGGCAACTTCAGGCAGATCAAACGTGGCGCGATTGAGCAATGACCGGATAATCTGGGACTGGACGGATCGGCGCTGCTTATGCTGAAGCTCGTTGTCGAGGTCGCGCCTGACTCCTTCCTTGAGCTTCTCAAGGGTCTCAGCGCCGTATTTCTTCGCGAATTCGTCATCAATGGCCGGCAATGCCCGTTCTTTCACCTCCACGACTTCGACCTCGTAAACCGCCTTCCTGCCCGAAAGGTCTTTCGAGACAAAATCCGCCGGGAACTCCACGTTTACAGTCCGTTTCTCGCCGGCCCTGGCGCCGATCAATTGGTCTGAAAATCCTGGAATGAACGAGCCCGACCCGGCCTCGATCCAAAAGCCCTGCCGCTCGGTAAGACCCTTCGCGGTGGGGGCTATGTCTGTGAGCGGTTTGCCGTCGGACGTGCCCTTGTAGTTCACCACGGCGATGTCGCCATTGGCGAGCGGACGATCCACCTTGTTGAAGACCACGGCGGGTTCCCGCAGCTTTTGCAGCGCGTTTTCGACGTCTTCATCCGTGACCGTCGCCGTCTCTTTCTTCACGGGGATGCTCTTGTAATCGGGCAGCTCAAACTCCGGCGCGGTCTCCACGGTGATGGCAAACAGAAACGACTGACCTTTGCCAAACTGGATTTCCTCGACATCGGGCGAGCCCACGATATCGAGTTTGTGCTCGTCGATGGCCTTCTTGTAGCCTTCGCTGAGCAGCTTCTGCCGGGTCTCGTCCTCGATCTCCTTGCTGAACTTGCGCACCACCATGTCGCGCGGCGCGCGGCCCGGGCGAAATCCCGGCATGTTCGCTTCCTTTTGAAACTCTTTCGTCACCGTCTCGAAGGTCTCATTGACCTTCTCGGCTTCGACTTCCACTCGAACCAGCTTTTTGCAAGGTGCGAGGTTCTCCACTGTGATATTCACTGGCAAACCTTTCGATATTCTCGCTTTTGTTGCAGAGGGTCCAGGCCGGGTCCGTCTCGGAATTCCAGCGCCAAACGAGCGGGATACCGTAAAGAAAGGCCCGGCGCGCGTCAAGAACGCAAAAAATGCAAAAAATTGAAAATGTAACGAACGGGTTAACGGCGGGACTTCCGCGCCTTCACGGGCGGGATTGCCTCGAACGTGCTCCCCGCCAGGTTGCTGCGCGAGAAGCGGATTTCGTCTGCGGTCACATCGCATCGCAGGAGCGTCTGGTTTCCGGCAATCATCATCGGAAAATCAATGCCGTCGGCGCCTGCGGGACGAAAAGCGTCCCGATGAGTATGACCGCAGAGGATCAGGTCCACCCCGGCTTTGTTCAGCAACGGGACAAAGTTTTCCCAAAGCCAGCGCGTTTGCACGAACTTCCTGTCCGCCGGGCTGGAGGGCGGGATGTGCAGCAGACACACCCGGAAAGGAGCTTCCTGGAAAGCTTTTGACTGGGTTTCCCCGGCCAGCCACTCCCGCTGCGCCTCCATGTATGGCCGGAACGCGACCAACCCGTGATATTCGTTGCTGCTGTCCGCCTTGTCCTCCCCACAGTCCAGCACCAGGAATAATACCGGTCCATGCCGCAGGGTGTAATAGTAACGTCCGGAATCGGTCGGAAAATAATTCAACAACGCGCGGGCGGGGCTACCCCTGGTCTCGTGATTGCCTCTCACATAAACCAGCGGGGCCCTTTGCGCGAAGAGTTCCGCGCAGGGCGCGATGACGGCATCGAACAGCAGCCGCTCATCCCTCACGGCGTTCACCATGTCTCCGTTCAGAAACGCCACATCCACTCCTGTCCAATCCACTCCGGACCATGAAGTCCTCAGGTCTTTGCCGTTCTCGTGCCGGTCGTTCACGACCACGAACGAAAACCCGCTCTTCCGCCGGTCAAAGGTTGTGAATGAATTTTCGGCGCTCGAGACTGTGGGACCGAACTTCACCGCATAAGGTTTGAAGTCGGCAATTTCTTTGGAAACCGCGCGATAAAGGTAGGCGGCGCCGGGCTTGAGCCCGCTCAGGGATACGTTGTGGTACGTGGTATCCGCGTTCAGCAGCCCATGCTGCGCTGGCACATTCGTGAGCCATGCCGCGGATGACTTCTCGCGGTATTCCACCCATGACACCGCCTTGCGTGTGGTCACCCACGAGATGGTGACCCCGCTCTCGGATGGGGCCTGCAAAAACGGCCCGTGGCTGATCGCCAACTCCGGCGCGGGAGTGTTTTGCCCCTCTGCCCGCCATGGCTCCGCAAGCGCGCAGGCAACGAGTAACAACAAAGAAACCGGGCGGGTAATTTGCATCCATTTCATTTCGAAACACTTATTCGACGTTCGAAGCGAGGCTGTATTCATCGGGTTTCCGTGATTAAATAAAGATGCGAGCGGCTGCGCAGTATCAGTCCGCCCTCCCATGGGGCGGGGGTAGCCATGAAGCCATCCCCAAGATCGTTCTCGGCAATCTTCCTGAATTCGGGCGCCGCCAAAACCACGGTCGTTTTACCCTCCTCGCTGAAGAAATAGACGTGCTGCGCGTTACCGATGGGCGAGGCGCTGAAATGCCCCCCGAGCCTTTCGGACCAGAAAACCTCCCCTGTCAGGGCGTTCCAGCAGGTTGCAGTGCCGTTGTCATCCACGCCAAACAGCAGCCTCCCGATGAGCAGCAGCGAGGGCTTCTTCGGCGCGTTTTTTCTCGTCCGCCATTCGACCCGCAACTGCACCCCGGGCGCACTGTTGGCGCCGCGTGCGTCCAGCACTTCGCCATTTTTGCCGGGTCGTATCGCGAGGATTTCGCCCGATGAAAAGCCGCTCGGCAGGTAGATCAGGCCGTGGCCGAAGACCGGGCGGGTGCTGCCGGAATAGCTGGAGCGCTCCTCCAACCGCCACAGCTCGCGACCGCTCACGGGCTCATAGCCGTAGAGCGCTTTTGAGCCCTGGCTCAGCAGCACTGGCGCGCCATCAACCTCGATCCCCAGGCAGGTCCCGTAAGCCTTGCGGTAGTCCCCTTCCATCTGGGGATTCCCGGCCCCGTCAAGATCCCGAAAATCAATGCTCCGCTCTGTTTTCCATGCGATCTTCCCCGTCTGCTTTTCAAACGCCGCCACATACTGTTTGTCGCTGCCGTCAAAGTTCAGGATCAACAGGTCGCGATACAGAATCGGCGAGGAGCCCGGTCCGCGAAAGTGGTTGCATTCCAGGTTCCGCACTTCCCATAAAACCCGGGCGTCGCCCGCATCCAGACAGGCCGTTCCTGCCGCGCCGAAAGTCACATACACACGGCCCGGCTCAAGAACCGGTGTGGGCGATGCGTACGTGTTAAACGGGTGGCAATACTGAGGATTCTCGACCTGAAAGAGCTTCCTGTTCAGGTCCATCCGGCCGCTCGCGGCATCCACCCGGAGAACCGACAACTCCTGCCCATTGGTGGTTGCGGTGGTCAGCCAGATTTTGCCCTGCATCCCGACCGGCGACGACCATGCGCGCCCGGGGATGGGTGTCTTCCACTTCACGTTCCGGCCTTCGCCCCAATGCACCGGCAGGTTCGTCCCGGGCGTGATCCCCGTGCCGCCCGGCCCCCTGAACTCGAGCCACGACCCGAGAACGGACGGCGCCAGGGCCAACAGAAATAAAATGCACAATCTGCTCATAATCCTCTCCGGCTATAACGGGCGCCTGGCTTCCGGCATCCCGGCCAGGATCTTTCGCAAGGACCGCACAACATCCGGCCGGACGCCGGCCAGGTTCTTGCGTTCGTCCGGGTCTGCCTTGTAGTCGTACAACTCGATGTCCGCGGATGATTCCGGACCGCCTGCGGGTTTCCACTCGATCAGGCGGTAACGCCCGGTGCGGACAGCCCGCCCCAGCACATGTTCCCTGCCCCTCTGGCGGGGGAAGACGTGCGTGGTAAACTCGCGCACGCGCGCGGACGGATCACGCAACACCGGCACGAGGCTCACACCATCGAGCTTTTGCGGAAGTCCGTCCGTTCGCAGCCCGGCCAGTTCCGCCAGCGTCGGATAGATATCCACGGTGCCGGCAGGCTGCATTGTGCGCCCTCCGCCTTTCGTCACGCCGGGTGCGGCGATGATCAGCGGGATGCGATTTGCCTGTTCGTAATTCGTGTGCTTGGTCCAAGAGCCATGATCGCCCAGGTGCCAGCCGTGATCGCCCCAAAGCAGCACGATGGTGTTGCTCCCCAGCCCGAGACGATCCAATTCATCGAGCACGCGCCCCGCCTGCGCATCCATGTAGCTGACGCTGGCATAATAGGCGTGGATCAAAGTGCGCTGGAGATCGTTGGATAAGGGGCCCCGCTCCGGAATGGGTTCGTATTGGTTGAGTTCGAGAAGAGTTTTCCCCGCATAATGGGGGGCGCCCTCGGGCGGACGCTGAAACCTTGCAAGCTTGAACTTGTTACGGTCGTAAAGGTCCCAGTACTTCTTCGGGGCGCAAAGCGGCAAATGCGGCTTCACAAAACCGAGCGCGAGGAAAAAAGGCTGACCGGGTTCTTTCGCGCGCGCCCTGAGGCGCCGGATGCCCTCCTCTGCAATTCTGCCGTCCGGGTATGCGTTGTCCTCCACCTCGGCTGCCTCCCATGCCGCACCGCGCGGCAGGCTTGAAATGTTGCCCAGATGCTCATTGGCAAAAAGCGCTTCTTCGCGCGTCAGTTGGCCGCCTGCGGAGGACTTTGGGTCGGCGTACGCGATGACCTTCTCAGGCTGGAACGGCACGCTCCACGAGGCCTCGTCGCCATGATTCCCGTGCCCCACATGAAAAATCTTGCCGATGCCCTCCGCCCGCCATCCGTTGGTCATGAAAAGCTGTGTCAGTGTGACGGCGTCGGGAACAGCTTTTCGAAAGTTCGTGGAAAGGTTGTAAATTCCCAGGGTTGTGGAGAGGCTGCCGGTCATCAGGTTGTTGCGGGAGGGCGCGCAAACAGCCTGGTTGCAGTAGGCCATTTGAAACACCCTTCCTCGTTTCGCCAGCTTGTCTATGGATGGCGTCCGCGCGACACGATCTCCATAGCACCCCAGCACGGGCTTGAGATCGTCCACGGCAATCAGCAGCACATTCGGTTTGCCTTGCCCGGCGGCTGCGATCGCCAGCACAGCCCAGAAACAAAAACACAGCATGAGCTTGCTCATGCCCGCCATGTTTGTGAACCAAACCGGTCTTATCCAGATTTAATTCTCGAGTCAGGCCCGAGGCGATGCCCTGGCGCGCAGGTTTCCAGTTGATCCTCCAGCGGTTTCGTGTCACATAAACATGTCCGTGCCCGTTTGGTGCGGCGCCGGCAAACATCTCAAATAATGACGACACAATTCCTTGCGACTGTCGCAACTGCTTCGGCCTTGTTACTTCCCATGGGACTTCTTGCCGCCCCGGCATGGAAACCCGCCAACCCCAGGCTTTTGACACAATGGGGCGAAACCATTGACCCGGCAAAACCGCTTCCGGAATATCCGCGTCCCCAGTTTGCCAGGGAGCAGTGGATGAACCTGAACGGGCTCTGGGAGTATGCCCTGACCCCAAAAACCGCCGCAAAACCGGCGAGCTTTGACGGACACATCCTCGTTCCCTTCGCCGTCGAGTCCGCCCTGTCCGGCGTGGGCAAAACCGTGACTCCGGCCGACCGGATCTGGTACCGCCGCACGGTGCGCATCCCGGAAAACTGGGGCGATTGCCGTGTGCTGCTGCATTTTGGCGCGGTGGATTACGAGTGCGTGCTCTGGGTGAACGGCGCTATCGTTGGGAGCCACACAGGCGGATCAGATCCATTCTCATTCGATATTTCCGAATACCTGAAGCAGGGCGAAAATGAGTTGCTCCTGGCCGTCACAGACCCGACCGACACCGGCGAGCAACCGCGCGGAAAGCAGCAACTCAACCAGCAAGGCATCTGGTACACGCCTGTCTCGGGAATCTGGCAGACGGTCTGGCTCGAACCGGTTCCCAAAGATCATTACCTGGCCGAGCTGCGGATCGTGCCGGATGTGGACAGCCAATCCGTTCGCGTCACCCCTTTGCTGAATGCCGCCGTCCAGAGGGATGATCTCGCGGTGCGCGTCACTGCCTCTCTCGACGGACGCTCCGCAGGCAACACCATCATCCGCGTGAACCGCGAAGGCGTTTTGAAGCTCTCCGAAATCAAGCGCTGGTCGCCCGAAAGCCCAACTCTCTATGATCTTCAGGCCGAGCTGGTGACCGTCAAACCGCCACAGGACCGTTCCAAACCCCAGGGCCGCGCCGCACTCCCTGCCTTCGGCAGGCAGGAACTGGCCGCCTATGCAACAGCGGATGTCACGTCCGGGCCGCTGGACAAGGTCAAATCCTACTTCGGCCTGCGCAGCCTGACGCTTGGCCCGGGACCAAAATCCCAGCAACTGCACCTGCGCCTCAACGATGCGCCCATCTTCCAACACGGGCCGCTCGACCAGGGCTGGTGGCCGGACGGCCTCCTGACTCCGCCTTCCGACGAGGCGATGGTCTGGGAGTTGAAGTGGTTGAAGGATGCCGGTTTCAACATGCTGAGAAAACACATCAAAATCGAGCCCGCGCGCTACTACTACCATTGCGACAGGCTCGGCATCATGATTTGGCAGGACATGCCCAGCGGCTTTAACCTGGCTCTGCGCGCACACCGCGAAGATGCCGGCGAGCCGGTCCGCCTGTCCACCAGCCGCGAGCAGCATGAGCTGGAGCTTCGGCGCATGATCAACCGACTGCAACATCACCCGAGCATCGTCATGTGGGTCATCCACAACGAAGGCTGGGGCCAATACGAGTCCGCCTCGCTGGCGCTCTGGGTCAAATCCATTGACTCCACGCGCTGGGTCAACGCCAACTCCGGCTGGCGCGATGAAAACGTCGGCGATATCTACGACATCCACACTTACCAGGAAATACCCCTCGCCCCGGCGCAAAAACAGGACCGCGCAGTTGTCATCGGCGAATATGGTGGCGTCGGCTGGCCCATCCAGGGATTCCTCTGGGACACACAAAAACGCAACTGGGGCTACCAGACCTACCAGAACCAGGATGATTATACCGCCGCGCTTCGGAAGAAAATGGAGGCACTGATCCCCATGCGCAACGACCTGGGTCTTTCGGCTGCCGTCTATACGCAAACGACGGATGTCGAGGGCGAAGTCAACGGTTTCCTCACCTACGACCGCAAGAAAGCCAAGATCAGCACAGCCGAACTGGCGGAGATCAATCGCAAGCTCGTCGGGAAACAGCCCTGAGCGGCTGCATGAGGCGAGGAGGAGGGGTTTTGCTGGCGCTGGGCCGGGCCTTGTGTGTCCGCCCTTGCGCCCTGTCCCATTTGACAATCGTTCCGGGCTGGCTTACCTGAGCTTTGCGATTTCGTAACTATTATGAACGCCAAAACAATTGTCGCCACCTTTCTGGCCTTAGGCCTCTCTGTCACCATGAATGCAGCCAACGCACCACAGAAAACACTTAAAACCGGGGATAAAGCTCCCACCGTCAAAGCCATGGACCAGGACGGCAAGGAGTGGAAGCTCGCCGACCGTCTGGGCAAGAAGAACGTCCTGCTCTACTTCTACCCCAAGGACAATACGCCGGGATGCACCACGCAAGCCTGCGGGCTGCGCGACAGCATGGCCGACCTGAACGCGGGAAATACAGAGGTCGTCGGTGTGAGCTTTGATTCGGCCGAAAGCCACAAGAAGTTCATCGCAGGCCATAACCTGAACTTCACCCTGCTGGCGGATACAGACGGCAAGATCGCCGATGCTTTTGGCGTGCGAATGCCGGAACGGAACATGGCGCGCAGGGTGAGCTTCCTGATCGGCAAGGACGGCAGGATCATTCACGTGACGGACTCGCCAAAGGCGGATGTTCACCTCACGGAAATGAAAGCCAAAGTCCGGGGCAGTTAATTCACCTGACGCAGTGCCGGCGGCTGAGGAGCAATCGCCGCCCGGCGTTCGTCCACAACCAGTGTGCTCCGGGTCTTGAGCGGCTTTGACTCTTTGCCGGGCGTTATCACCTCCACCGTGTAGCGGCCTGGAGGCAGGTCCCGCCGGAATTCGGCATCGCGCCCCGCAAACATCATCGCGCCATTCTCGCTCTGCACCGTCCAACTCACGACCTCGGACACCCGGGCGCCTTCCGCCCGCGCCGAGAGTCTTACATCGAGAAACCCTGAGAGCTTCGCTGGCGCAGTCGCCACTGCCACGGTCACCGGTCCGCTCGAAGCCTCCGCGACGGGAACCGCTGCGGGCCGGGCAGGCTCGGGCACTGGCGCCGGCGCGGACGCGGGCACGTCAATTTCGACAACATTGGTCGCCACCAGGGAAACGAGGTTCGTCTTGAAGGACACCACGGTGGTAAGGTTCGTCAGCCAGAATGTCCGGGTATTGGTCACCCATGCCTGGGCAAGATTCGTTACATTCACAGGCACCGTGTTCGTAACAAACACATCCACCTGGTTCGTCTGGTATGCCGCGAGGTAGTTTGTGCGGAAGACGTCAATCACGTTGGTTGAGTACTGCGCAACGTAGTTGGTGTGAAACACATCCATGAACAGGTTTCGCGGCATCGTGACCACCACATTGTTGGTGATCCACCGGTCCATGTAGTTGGTCTTCATCGTCACCACTGACCTGTCGGCGGCAGGAGAAGCACACGCAACAAAACAAATCAACGCCGCGATCATCCGCGCAGGAAAAAGCCGTGGCTCATTCATAATCAGCACTTCCAGAGCAGGTAAAATGCCATTTGCACCTCTCTGTGAGGTGTTGCCGATTCAGGTGCGCGGACGGGGCTCCCGACCGCCCTTCTCCATGCCACAAACGATTCCAGGTCCGGAGGTTGCGGCGTTTAAACTGTGGCAGTCCAACTCCCATCCCGCCTGCGTCCAACGTTGCCGGACCGTCGTCGAAGACACTTTTCACATTGAATCAAACTCCCAAACGGCGGATTTTGCCTTGTGCCCCAGAAGCACAAGACAACGCACCGAGGCGCAACAGGCAACCCCGCCAATCGCTTCGAACAGATCACCCTTGAGCCGGATCCCGATTGGAACCCGGACGAGGATCCCCTGCCCCGAACGCGTTTTTACAAAGACTCGTCCGCAACGATCATCAGCCGCAACGACAGCCCGGATGTGGGCGCCGCCGCCACAATCAATCCGTATCGCGGCTGCGAACACGGCTGCGTTTACTGCTACGCCCGTCCGACGCATGAATACCTCGGCTTCTCGTCTGGACTTGATTTCGAGACAAGGATCATGGTGAAGGAGCGCGCGGCGGAATTGCTGCGCAAGGAATTGTCTTCGCCCAGGTGGAAGCCCCAGACGCTGGGCATGTGCGGGGTGACGGATTGTTACCAACCGATCGAGCGGAAGCTTAAGATCACCCGCGCCTGCCTGCAGGTGCTGGCCGAGTTCCGCAACCCGGTAAACATCATTACCAAGAACAACCTGATCACCCGGGACATTGACTTGCTCTCGGAACTCGCCCGTCACAATGCCGTTTCGGTCTGCATCTCCCTTACCACGCTGAACACCGAGCTGCGCAGCGTGCTGGAGCCGCGCACCTCGCCACCTGCCGCGCGCCTGGCCACCATCCGACAACTCGCCGCAGCGGGCATCCCTGTGGGTGTGCTGGTCGCGCCGATCATCCCCGGTCTCACAGATCACGAGATGCCGGCGCTGCTGTCCGCCGCCTCGGAGGCCAGAGCTTGCTTTGCTGGTTATGAAATGCTGCGTCTGCCCTACGGCATCAAAGGTCTCTTTGAGAGCTGGCTCGAAGAACACTTCCCGGAGAAAAAAGATAAAGTCCTCGGCCGCATTCGCGCTGTGCGCGGCGGCAAGCTCAACGACTCGCGCTTCGGCTCCCGCATGCGCGGCGAAGGGATTTTTGCCGATCAG
>CAYNZC010000080.1:0-21150 GCA_964401575.1 uncultured Verrucomicrobiota bacterium
GGAAGAATCAAGGAATTCGGAGGAACAAATCCGCCTTTTCCATGCCGTGATGCAGTATCTGAATCTGTTCGGAAGGTTGCCGCGCACCTGCGAATCCAAAGTGTTGAACATCAATGGCTGTTAGCGGGGGTTGCGCCCAAGTCAGCAAAAACCCGGGGATCAACAGTGCCGCCCGCAAAGACGGACCGGTCGTTGTGTTGGGCAGACCTGCCTCAGGGCTGGTCCTCTGTGTAATCCAGCGAGTAGGTAAACTTGTCGTAGTAAACGTTCCTGCCGTCCACGTCGATTTCACCACGTTGGAAGTCCACAGTATCCGAACGGTAGCCGGTCTTGGGCGGGGTGAGTTCCTGCGAGTGGTCGCAGTTGGCGGCAATCCGGTATTGATCCAGCCCGCCGAAATAGAAATCTCGCACCTGGCGCTTTTGTTCCGGCTCGAGGTTCGTGGCGTATCTGGTTGCGTAGATACTCATGTAAGGATCCACCGGGAACCACCCCCACGGCTCGATGTAAATCTCGCACCAATCATGGATTGTCTTTCCTCCGGGAAAGATATTCCAGCCGGACTGCCAGCGCGCGGGTATTCCATCCATCCGGCACAGGGTCATGAAGAGCAGGGCTTCCTGTCCGCAGTCGCCGTAGCCTTTGGTGCGGCAATAATCGCTGATGTTTCGGATGGTTGAATACTCGATGGCGTAGCTGTATTTGATGTTTTCGCCGATCCAGTCGTAATAGCGTTTGGCGCGCCGCAGAATGTTGGGCTCATTGCCCGCGATTTTTGCCGCCAGGGCCTTCATCTCGGGCGTAAAAACGATGTGGGGGGCTTCTCGTGTGAACGGTCCCAGTTCCGGTGTGAGTTCGGGTTTGCGCGCTTTTTCAGGATCCAGTTGGAAAGAAACGCCATGCTTGATCACGCGGTAGGTGATGCTGAATTTCGCCGCCCCATCCTTGTCCGCCGTGGTTTCGAAATACGCCGACCGGATGGGGCTCGTTTCCGGCGCGATGATCTTTACGGACGGCGAGGAACTCAGAACCTCGAAACCAGTCTGGAAGGGATAGGCGCGCGGCACAGGCAGCCATGCGCGGACCTGCTGGCCGGGCTTTGCAGCTCCGGGTTTGAGTGAGACATTCATCGTCGCGCGGAACTTCATCGGCAGGACGTAAGGGCTTCCGGTCTGGATGGCTGCGGTCCTGATCGCGGAAGCAATGTCCGCCACTTTGGCCCGCCTGAGAGGCTTGGCCTGTTTGCGCCTGCCCTCGATCTCGGGATACCGGAAGTACAGGTTGCTCACGCTGGCGCTCATGTAGAAGCGCTTGCCGTCAATGACGCGCGAATCAAACCGGCCTTCTTCAATCCATGAGTCGAACTCCTTCCTCGTGAGGTCTTCAACGGATTCCCGCAGTTCGCGAAAAAGGGCGTCGCGTGTGAGCGGGAAATCCCGCCGGATGCGTTCGAGACGGTCAAGTTCGAAGCCAATGAGTCGCTGCTCGGCCTGGCTCGAGTCCGGGCTGACCGCGGCCTTTTTGAGAAGAGCCGCCGATTCCTTGAACTTGCCATCGAGTTCGTGCTGCGCTGCCTGGTCGATCAATGCCTTTACAGATGCGGCAAGAGCCGTCGAGCATACGAGCAAGGACATAAGGATGGTAAGGAATTTGGCTGTGGTTTTTCCGGGCACCAAATTGCGCATAGTGCCCGCAGTATAGGCCAGTCTCGTCCCCACGCAAGATAAGCGGTATCTCAGCCCGCAAGGTTTGCCAGCGAGTCCTGGAGTTTCTGCCGTTTCTCCTTCCACTCCGCGAGCCGCTTCTGATGCTCCTCCAGCACGTGAGGCGGCACCTTTTGGACGAATTGCGGATTGCCGAGTTTTGTCTCCGCTTTGGACACTTCGGCCTCGGCCTTTTCGAGTTCCTTGCGCAGGCGCGCCTTTTCAGCCTCCACATCCATGAGTCCTTCGAGCGGGAGAAACAGTTCGCCCAGGGCGGCCCGGGCGGTGGGTGTGCCTTTCATTGGCTGATGGCCGGGGGCGATCTCCAGTGTTTCGGCGTTGAGAAGCAAGCGAATCACCTCGGCATCGTGGGCGGACAACTCCCTGGACGGGCTGAGGACAAACCGCACTTTCTTGTTGGCGGGGATATTGCCTTCGCGGCGCAAGTTGCGGCCTTGAGTGACGAGATCGTATTTGGCCTCTGCAAATGCCAGGCACTCGGGGCCCAGTCCATAAAACGAGCGAAAATCCTCATCGAGAGGTTTGGGCCACGGTGCGAACATGATGGTGCGTCCGCCCTGTTCCAGGGGCATCTCTTCGTGGTAGCCCATGCCGTGCCAAAGCTCCTCGCTGATGAATGGGAGGAAGGGGTGGAACAGCCGCAGCATGTGTGACAGGACAAAATCAATGACCGCGAGAGTGTTGGTCCTGGCGGCGGCATCGGTTCCGTGCAACACGGCTTTGCTGGCCTCGACATACCAATCGCAGTACTCGCTCCAGAAGAAGCGGTAGAGAGTCTGGGTCGCCTCGTTGAATTTGTATTCCTCGAATGCCGCGGAGATTTCGCGGATGGCCTGATCCAGCTTGAGCAGGATCCATTTGTCATCGGTTGTAAGGCGCGCCGGATCGATTTCGGCCTGGGCTTCGCCGCCCTGCATTTGGCGGAAACGGCAGGCGTTCCAGAGCTTGTTGCAGAAATTGCGTCCGAGTTCGACGTCTTTTTCGTCGAAGAGCACGTCCTGGCCGAGCGGGGCGCCCCTCATGGTTCCGAACCGCAGGGCGTCGGCGCCGTACTTGGCAATGAGGTCCAGCGGGTCGGGGGAATTGCCGAGGCTCTTGCTCATCTTTCGCGCGAGCTTGTCCCGGATAATGCCGGTGAAATAGACATTCCGGAAGGGCAGGTCGCCCATGAACTCGTAACCGGCCATGATCATTCGCGCCACCCAGAAGAAGATGATGTCCGGGCCGGTCACGAGATCCGTCGTTGGATAGAACTTTTTGAGCGTGTCTGTTTTTTCGGGCCATCCCATGGTGGCAAACGGCCATAGCCAGGAGCTGAACCACGTATCGAGCACGTCCGGGTCCTGCTCCCAGCCTTCGCCCGGGCTCTGCACCTGGCACTTTGTTTCGAGCACGTTGCCGGACGGATCTTTTCGATACCACACGGGCACCCGGTGCCCCCACCAGAGCTGGCGGCTGATGCACCAATCCCGCAGGTTGCCCATCCAATGCGCGTAAGTTTTGCTCCAGCGCTCCGGATGAAACCTTATTGCGCCGCGCTCGACCGCGGCGGTCGCAGCTTCCACCGACGGGTACTTGAGAAACCACTGCTCGCTCAGATAAGGCTCGATCGGCACATGGCTGCGTTGGCTGAAGCCGACATTGTGGACATAGTCCTCGATCTTCAGGAGGAGATCTTGCCGGGTCAGCGCCTCGATAACTGCTTCCCGCGCTTTGATGCGGTCCATGCCCCGGAAATCCTCGCCTGCCTCAGCGGTCATTGTGCCGTCCGGAGCGATGACGACGGTTAGTGGCAGATTGTGGCGCTGCGCCATGGCGTAGTCGTTCGGATCGTGGGCGGGAGTTACTTTGACGCAACCCGTGCCGAATTTTGGATCCACAAAGGCATCGGAGATAATCGGGATTTGTTTGTTTCTGAGGGGAAGCAGCACCTTGCGGCCGATGAGATCCTTGTAGCGGGGATCCTCCGGGTTCACAGCCACAGCTTCGTCACCGAGCATGGTTTCGGGCCGGGTGGTGGCTACGGTCACGAAACTCGAGGCACTCGGCCCGCCGTTAGCATCCAGCAACGGATACTTGAGATGCCACAGGTGACCCTTTTGCTCGACCATTTCGACTTCCTCGTCCGAGAGAGCCGTTCGCGCGGCGGGATCCCAGTTGACCATGCGCTTGCCGCGGTAGATCAGGCCTTTATGATACAGGTCCACGAAAACCTTTTGCACGCACTGCGAGTACGCGGGGTCCATCGTGAACCGCTGGCGAGTCCAATCGCACGAGCAACCCAGCTTCTTGAGCTGCTGAATGATGATGCCCCCGTGTTTTTCCTTCCAGGCCCAGACGTGTTCCAGGAACTTTTCGCGTCCGAGATCATCCCGATGGCGTATCGCGCCCGATTTGCGGAGGCTTTTCTCGACAACGGCCTGGGTGGCTATTCCGGCGTGGTCTGTGCCGGGAAGCCATAGGACATCCTTGCCATCCATTCGTGCTTTACGGCAGAGAATGTCCTGGATGGTGTTGTTGAGGACATGCCCCATGTGCAGCATGCCTGTGACGTTTGGAGGTGGTATAACAATGGAATAGCCGGGCATCGAGGAGTTCACTTCCGGCGTGAAGCAGTTGTGCTCCTGCCAGAACTTGTACCAATTCTCTTCGACTTCGACCGGGTTGTATGCTTTCGGAATCTCCGACATACTTCATTAGATATTGGAGCCGGGGTGTTTGGCAAGCGGTTGGTGCAGGTGGCGGCGACGATGCGCCGGCAGATGGGGGACGGGTTTGACGATAACGTTGTCGTTTGTTTTTCCGTTGTGCATGGGTTTTGCCTCTTGACTGGCATCTCATACCCCCGTATTGTTTTGTAGAACGGTAAAGATTGCTGGAAAGCCAGCGCGCCAAAGTCGGAAGACCACAATCTGCCGACTTTTTTGTTCCCCGGATGGGGGCTGCCGTTTACGGAGAAGACTATGAACGCTGACTTTATAGCCGTCCTGGAATTCTGGGAACGAGAGAAAGGCATCAACCGGGATAAACTGGTTGGAGCCGTGCAAGAGGCATTGGTGGCCGCAGCCAAGAAGGCTGTGGGACCTGCGCGCGATCTCCGTGTCACGATTGATCAAAAGAACGGGGATATCCGCGCTTTCGCGAAACTGATTGTTTCCGAAAAGGTTGTGTCCAAGCATGACCAGATTGGGGTCTTTGACGCGCGGCGAATTCAGCCGAATGCCCAGGTCGGTGACGAACTCGAGGTGGAAGTTACCCCGGTGGGTTTTGGACGCATTGCGGCCCAATATGCCAAACAGGCTTTGATGATGCTGATTCGGCGCGAGGAAAAGGCGCGTATCTTCGATGAGTTCAAGGACAGGGTGGGCGAAATCGTCTCGGGCACGGTGCGGCGGTTTGATCGATCGGACGTCCTGGTGGACTTGGGGAAGCACGAGGCTTTGCTGCCGAACCGTGAACGGGTGCCCACCGAGGAATACCAGGTCGGCGAGCGCATCCGCTGCTACGTCAAGGCTGTGGAGCAGGGCGCACATGGGCCGGAAATCATTCTTTCCCGGGCAGATCCAAACTTCGTGCGGAAGCTGTTCCAGATGGAAGTCTCCGAGATAAACGATGGCACCATCGAGATCAAAGGGATCGCGCGCGAGCCCGGTTTCAGGACAAAGCTCGCGGTGTGGACCCGGGACGAAAAAGTGGATCCTGTAGGCGCATGTGTCGGCCTGCGCGGACAACGGGTGAAGAACATTGTGCGTGAGTTAAACAACGAAAAGGTGGACATCATCCGCTGGGACTCCAATCTCAGAAACTTCATCACCAACGCGTTGAATCCCGCCAAGATCAAGAACTTTGATGTCAATGAAGATGCGCGCAGGGTAAAGGTGACCGTGGCCGAGGACCAGCTTTCGTTGGCGATCGGCAAACGGGGACAGAATGCCCGGTTGACCTCCCGGCTGACGGGTTGGCAAGTGGACATAGAACCCGAAGTGATAGTGATCAAGGGATTCGAGCAGCAGGTGGCCGAGGCTGTGAATCGCCTGGCGCTGGTGCCGGGAATCACTCAAGCCCAGGCCGATGTGCTCGTGCACCAGGGGTGGACGCGGCTGGAGGATTTGATTCAGGCCGACGCTTCCGACTTGTCCGCTGTGCCGGAGTTGGAGGGCCAGGTTGATTCAATTTTGGAGGCGGTGCGGGCCGAAGCGGCGCGGCGCACCGTCAAGCTGGAGGACAAATCGGTTCCGCCTCCCGCATCTTAGTCTGGCCAAAATGATCGGATGCCTTTAGGCTATGCCCTTTGAGCATGACGCTGTTCGCTCAGATAGAAAGGCTTGAAGCGATAAAACTTATATGCCCGTTCGTATTTATGAAATCTCGAAAAAGCTCCACTTGGAGAACAAACAGGTTCTCGCCAAGGCGAAGGAGCTGGGCTTAACCGCTGCGCGCGTCGCTTCAAGTTCTCTCGACAAAATCACGGCAGAGTATCTCGAACAGCAACTCGCAATAGCTTTTCCTGACCAGGTCAATCCGCCCGCTGCTCCAGTGGCGGAGGTCCCTTCTGAAGCGGCACCCGAAGCCGCAGCCGCAGTTGGGGAGCCGCCCCCCGCGCCTCCGGCCGAGGCGCCACCCGCGCCTCCAACTGCAGAACCGCACGTTATAGCTGTCATCTCCGCATCGCCGGAGCCGCCCACACAGGTGGTGGAATCCGTCCCCGCTTCGGAAGCCGAGACAAAAGTTGAACCTGTTGCCGAGCCGGCAGCTCCGCCTGTTGCCGATCTGCCTGGTGCCGGCCCTCTGCAGGAGCAGCCTGTTGTTCAGGTTGAAGGTCCGGTAGCGGATGCCGTGCAGCCGTCCGAAGTTGTGACTCCTGCGGAGCCGCAGACGCCTCCAGCGCCGCCCGCTCCCCCGCCACCACCTCCAGAGCCTCCTGCGCCAAAAGTTGGCGACAAGGTTGGTTTTATTCAATTGCGCCGTCCGCCGGCTCCCAAACCGCAAGAGAAACCCGCCAAGCCGCAGGCGCGTCCGAGTGGCCCTATGGGTCGGCCCGAATTTCAGCGGCGCGGAGACAACCGCCAGGGTCGCCAGCCGTTCCAGGCGGGAACCGGGGCCGGCGCGCGCGGCGCCCAGAGAGGCGGCCCATCCCGGCCAGAGCAGCACAAGCCATTGTTGCCTTCAGACGCGCAGGTCATCACGATCAAGCCGCCGATTGTCGTTCGCGAACTGGCCGAACAGTTGAAACAGAAGCCGTTCAAGATCATTGCTGATCTTATGGGGATGGGCGTGTTTGCGAATGTAAACCAGGCGATCGATGAAGCAATCGCCGAGAAAGTTTGCGCGATTTACGGTTTCAAGTTCGAAGTCGAGAAACGCGAGAGGGGCAGCGGCATCGTCCATGCCCCCGTCCGCAAGGTCGAGCTGGACATGGAGGACAAGCCCGAGGACCTGCGGCCGCGCGCTCCCGTCGTCACCATCATGGGACACGTCGATCACGGCAAGACGACGTTGTTGGACGTGATTCGCAAATCGAACGTGGCTGCGGGCGAAGCCGGCGGCATCACCCAGCACATCGGCGCTTACACCATTTCGTTCCCGCACCCCGAGCGCAAAAAAGAGCTGGCGCAGGTTACTTTCTTGGATACTCCCGGCCATGCGGCGTTCAGTTCGATGCGTGCCCGTGGGGCTAATGTCACGGACATCGTGGTCCTGGTTGTTGCTGCAAACGATGGCGTGATGCCTCAAACGCTTGAGGCGCTTAGCCACGCCAAGGCCGCCAAGGTTCCGATCCTGGTTGCCGTCAACAAGATTGATCATCCAAACGCCAACTCGCTGAGGGTGCGGCAGCAACTTCAGGACAAAGGACTCGTGCCGGATGACTGGGGCGGCGATACCATTTTTGTGGACGTCTCGGCGCTGACGAAGCAGGGGGTGGACAAGTTGATCGAGATGCTCCTCCTGCAAGCCGACCTCCTGGAACTTAAGGCCAATCCGAATCGCAGGGCCAAAGGAAATGTTATCGAGTCCGGCCTCGAGCCCGGGGGCCCCACCGCCACCGTTCTTGTGCGCAAGGGAACATTGCGCGTGAGCGACGTGATCATTTCCGGCCAGTTTTACGGCAAGGTTCGCGCGCTGATTAACGAAGAGGGGAAGCGGCAGAAGGAAGCCGGTCCGAGTGTTGCCGTCAAAGTGCTGGGACTCAACGGTGTTCCGGAAGCGGGTCTTGAGTTCAGCGTCGTAGAAGACGAAAAGGCCGCGCGTGAACTCTGCGAGCAGAGGGCATTTGAAGCCCGGACCCAGGGCCAGGAGCAGGCGCGCGCCAAGGTTACTTTGGAGAGCCTCTTTGCCCAGCTCGAGACGTCCTCCTCCAAGGTGTTAAGGGTTGTGGTGAAAGCGGATACCCAGGGGTCCGTCGAAGCGATCGTGGACGCACTGAAGAAGGTCGAATCCGACAAAGTCTCGCTCGAGGTCATCCACAGTGCCGTCGGCACGATTACCGACTCCGATGTTGCCCTGGCCTCGGCTTCTCAGGCCGTCATTCTGGGTTTCCACACGCGTGTGGATAGCGGCGTTGCGGACAAAGCCAAGCACGAAGGGGTGCAAATCAAGCTTTACGCCATCATTTACGAGCTGATTGACCAGGTCAAAGAGGCCATGGCCGGACTGCTCGATCCAATCCTCAAAGACGTTACCGTCGGTGTTGCCGAGGTGCGCAAAGTCTTCGAGTTGTCGAAGGGCGCCCCTGTTGGCGGTTGCATGGTCGTGAGCGGGCGGATCGTGAAAGGCAAAGTTCGTATCCGCCGTCGCAAAGAGATCATTTACGAGGGTCTCACTCAGTCCCTGCGCCGGTTCCAGGACGAAGTTAATGAGGTGCGCGCCGGCATGGAGTGCGGCATACGCATCGAAGGCTTTTCCGACATCCAAACCGGGGACCATATTGAATGCTACGCGGTTGAAAAGGTGACTCAGAAGCTGTAACCGCGAAAACTGGAATTTGCTATGCCTTCCCTAAGAATGCAACGTGTGCGCGAGTTGCTGAAACGCGCGATTGGCGAGGTTATCCGGCGCGAGTTCCAGGTGTCCGAGGTCGGTCTCGTAACGGTGAACGACGTGGACGTTTCCGGAGATCTGCATTCGGCCGTCGTGTTCATCAGCATTCTCGGCAATGCCGATCAGCAAAAGCGCGGGCTCGCGCAGCTCACCGAGCACCGGAAGCGGATTCAGGGGCTCGTCGGCAAGGCGGTGATCCTGAAGTACACCCCCACGCTCAAGTTTATCATTGATGACTCGGTCGTTCGCGGGAACCGTGTGCTGCAGATTCTGGAGGAGTTGAATCTGTCCGAGGATGTGCCCGCGCCCCCTGCCGAGGAAACCCCAACAGATCCCCGGACGCCGGCAAAGGCTCAAAAATCAGGGCGGCGAGAAAAGGCTGAATAGCTTCCGGCCCCCGTCATGAAGCCGCATCCAAAGATTATTGATCGCGTCGTCGAGGCAATTCGCGCACATCGGACCTTCTGCATTGTGGGGCATATACGACCGGATGGCGATTGCGTAGGCTCTCAATTAGGGCTTGCTCTCGCGCTCAAAAACGAGGGCAAGCAGGTTGCCTGCTGGAACGAAGATCCCATCCCCGAAAAATACCAGTTCCTGGACACGGAAAAGTTGTATTCAAAACCGCGCGACAACCAGGCATTTGACTGCGTCATTGCCACGGACGCGGCGAGCCTCGAAAGGACCGGGAAGGTGGCCGATTGCATCAAGCAACGCAAAGTGCTGATCAACATTGACCACCACGAAAGCAACACGCGTTTTGGTGACATAAACTGGGTCTCGCCCCGTGAACCTTCCACGGGAGAACTGGTGTTCCGCTTGCTTAAAATCGCAAAGTGGCCGATCACAAAGCCAATTGCGGATTGCCTGTTCACGGCTGTTTCCACGGATACCGGTTCGTTCCAGTATCCCTCAACGCGGCCCGGCACCTACCATGTGGCTGGCGAACTCGTCCGTCGTGGAGCAAACCTGGCAAAAATCTGTGACGAGGTTTACCAATCCTACCCGGTATCCCGGGCGCGGTTATTGCGGCAGGTCTATAACAAATTCCGTCTCACCCACGAAAACAGGATCGCTTACTTCTGGCTGAAGAAAGCTGATTTCGCACGAACGGGCGCCGACAGTTCGGATTCCGAGGGTTTGATTGATCACATCCGGGCAATTGCCCCGGTGGTTGTCGCCTGCGTCTTTGAAGAAGTGGAGCCGAACCTTACCCGGATCAGCCTCCGTTCCAAGAGCGACAAGATCAATGTGAACGAAATCGCAGCGCAGTTTGGCGGGGGGGGACATCCGGCAGCCGCAGGCGCCCGCATCGAGGGCACGCCTCTCTCCACTCAACGCAAAGTCATCGCCGTCCTGAAAAAGGCGATTCGGTAAAGAAAAGAAATTCAAGCCGAAAGGCTGGTCCCTCTGCCTCCTGTTGCGCCAGGGCAATGCAGTGATTCCAGTGTTAAATGATGGGCCTGCCGGCGGCCCCATGTCTGGGCACGTGCTTCATTGACGGCTTGCGCAAGACATCACTACCCTCTTAGCAGTGATGCACAAAACGAACCGCTTCCTTCTTCTGTTGTTGCTGTCCGGTGTTGTTTTTCTGGAGGCCTGCATGACCAATCCCCCGGATCGCGCGGCCGCGGAGGACCTCAACAGCCCGCCGCCCGTGACCGCAAAAGCCTGGGCGATCGCCGATGGCCGGACGGGGGAGTTGCTGTGGTCGCAGAACGCGGACGAAACCCGCAAGTCGGCCAGTACCACAAAAATGATGTGCGCCTGCGTCATACTGGAATTGGCGGCCCGGGAGCCTGACGTCCTGGAGGAATGGGTGGTATTCTCCAAGCTCGCCGACGACACGCCAGGCTCCACCAGTGACATTGCCGCCGGGGAAAAGTTGCCTGTGCGTGAATGTCTTTATGGCCTTCTCCTCCCCTCGGGGAATGACGCCGGCAACGCTCTGGCGGAGCACTTCAACCATCGCTTTGCGCCGCCGGATGAAACGATGAAGGCCGCGGGTCTGGACAACCCGGCATTCGCCACACGCGCAAATTTCATCGCGGAGATGAACCGCACCGCACGACGTTTTGGAATGACGAAAACAATTTACCGCTCAGCTTACGGCGATGGCGGCACGCCCGAGGACCGCACAACCTCTGCGCGCGACCTGACCAGGCTGGCATGCCAGGCCATGCAGAACGTCCGTTTTCGCGAGTATGTCTCCACCCCCCGGTATAAGGGAACCGTGCAAACAGCCGGCGGCGCCAGCCGAACGATCGAGTGGACGAACACAAACCAACTGCTCTCACTGGGCGCCGGCTACGACGGCATCAAGACAGGGACAACCACGCAAGCAGGCGCATGCCTTGTCTCCAGTGGAAGGCGCGGCAACGATTGGCTGCTGGTTGCAGTGTTGGGTTCGGAATCCGGCTACGGACGGTTTGTGGATACACGCAACCTTTTCCGTTGGGCTTGGACGCAAAGGGGGCGCCGGTAAGGATGCGGCTCGGCTGAGTCGAAGCTGGCGATAGCCGACGCGGATGCCTGGTCCATCATTGGCGGGGGCCGAAGGGCCGACGGTGTTGCAGCCCGGCTCATCGAACCGGGCAAGGTCGGTCGGATATCCTTGAGCCCGGAAAGGGGAATAGCGCCTGCATAAGGCCGATTTTGCGGAGGCGTGCGATTCTCCGGCGATCATGGCCATCGAGCGCCCACGTGCGTCCTGATGCGGTTAATGAACTACTCCCTCAAATACTTTCTGGAATTCCTTGACATAGGAGCAACCCCGCATACATTAGAAAAGTAAATTCCATGAAAAACATTTTCTTTTGCATGTCGCGTTGCTCCGGTGCTGTAACGCGCGAACGTTTCACCATGCTCCTCCCGCTGCTGATCGGCATCTTTCTCGCACCGCATGGGAGAGCGGCGGTGATCAACTTCGACGATGCTGCGGACGGCACGGTGGTGAACACCCGTTACTCCGGCATCACGTTCACCAACCCGATCGGCGGCAATATCTTCGCGCGAAACGGTTCGGGGTTCGCTCCATCCGTCCCAAACGTCGTGTCGGTGTTTGGGACCGGTCTTCCGCAATACGACGCCCGCTGGGGAGCGGTGGATGGAAGGTTTGCCACACCTGTCGGGACGGTGAGCATTGATGCGCGGCCGGTGGCGCCTCTCGAGTTTCTCACTCCGCTGACGAGGCGGCCCTTTCTCCAGGCCTTCGACGCCGGCAACAATCTGTTGGGCACCGTCTATTATGCCGGGCCCCTGCCAACGGGCGTGGCAGAGGTGGGTCCCACAGAGACCCTCACCTTTACCTCCACGGCCAACAACATAGCGCTGGTCCGGTTCTCATCGCAAAATCCGGGCAATCCGCCCACGGTGCCGCCCACCTATGGACTCTTTGACAACCTGCGCTATGACGCCGTGTTTGCGCTGGCGGTCAATGCCGTTGGCGGCGGTTCGGTAAACGCCAGCCCGAGCCAGGGGGCCTATCCGGCCGGAACGGTTGTGACTTTGACCGCCACACCCGCGCCAAACTGGATCTTCAGCGCATGGTCCGGTGATGCCAGCGGCTCTGCAAATCCACTGCAAGTCACCATGAATGCCAACAAGAGCATTACCGCCACCTTTGTTCCCGCGCCTCCACAAACATCCACACCGGAAGCCAGCTTCTGCGCGGATTTCAACTCCGGCGTGCCCGCGGGGGTCACGCTCTTCGGACAAGCGGCTGTAAACGGCGGCTACCTCAAACTCACGACGACAGCCCAGGGGGAGTACGGCATCCTCTATATTCACGACTTCAACGGAGGTGCGCCGGTAAGCGCGTTCCAGGCCACGTTCAAAGCAGCGCTCTTCGGAGCAACCTTCGTGGGTGATGGATTCAGCTTCAATCTCGTTCCCGCGGCCACCGTTTTGCCAAACCCGGGGCTGGGACAGCCTGCGGAGGAAGGATTGGCTGAGGGCCTGGCGATCAACTTCGACACATATGATAACGGCTTGTTTGAGGCTCCGGCAATCGAGGTGAAATGGCTGGGGCAGGTCATACAGGCTGCAAGTTTTCAGCCCTCGCAAAGTCCGATCGGCATCACCGATCCGGTGCTGGCAGCCCGCGACGTGGTCATCAACCTCGAAAGCGACGGCACCCTGGACGTGAGCTATGGCGGTGTCCAGGTCTTGAGCAACGTTCAAACGCCCTACCGCGCTTCGGTGATCGGCGCCCCCAAATGGGTGCTGGGCGCACGCACAGGGCTCGCCACGGACAACCATTGGATTGACGATCTCTGCATTTCGACACTGGCCGGGGGCAAATTCTGCAATAGTTTTGAAGGCGCCGTTCCGCCGGCCATGCAACTTTTCGGCGGCGCCACCACCGAAAGCGGCTGGCTCAAGCTTTACACCATTCCGGATACGAACGGTTTTGGAATCGCTTACATCGATGATTTCGGCGGCGGGCAGTTCGTCAAGGCCTTCCGTGCCACCTTCAATGCCGCCCTGTTTGGCGCGACCTGTTGTATGGGCGGGCAGATGCCTGCGGACGGCTTCAGCTTTAACCTGGTCCCCGCCGCTACGGTGATTCCGAATCCCACATATGCCCAACCCGGCGAGGAGGGGCTCGACGAGGGCCTGGCGGTGAGTTTTGACACCTGGTACAACGAAGATGGCGAAGTGGCGCCGGCCATCGAAGTCAAATGGCTGGGGCAAATCATCGCCTCGGCGCCGTTCCAGGCATCCCAAAGCCCGGCCGGCATCACGGACCCGGTCGCGGCCGCGCGCCAGGTAGTGATCGAGCTTACAACCGACGCCAGGCTAAACGTCTCTTACGGCGGCGCGCTTGTGCTCAATAACATTTTGGTTCCCTACGATCCGGCAGCCATTCGTGCGCCAAAATGGGTCATGGGGACGCGGGTGGGACTCGCCAACGACAATCATTGGTTCGATGATCTCTGCATCGCCACGGTTCCGGCGCCAGGCATTCAGATTCCCGGCTTGTTCAACACCGGAGTGGATCATCTGGCCGCGCCGCTCAGCGACAATGCCGTGGATACCCACTACCGTTTAGCCCCGGCTGGAACCGATGCATACGCCGCCACCGCCGCTGGTGGTTACCCGATTCCGCCTTGGATGGGCAACAACTCCATGAGCGCATGGATCGCCCCGACCCCTGACACTCAGGTCAGCGGTGATCTCCTTGGCTCTTTCAATTATCAGTACGAAACGCTGTTCGACCTCACCGGCTTCAATCCTGCAACCGCACGGTTGGCGGGCCGATGGGCAACGGACGACCAGGGAGTGGACATCCTCATCAATGGCGTCAGCTCCGGACAGGTCAATACCGCGCTATTTGCCAGTTGGACCTCTTTCGAAATAACGAGCGGGTTTGTGGCAGGCACCAATCGCCTCACTTTCGTGGTCAACAACGCCGGTGAGGCTCCCACCGTGAATCCCTCGGGCGTTCGTGCCGAACTCTGGGGATCAGCCCTGCTGGACATTTCCTACTCGCCCGCTCCTCCCATTCTCAGCGTGTTCGGTCAGGACACGAAAGTCCTTATTTCGTGGAGCCAGCCTGGTTTCCTGCTTCAGAAGGCTCCCGGCCTCGCAGGCCCCTGGCAGGATTACTCGCGTGGGGCCAGCCTCAATGGGCGGGACTTTTCTATTGCGATATCGCCAAGTCTCCCGGCCGAATACTTCAGGCTTCGCATTGACAGGTAGAAAACTTGGAGCCCCGGCCTGCCGCCCCGGCATTTCACGAAAGCAAGTGGCCCTGGCGGAAGTCCAGGTTCTGGCTCGGCTCATGATTACCATGGGCTTAGGGCTTGATGATGCTGCGGTCCGGCCCAGGGGGCCGGGTAAGGTTGGTCGAGCGACACTTGCGCCCTGAAAGACCCCGTCCGGTTCCAAATATCATGTGATATAGCCCCCGGGAATGTGAACTCTCGTCTTCCGTGGCATTTCCCGGGACGGGGGTGTCGTCCCCGCCATGCCGCACCTCCGCCCCCCTCCACAAGTTTTTCCTTTAGCCTGCCACGGTTACTTTCTAAATTCTGCGCGTGACGCTGTTCACGATACAAAACGAATTTCGTTACGAAATCGTCCGGAAGATTTTCGAGGGCGGCATGGGGATCGTGTATGAAGCCGAGCAGCACGGGGCAAACGGCTTTGTGAAAAGGGTCGCCATCAAAGTCATCCGGCAGAACTACGCCAATCAGATGCAGTTCCTGGACAACTTTATTGGCGAGGCCAAACTGGTAGCCGACCTGATCCACACAAATATCGTCCAAACCTATCACCTCGGGGAAACCCGGGGTGTGTTCTTCATGGCCATGGAGTTGATACGCGGCGTGAATCTCGAGCAGTTCCTGCAGCAGCTCCAGCTCAAGAAACGCCAACTTCCCCGTGAACTGGCCGTATTCATTGTAAGCCGCATCGCGCGCGGGCTTGCCTACGCACATGCAAAAACCGACCGCGACGGGCGTTACCTGGGGATCGTGCATCGGGACGTCAGTTTCAAGAACATCATGATCGCGTTTGAGGGAGATGTGAAGCTGACGGATTTCGGCATTGCAAAGGCCAAGGGGTTTCTTGTCGATAACGAGGGGGAGGTTGTAGCCGGGAAGGCGGATTACATGAGCCCGGAGCAGGCGAGTTTCCAGATCACAGACAAGCGCTCGGATATTTTCTCCGCCGGCGTGGTCCTGGCACACCTGCTGCTCGGGCGAAACATCTTCAAAGGGGCCACCTCGGAGGAATCGCGCAGCAGAATGATCGGCATGCAGCTTCCCGATTTTAGAACGCTCAGCGACTCGATAGATGACCGGCTGAACGCAATCCTGCAGAAGGCCCTCGAGCGCGATCTTGAGAAGCGGTACTCGAACGCCGATGAATTCCTGTACGATTTGGAGCATTACATCTATGCCGCGGGTTACGGCCCCACCAACGAGACCCTCGGGCGCTTCATGCGCGAGTTGTTTGAGCAGACAACACCGCACCGCGTGCCAGTCGAAAAGCAGGGGGACACAACCATCATCCTGCGGGGCAAGCCGAAAATCCCGGCCTGATCGCCGGGCGGGCGCCGGCCAGGAGATGCGCTGGCGCGAGGATGAGATGTTTCCGTTCCCGTGGCACACGCGCTACTGGTCTCGTTAACCGGATTTCTATGAAAAAAGGATATAAGAACGACGAACAGGTGACGATTGGATTGATCCAGACTTCCTGTTCGCAGAATCCGCAGGTGAACCTGCGGCGAACGTTGAAATCGGTTGAATCCGCCGCGAAAAAAGGCGCGCAGATCATCTGCACCCAGGAGCTCTTCCGTTCGCTGTACTTCTGCCAGGAAGAAAACCACAAGTATTTCGATCTGGCCGAAACCATTCCCGGCCCGAGCACTCGAGCATTTCAAAAAATCGCGCGCGAGCGCAAGGTGGTCATTGTGGCGTCGCTGTTCGAAAAACGCGCCGCAGGAGTTTATCACAACACCGCTGCGGTCATTGACGCGGACGGCTCGCTGCTTGGCATTTACCGGAAGATGCACATTCCCGATGACCCGCTGTTTTACGAGAAATTCTATTTCACTCCGGGCGATACCGGTTTCAGGGCGTGGCAAACGAGATATGGCAAGATCGGGGTGCTCGTCTGCTGGGACCAGTGGTACCCGGAAGCCGCGCGGTTGACAGCGCTGCAAGGCGCGCAGATCCTCTTCCTGCCGACAGCCATTGGATGGCATCCTTCCGAGAAAAAGGAGTTCGGGAAGCGCCAGCACGATGCCTGGGAGACGGTTCAACGCGGCCACGCAATCGCCAACGGCTGCTACGTTGCGGTCCCGAACAGAATCGGTCATGAGAGAATTGCCGGTGACGGCATCGAATTCTGGGGACAGAGCTTTGTTGCCGGAACGGCCGGGGAGATTCTTGCCAAAGCAGCGCCGGACCGTGAAGAGACCCTGATCGTGCCCTTGGACTTGAAAGAGGTGGATGCCACCCGCACACACTGGCCGTTTCTGCGTGACCGGCGCATTGATGCCTACGACGGAATCACAAAACGTTGGATGGATTGACCGCCGTGGCTCCCGAGACCTGTCCAAATTGCGGCGAGGACCTGCCCAGGAGCGCAAAAGTCTGTCCGCACTGCGGTTCGGACGAGAGCACCGGCTGGTCCGAGGATGCCCGCACCGGGGGGCTCGATCTGCCGGATGAATCGTTCGATTACGAAGATTTCACCCGGCGCGAGTTCGGCGCTCCATCGCCAAAGCCGAGGGGTATCCGCTGGTTTTGGTGGGTGGCAGCCCTGGTGCTGGCGGGGTTGCTGGTGCTGGGCTGGTTGATGTGACTCCCGGCGGATGCAGCACGGTGCAAGATCAAAACTTGATCGCCTCGTTCATCTGGCCGCACTGTGAGCACCGCGAGCGATCCACATCAAAATCATCCGTATATAGATACCCGCACCGGGTGCACCGGAAAATGTTGTCCTCGCTGTGGCCGGGTTCAAAGCGGCGGCGCCGCAATTCCGAGTAAACGGACGCCAGGGCCAACAATCCGAGGAGACCGGCAGTGTAAGCGAAAATCAAGCCTTGGATGGACATTATTGGGCCTTTGATTCCGGTGTTGCCGCCTGCGGCGGAGTGGTGTGCCATTCAAAACTCAACGTCGCCCAGCGCAGTTCGCCCCGGGTGATCGAGGCGTTGATAGTGGCCGCTTTGGCGAACTTGAGCGCGTATTCATCCGCCGCCGGATTCCCGCTTCCGGGAGCTATCAGAGTGGCCGAGAGCATCTTCCCATCCTCGTTCGCAACAACTTGCACGGTGGTGGCGCCCAGCAGGTCGGAATGTTGCCAGGAAGGCAACTCCATCAACTGCAACAACTCGAATTCCGGCGGGCCGGCCAGCACTCGCAGCCTGGATCTTTCAGGCAGAAAGCTGACATTGAGCATGCCGGGAACCGGAACATCGGGCTTGGAACGCTCGACGGCGGGGCTCTCGGCGCGCCGAACCGCGGGCAGGACTTCTGCCAGCATCGCTCGCACTGGCTGAAACCGGACGGGCAGCCAGCGCGGCGGCTCAGTCCAGTCAAACGCCTTGTGCTGGATGGGAGCGCTGCGCAGCCACGCGTCTCCGGAAAAGCCTTCCACGTGGGGCAGCCCGAAGAGGGACTGGTCGGCAAAACGCAGCAATTCGTGAGGATCCTCGGTGACAAGCATGATCCCGGGCCTCGCCAGGCGATCCACAGAACGTGGCGCCCCGCGCTCGCTTAGCCAGAAAATTAGCACGATGTGCACCAGGAACGCGATCGCCACCAACACAAGGAACTTCGGCGAAATCAGCGGGGAAAGGCTGCGGGCGGCGGTCATGGCGGCAAGCTATGGATTCCTGGCGCGGGTGGGCACCGGCTGGGGAAGCACAGCAAGCCGGGTTTCGGCAAAGCCCGCGTCGCGCGCGAGCAAGGCCAGCCGCACAAGGGTGTCATGCGGCACCCTCTTGTCCGCCTGGATGATCAACGACATCGGCTCGGGCGAGATCGAGGCGGCCTCCTTCAGCCGCGCGCGCAAATCCCCGGTTTCAATCACGTGGTTCCGGTAGTAAAGCCGTCCGTTCGCATCCACAGTCACCGCAGCCGTCGGCTTATCGGTGCCGGGCACGTCTGCACCCCGGGGCAGTTCCAGTTGAACTGGAATTCCCGGCGTGTAAACGAGCGTGGTCATCATCGTGAACATGACCATCAGGAAAAACACGGACGCAAAAGGCGCCGCGTCAAGCTGGCCTCGGGAGATTTTTGCATTGCGGGGAAATCTCATGTTGCCTCTGCCTGTCCATCGTGATCATCGGTGACGACGTTGACGATCTCCGTTGCCGCGCGTTCCATGTCCAGAACGATCGAGTTCACGCGGCTGACAAGGTAGTTGTAGCCTGCGTGAGCGGGAATGGCCACGGCCAATCCAGCGGCGGCACAGATGAGGGCCTCCCACATGCCGCCGGAGAGTTGTCCAACGTGGGCGTAAATGCCGGCCTGCTGCATCTCGGAAAAGATCTTGATAAACCCAAGGACCGTTCCCAGTAGCCCCAGCAGCGGCGAAAGCTGCGCGATCGTTGCCAGCGCGTTGAGCCTCTGCTCCAGGCGCGGCACTTCGGCCAGGCCGGCTTCCTCAAGGGCCTCCCGGACACGCTCCCGCCCATGATCCCGGTTGAGAATGGCCGTCTTCACCAGCCGCGAGACCGGACCCGGCGTTGCGTCGCAAATGGACACGGCTTCCACCACGTTATCCCTCTTGAGAACGGTTCTCACGCCATTGAGAAACTCGTTCGAATTGATCTGTGCGCGATGGAAATGCAGAAAGCGCTCAATAAAGACGACGACGGCCACGGCGCTGACCAGCAAAATCAGCCACAACACCGGTCCGCCGCGGGACAACATTTCCGGCAGCGATAGCATGCTTCCTTTATACGTGCTCGCCCGGGCGGGTCAAAGGCGAAAGTTACGATAAACTTCAGGTTTGCTTTGCGGCGGGTGCTGGTATTCTGGGGCGCATGGAAAAACCAGACCAGCTTCGCGAGCTATTCCGGATGCAACAGGCCCTCAACACACGCATCGGTGTCCAGACCGAGAGCATGTCCGATGAGGAAAAAGTTAAGTGGGTTTTAAACTACTGCCGCGCCATGTCCCAGGAAATCGCCGAACTCACCGACAGCGTCCCCTGGAAATGGTGGGCAAAGTATCAAAAGTTTGACCAGCAAAATGCCCGGGTCGAGGTGGTGGACCTGTTTCATTTCCTCATCAGCCTGGCCCAGGTCCTCGGGATGTCTGCCGACGATGTCTTCAACGCCTACGTGCGCAAAAACGAGGTGAACTTCAAACGCCAGGAAACCGGCTACGCCGTGAAGGACGAAACAGACTCAAGGCATATCTGAAGGCGGGAGATACCTGTGCCCGACGATTAGTCTTCCATCCTGCGCAAAGGAATTTTAACCGGTCCAAGCAATATGGTTTTTGGCTCAGGCAGCGCAACCCCTTTATCGACTAATTGCATCACCTTCAAAGTTATAGACATAGTGTATTTGCCTGGCTTTGATATCCTAAACAGATTCGAGGGACGAACGAGCGTCATCGTCGGCTCCTGGGACGGGTCCACCTCCAACCTCCGTATCTCAGTTCGCGGAATTTGCGTACGCTCGAAATATTTTCCAACTGAGGCTCCGGACCTGGTTTTAGGCACAAGCTTGCCATTTGCGTCCCAAAGTTCAATTTTCCACGAGTAATCAAGGCTCTTTGAACATATGACCACGCTGCTCTGGTTTGTAAGGGTGCGCACTGTAAACACCAAACTGTCCTGCCAGTCAATTCCTTCTCCCGATGACCTTTCGGGATGGACGTATAACTCCTGGCTAAACAGGACTAATTGCAGATCATTTTTGGAGGGGGAAGTGAAGTAATTGACTTGATCGGCTCGGACATTCCAAGAAATCAAAAGGATCAAAGAAATGAGGCGAAGCATAAAACGACCTATTCTGGGTTGGAAAGGGGTCATAGTTTGGTTCGGTTTGCATGCAGTTTTCTTGCATCATATGCCGAGGTTTGGGACGTCAGCAGGTGTAGTTTCGCTCCGCTGGGCCATTCATCGATGCAAGGTCGCGTTTGCACTTTGGAACTGCCCAAGCCTACTCTGGCTCCTATTGCTTTCAAGAACAATATCGTCTCCTGACGCAATCGTGCTGCTATCGCAAGCTTTCCAGTAAATGGCACCCGGATACTCGGCTCGCATTTTGCGCGGCATGACACAGAGGACTACCTCGCTTGGTCAACCCGTAAAGCCTAAACCACACCAACCTATGGGTTGAGCCCTACGCCTACGCCCTATGGATTCATGCCTTTTCCACCTTCGCCAAGGCCACGGCGTACAAGTCGGCGGCACAGCCGACGCCCTCAGGGGATTTGAGGGCCAAAAACTCGCAATCAGGCGAGGCCCTCGGGGAACTTGAGGGCTGAAGGCCCGCAATGTGATAGCCCGGGCTGAAGGCCCGGGTATCCGGACGGCAACGGCCAGCGGCCTGTAGGGCCGCGATAAACCTACACCACCATGGACTTTATTAATACAAACACCGTTTCACTAATAAGACTTTTCTCCGCACATAGACCACACTCCCTGCGTGATGAATCGAACAGGTCACTACACGAATCGGTTCGGACGCGCCACTCCCGGCGCCCGCTCCTCCAGGATCGCCGTCCGGCACCATCAGGAACCAAAACCTCCCCGCCATGAGCCGCATCTGAGTAAATCTGACCAAATCTGAGTGGATCTGAGTATTTTGCGTCACAGTTCAGGGGCACGGGCTCTTCCGGGAGCTCCGTCCGGCATGATCAGGTCCAGGGGGACAGCACCCCTCGACCAGGGCCGATGCTCGCCCGGCATT
>CAYNZC010000081.1:0-19559 GCA_964401575.1 uncultured Verrucomicrobiota bacterium
GGGAGATCAACCGCAGCCTGCATGCAATTCTGCGGCGGACAGACGAGACATTTCTTGCCACCGCATTTTACCTTGTGGCTGACTGCGAGGGTGAAGAGGTGCGATTTGCGAGCGCGGGACATCCGAGCCCGTTCCGGGCGCGGCGCAACCGCGGTTCGGTGGAGTTGTTGAAGGAACATGATGCCCGGCACGGGCCGGCCCTGGGCCTGTTTGGAAAGTCCGCTTACCCAACGTGCCGCTGCCCGACTGAAAACGACGATCTTTTCGTGCTGTTCACGGATGGTCTTTACGAGGCGAACAATTCCGGGGAGGAGGAGTTTGGCATACAAAGGCTGACCGAGGCGGTGAGGACTCGCGCGAAGGCGCCGGTTCAGGACCTGTTTGACCAGGTGCTCGACGAGGTCCGGTTGTTCACCGGCGCCAAAGACTTTGACGACGATGTGTGCATTGTGGGGATGGAGGTCTCGCGGCCGGGCAAGTGAGGTTTTGAGGGTTGGGCTGGTTCGCTGGCCCGCGCGGCTGGAACGGGAGGTGTTGCCCGGGGCCTATGGCGCGGAGTAAATCAGCCAAAAGCCACCGAGAATGACGAGGATGCCGCAGATGATTTTGAGAATGGCCAGGCCTTTGGATTGGTCGTTCCATTTCAGCCAGCGTTCAACCAGTTCGGTGGACGTGCCGGCGGCAACGATCACCCCGCAGTGCCCCAGCCCGTAGGAAAGCAGCAAACCGGCCGCATAGAGCGGCGCCTCGCCACCCGTTTTGAACGTGACTGCCAGCATCGGTGCCATGTAGGCAAACGTGCATGGACCGAGGGCGATGCCGAACACCAGGCCAAGAATGAATGCCGCCAGCAGCCCCTTGCGTTTCATCCCCACCGGCTCGGCGCCGGCGAAGTTCAGCGGAATCACACCGACCAGATGCAATCCCACCACAAAGAAGATAAGGGCGACGAAGTAATTACCGTAACGCCCGATATCGCCCATCATTCGCCCTGCGGCTGCTGTGATTGCGCCGATAGCAGCAATCGTGATGAGGATGCCTACGGAGAACAGGGTCGAGGTCCAAAATGCGCGCCTGACTGTGACCTGTCCCTGTTTGCTGATGAATCCGACAATGAGCGGGATGCTGGCCAGATGGCAAGGGCTGAGAATGATGCTCAGGATCCCCCAGACAAAAGAGGCGCCCATGGCAATGGCTGCCGACCCTTCGACGGCATGGCTGAGCGTGGTGAAAAGCTGTTGCATGCGTTACCGACACTCGCCGAGCTTGCAGGCTTCGGCAATTTGTTCCGTGGTCAGCTTCATTTTGTCAGCCAGTGCCCGGAGGGTGAGCTTCACCGTGTGTTCTTTGGCTTATTATCGAGATCTGCCCCCAACTCCTTCCACTTGCCGAGGATGTCCTCCTTGCCGTAGAAGCCCGTGTGGCGAAAGAGTTCTTTTCCATCGGCGTCGAAAAATATCTGAGTGGGGATGGCTTCAATGCCGTATTTTCGTCCGTCATCCCGGTTCTCCCAAACGTCGATGAACTCCGTGATAAAGGCATGCGAGTAATTCTTCTTCAGGTCATCCAGGATGGGCTTCATCATTTTGCATGGCACACACTTGTCCGCGCCCAGGTCAAGGAGCCTGGGCAGCTTTGCGTCCAGCGGAGCGCCGACCTGCTCCGTTCCGCGGGAAGGGGCTCCCGGCGCAGCCGCGTTTGAGGTGTGCCTGTCCGATGCCGTTTTGTTTTTGAGTGCAAACGCGGCGATTGCTGCAAATGCAACCAGCGCGACAATTGCGATTTTAGCGGGAGTTTTCATGTTTGCATCTCGTTAAGACTGGATTGGTTCGCGTGGCATCAGGGTTTGATTTTTTGGTATAACGCCGGCAGGCGGGTGCGATAGAGCTGATCCACCTGTGATTCCATTTCGGCAAGGGGCTTTACGGGGATGAGGTCCATGACCTCGGCGGGTGTGAGACCGGACTCAAGGAGCGTGCGAGTGCCGCCGCAGACCATTCTTTTCAATGCCGGGTTGATCTCTTCGGGTGTGAGACCGAAACCGGCGGCTACTTCGCGCAGGGCCTGGACTTGGAACCAGAGATAAGTGGGTCCCATGGCGGAGAGGACCGCATAGCCCTCCAATTTCTCCTCAAGGACCTCGGGGCATTCCCCCAGCGGTTCGAGCAGGGCCAGAACCGATTGCTTATCAGAGGGGGACAAGCCTGCACTGAAAGCCACGGGATTGTAGCCCAGGTTGCAGATCGAGGGCGCGTTGGGGATCACTCGAGCCACGCTGCTAAAGCCCCCGAGCAATTCGCTCAGCTTCGCAATCGGGAACTTCGGCGCGAGAGAGATGACGACGCTGTCCGCTTTGAGAGTGCCTCTCAAAGCCGAAGCTGTTTCCGCCATCACTGGAGGATGCACTGCCAGGAAAACAATGTCCTGTGCAGCAGCAAGGGCTTTGTCGTTGACTGTTTCTATGGCGGGGAATTGAGATTTCAGCTTTGCGAGCGTGTCAGGGTTGCAGTCGAAGACTGTGATTTTGGGGGGCATCTTCCCCGCGCGACGCCACCCCTCGATAAAAATGCGGACGATGCGACCGCCGCCAATAAAACCCAAGGTTTTCTGTTTCATCACGCCTCCTTCTCAGACCAGGAGCTTTTTGATTTCGTCCACAGCCGGCACCTTGCCGGTGACCTTCACCGTCCCGTCCACGACCAGCGCAGGAGTCATCATCACGCCGAACGACATGATCCTGTTCAGGTCCGAGACTTTTTCGATTTCATAGGGAATCCCCGCTTCCTGAGCCGCCTTTTCCGTCGCGGCCATCAGAGCGTTGCATTTGGGGCAACCTGTTCCAAGTATTTGAAGTTTTTTCATAGTGATAATCTTCTTTCGCTTGTAGTTAACCGACGATCGTTCCGTAAATCAGTCCCGTGATGGTGGCCATGACTACTGTCAACCCGGCGAAGACCAAAGTCTTCTTTGTGCCCATGACGCTGCGGAGAACCAGCATGCTCTGTAATGAGAGTGCGGGGCCTGCCAGGAGCAAGGCGAGCGCCGGGCCCTGTCCCATCCCGCTGCCGATCAGTCCCTGGAGGATGGGAACCTCGGTGAGCGTGGCGAAATACATGAATGCTCCCACCACAGAGGCGAGCAGGTTTGCGCGGAGCGAGTTGCCACCGACAGCCTGAGTGACCCATTCGGAGGGGATAATGCCCTCGTGCCCGGGACGCCCCAGGAAGAAGCCGGCGGCAAGAACGCCAAACAGCAACAACGGCGTGATCTGCTTTGCGAAGGTCCAGGTGGAGGAGAACCAATCTCCGGTCTCGTCTTTGCTTGTGCTGGTGATGATGGAGAGACCGATAACAGCAAAGACGAAAGGAATCATCGGTTGCGCTGAGAACGCGAATGCGAGAATCGTTGTGGGTATGGCCACTGCCGCGACTTTCCACCAAACCATTCCAAACCATCGCACCAGGATGACTGCCAGGGCAGCCGCGAATGCCCCTGTGACAGGCCATTTCACAGCCCAAATCGCGTGCCACAATCCCGAGTTTTCCACGGGTTTGCCCCAGTTGGCGAATACCAGGATGCCGACCATGCTGGCAAAATAGATCGCGTTCTGCCACAAGGGGCGTTTTGCATCGGGCTCAACCTGTTGGGCAGCGGCGGCGGCTTTGTCCATTTCCTCCTTCCGGAAGATGAGGTGCATCAGCAGGCCGATCACAATACTGAACCCGATGGCCCCGACCGCCCTGGCGATGCCCATCCTCAGTCCCAGCACCCGGGCCGTGAGAATGATGGCCAGGACGTTGATGGCGGGCCCGGAATACAAGAAGGTGCTGGCGGGCCCCAAACCCGCGCCCATGCGCCAGATCCCGGCGAATAAGGGCAGGACTGTGCACGAGCAAACGGCCAGAATCGTGCCCGAAACGGAGGCAACGCCGTAAGCCAGCGCTTTGTTCGCTTTCGGCCCGAGATATTTCATCACGGAGGCCTGGCTCACAAAGACACCAATGGCGCCCGCGATGAAGAATGCCGGGATCAGGCACAGGATCACGTGCTCCCGCGCGTACCACTTCACAAGCTCGAACGCCTCGGTGACAGCGTTGTCGAATCGCGGCACGCCGACCGGAAGGTAAAAACAAGCCAGGAAGAGTCCGGCGACCAGGGCCAGGGGCTTCCATTCCTTTTTCCAATCTGTTGTCATTTAGCCAAGTTGCTAAGCACCATCTGAAAAAGCCGTTAGCTCCCGCCCTTCCCGTTCTTCTGGACCGCCTCGACACAACTGAAGAACTTGAGAACACAGGGAACCCGCAGTCGGTAAAACACCTGGGCGCCCCGCTTTTCGTCCTCGATGATCCCGACGTTCTTGAGTTGGCTCAAATGCCGTGAAACCGTGGGCATTTCCACGCCGATCATGTCGGTGAGCTCAGCCACGCACCGTTCGCCCCGGGAAAGCTCATCCACGATGAAGAGGCGGGAGGGGTGTGCCAGGGCCTTGATGATTCTGGCCTTGGCCTTGTATTCCATTTTGGCGGTTGACGTCATTTAACTCTTTTACAATTAGCCAAACCGCTAAAGATTGCAAGAAGTTTTTTGCGGGGTTGTGCAGGATTCGCAAATCAAAAGCCGGACGACGTTGAAGAAATCCTGAGGCGCGCCCTCAAGATTGCGGCTCAGGTCCCCTGCCTGGCTGACGATGAAGAGAGGCCGCCTTTGGCTGCCTTTGGCTTGATTTTGGCAACGGCGCCCGTAGCTTCCCGCAATGGCAGAGAAGGACTTGTCCGGTTTGAAAAAAGCCACCTATACCCCGCAGATTGCGTTGAACAGCGCAGTTGCGGACAGCTTTGAGCGCCGGCACATCGGACCGCGCGCGGGCGACACGAGCGAGATGCTCGGCGCGCTGGGTTATGACAGCATGGAAAAGTTCATTGCCGCGGTGGTCCCGCCGGGCATTCGCATGCGGCGTTCACTCGAACTGCCCGACCCGGCCACCGAGTTCCAGGCCTTGACCGCGCTGCGTGGAATTGCCGGGCGGAACAAAGTGCTCCGGTCGTTCATCGGGATGGGTTATTACGACTGCATCACCCCTGCGGTTCTGCAGAGGAACATCCTCGAAAACCCGGGGTGGTACACGCAATACACCCCGTACCAGGCTGAGATATCCCAGGGAAGGCTCGAGGCGTTGTTGAACTTCCAGACAATGGTGTCGGACCTGACGGCGCTGCCTGTGGCGAATGCCTCCCTTTTGGACGAAGCCACGGCGTCGGCCGAGGCGATGACGCTGTGTCGGGCGGTCAAGCCGGACCGACGTCTGTTTCTTGTTTCGGACGCGTGCCATCCGCAGAGTATTGATGTGATCCGGACCCGCGCGGCTGCGCTGGGCATCCAGGTGGCGGTGTCGCCTGTGGATGAATTCCGGGTGGATTCGAGTGTTTTTGGCGCGCTGGTGCAATATCCGGACACCTATGGGCGGGTGCGGGATTTTGCCGGGCTCGCGGAGCGTGCGCATGAGCACGGGGCGCTGTTGGTGGTAGCGGCGGATCTGCTGGCGCTCACCTTGTTGCGGCCTCCGGGCGAGTTCGGGGCGGATGTGGCTATTGGAAGCGCCCAGCGGTTTGGCGTGCCGCCCGGATTTGGAGGGCCGCATGCGGCCTTTATGAGTGTGAAGGAGGCCTACAAGCGGCAAATGCCGGGCCGGATTGTGGGGGTATCCAAAGATGCCCGCGGGCAGCCGGCGCTGCGGCTGGCGCTGCAGACCCGCGAGCAGCACATTCGCCGTGAAAAAGCCACGAGCAACATCTGCACCGCCCAGGCTTTGCTGGCCATCATCAATTCCATGTATGCCTGTTACCACGGGCCGGATGGGCTGGCGGCGATCGCGCGGCGGGTGCATTCATTGACAGGCGCGCTGGCGAGTGCCCTCAAGTCGCACGGAAGAGAGGTCGGACCGGATGTGTTTTTTGACACAATTACCGTGGGCGCCGGCAGGGAAGGAGCAGGGGAGGTTCTTGCGCGGGCGCGGGCCGGGGGAATGAACCTGCGCGCCATCGGCGATTCGCGCATCGGCATCTCACTGGACGAAGCGACAACGCCGGAGGATGTGCTGGCGATCCTGGGCATTTTTGGGATTGAGGGCGAGCGCGATCTCTTGCTGCGGCCCAATGCCTCCTATGCCGAGCCGCATCGGCGGACGAGCGCCTTTCTGACGCACCCGGTGTTCAGCCAGCATCATTCCGAGACCGAAATGATGCGTTACATCAAAAAACTCGAGTCGCGCGACCTTTCCCTGACCACCTCGATGATTCCGCTGGGTTCCTGCACGATGAAGCTGAATGCGGCGGCGGAGATGCTCCCGATCACGTGGCCGGAGTTTTCGAGGATACACCCGTTCGTCCCTGCCGACCAGGTGGAGGGATACCACCAGTTATTCGCGGACCTGGAGGAATGGCTGGCGGAAATCACCGGTTTCAAAGCAGTGTCACTCCAGCCGAACGCCGGTTCGCAGGGAGAATACGCGGGGCTGATGGTGATACGCGGGCACCATCTTCGCGCGGGGCAGCCGCAGCGCAACGTGTGCCTGATCCCGGCCTCGGCGCACGGCACAAACCCGGCGAGTGCGGTCATGGCCGGGTTCAAAGTGGTGCCGGTTGCGTGTGACAAGGAAGGCAACATAGATATTGCGGATCTTCGGGCGAAGGCCCAGGCGCACAAGGAGACACTGGGCGCGCTGATGGTAACCTATCCATCCACACACGGGGTTTTCGAGGAGGCCATTCGCGAAGCGTGCGCGATGGTTCACGAGGCCGGTGGACAGGTTTATATGGACGGGGCCAACATGAACGCGCAGGTCGGACTGTGCAGCCCCGGGGACATCGGGGCGGATGTTTGCCATTTGAATCTGCACAAAACCTTCTGCATTCCCCACGGGGGCGGCGGGCCGGGGATGGGGCCGATCGCAGTGGCGGCGCATCTTGCGGAATTGCTGCCGGGTCACGCGGTCGTAGCCACAAAATCCGGGGCATCCGGCGCTGTGGCGGCCGCGCCGTGGGGCAGCGCGAGTATTCTGCCGATTTCGTGGATGTATATCCGGATGATGGGCGCCGATGGGCTGACCCAGGCGACCCGGATGGCGATACTCAATGCCAATTACATTGCGCGAAAACTCGAGGGCTTTTTTCCCGTGCTTTACAAGGGCAAGAACGGCCTGGTGGCGCACGAATGCATCCTGGACCTGCGCAAATACAAGAGCGTGACGGTCGAGGATGTGGCCAAGAGACTGATGGACTTCAGCTTTCACGCGCCCACCATTTCGTGGCCTGTGCCCGGCACCATGATGGTTGAGCCGACCGAGAGCGAATCCCGCGCGGAGCTGGACCGTTTCTGCGAGGCCATGATCCGGATACACGGCGAGATGGAAGCGGTGGAATCGGGCGAAGCCGATCCGGTGAACAATCCATTGAAAAATGCGCCACACACTGTGGACATGCTGGCCACTGAGGCTTGGAAGAAGGCCTACAGCAGGGAGCAGGCATGTTTCCCCGTGCCGTGGCTCTACGAGCACAAGTTCTGGCCCGCATGCGCGCGCATTGACAACGTGTACGGCGACCGCAACCTGGTCTGTTCCTGCGCGGGTTTTGACGAATAAGTTGTGTTTGGCAGGAGGCTCCTCTAGAGTGGGCGCACCTGCATATGAAAAGACGCGATTTTCTCCGCTGTAGCGCGAGCGCCGTTGCTCTTCTTGGCTTTCCAATGGTTCTGCCGAACACGGCGTTCGCCGCGCGCCGCCGGCCCGGGCCCAATGACCGGATCCAGGTTGGATTCATCGGCATGGGCGGACGGGCCCGGTGGATTCTGAAGAACGAAGCGCTGCCGGGCGCCGACTTGGTCGCGGCGGCGGATTGTTATTTGCCGCGATGCGAGGAGGCGGCTCAGCAGGTGCAGGGCAAGTGGCGCAACTACCAGGATTACCGGCAACTGCTCGAGAAGGAGAAACTCGATGCGGTGTTCATCGAAACCACCACGCACGCCCGTGTGCTGATCGCCATTCACGCCATGCAGGCCGGCTGCGATGCGTATGTGGAAAAACCGCAGAGCCTCACCATCGCCGAAGGGCGCGCTCTCGTGAAGGCCGCGAAGAAATACCGGCGCGTGGTGCAGACGGGTTCACAGCAGCGCTCGATGCCGATCAACATGCACGCCAGCAAACTGGTGCGCGAGGGCGCCATTGGGAGAGTGCACACCGTCATAACGTGCAACTTTGCCTCGGGCAGGACATGGACGCCCAAAGACACCCCGGACGAGCTGCCTGCCGGGATGGACTGGGACCAGTGGTGCAACCAGACCGAACTGCTGCCCTACTACAAGGAACTTTACAACGCCTGGTCCCACTTTGATCAATACGATGGCGGGGGGCAGACCTGGGGCGTCACGGGGTGGGGGACGCATAGCCTTGACCAGGTGCAGTGCGCCCTGGGGAAGGACCGCACGGGGCCGGTCGAGATCTGGCCCGAAGACAAGGGGCCGCGCTGCAAAGTGACGATGAAATATGCCGATGGAGTTCTCGTGAAACTGGAAGGAGCCAATCGGGACATGGAAGACCTGGGCGCCATCTTCATCGGGGACAAGGGCAGGATCGAGATTCTGAGAGGCGATTACACGTCCGATCCGAAGGAATTGAGGAACAACGCGCCGCCTGTCACCCCGCAGGGGCCGAAAGAATCCATTCCGCACATCGAGAACTTCTTCGAGTGCATCCGGACCCGCAAACCAACCCGCGCGGATGCCGAGACCGGGCACAGGGCCACGACCCTTTGTCACCTCGTGAACATTTGCCGGAAAGTGCAGCGCAAGCTGAGGTGGGATCCGAAGAAGGAGCAGTTCAAGGGCGACGAAGAAGCCAACCGGTTGCTGGCGCGGCCACGGCGAAAAGGCTACGAGCTGCCAAGGGTTTGAGATTTTGTTGAGCTCAGGATCCCTGTGTGCGCGGGTGCGATGCATTGCGTGTGGTTTTTGTTTGAATACCGCGCGGCGGGGTTCATCATCTTTTCACCTTTAAGCCAATGAATACGAACAGTGAACAAAAAGCGGGTTTGAAACGGCGTGAATTCCTGAAGGCTTCAACCCTGGGTATTGCGGCGATCGGCGGGCTGGGAGGCGCATCGAGCGCCGGGGCGGCCCAGAGAGACCGGGTCCGCCTGCCGCGCGGGCGCTCCGGAGCAATGCACGATTACAACGGCTCCTACACCGGAGAATGCCTGAACCATGTGGCCTTTCCTCTCGGCGGCATTGGCGCGGGCATGATCTGCATGGAAGGCACCGGCGCTCTCTCTCACGTGTCGCTGCGGAATCACCCGGATGTTTTCAACGAGCCGTTGGTGTTTGCCGCAATTTCGATCCGGGGCGCCCGTCCGGTCGCGCGGGTTCTCGAAGGGCCTGTTCCGGGTCGAAAGCTTTACGGCCGCCCGGGCACCGGGAACGGCGCGGGCGGGACGAGTTATGGGCTGCCGAGGTTCGACTCGGCGACTTTTGCGGCGCGCTTTCCTTTCTGCACCATATCGCTTGAGGAGAAGGCAATGCCGCTGGAGGTGGAAATCACCGGTTGGAGCCCATTCGAGCCGGGTTCGGCAGATGAGTCGAGCCTGCCGGTGGCGGGTTTGGAGTACCGTTTTACAAACAAGACACGCCTGCCGGTCGAAGCGGTGTTCTCATTTAACGCACGCAACTTCATGCCCATCGGAGGCAATGAGTCGGCCGTGCGCCCGATGCAGGGTGGTTTCATTCTTTGGGGTGGCGCGCCGAAGGACCGGCCGTGGGAGGAAGGCGCTTTTTCTGCAGCCGTTTCAGATCCTGAAGCAAAGGTGAACTACGCGTGGTTCCGGGGCGGGTGGTGGGACCCGCTGACGATGGCCTGGAAAGATGTCGAGCAGGGGGCATGCTTTGACCGCCCGCCGGTGCGGGAGGGCGGGGCCAGTCCGGGAGCGAGCCTTTTCGTTCCCTTTACCCTTGCGCCTGGAGCAACGAAGACAATTTGTCTGCGGCTGGCGTGGTATTCGGGAGAGACAAACCTCCGCGCGGGAAAGGATGCGAAGGGGGCTGAGGGCGACCCGGGCAAGCACCGTCCCTGGTACGCGGGAAAGTTTTCAGACATCAACAGCGTGAGTTTTTACTGGCGCGATCATTATGATGCCCTGCGTCAGAAGGCGGAACGATTCCGCAAGTGTTTTTTTGATTCGACGCTGCCCGGGGAAGTTTTGGAGGCAGTTGCCGCGAACCTCACGATTCTGAAGTCTCCGACCGTGCTGCGGCAGCCGGATGGCAGGCTGTGGGCCTGGGAGGGGTGTCGCGACAACGCGGGATGCTGTCCCGGTAGCTGCACCCATGTGTGGAACTATGCGCAAGCCCTCCCGAACCTGTTCCCGACTCTGGAGCGGACCCTGCGCGAAACCGAGTTCGGCCCTTCCCAGGACGAAGCCGGGCACCAGACCTTCCGGAGCGCGTTGCCGATCCGGCCCGTGGATCACGGCTTTCACGCGGCGGCGGACGGGCAGCTTGGGGGTATCATGAAGGCCTTTCGCGAGTGGCGCATCAGCGGGGATAACGAATGGCTGCGGCGTCTTTGGCCCAGCGTGAAACAAAGCCTTGATTACTGCATTGGCGCATGGGATCCAGATCATACGGGAACCCTGCGCGAGCCGCACCACAACACCTACGACATCGAGTTTTGGGGGCCGGACGGGATGTGTTCGAGCTTTTACCTCGGCGCGCTCAAGGCGGCAATCGTCATGGCCGGGGCGATTGGCGATTCCGTCCCGCTCTATTCGGAGTTGTTCGAGAAGGGCAGGAAATCGGTCGAGACGGATCTGTTTGACGGCGAGTATTTCATTCAACGCATCGAATGGAAGAACCTGCGCGCGAGCGATCCCATCAAGGCCCAATCGTTTGGCGGAGGCTACTCGCCCGAGGCGCTGAAACTGCTCGAAAAGGAAGGCCCGAAATACCAGTACGGGACAGGCTGTTTATCCGATGGCGTGCTCGGGGATTGGTTGGCGCAGGTGTGCGGCGTCGGGCCGGTGCTCTCCCCGGAGAAAGTGCGGAGCCACCTGGAGGCGATCCACAGGCACAACCTGAAGCGTGACCTCTCGAAGTTTCCGAATCCGCAACGGCCAACCTATGCCTGCGGCAACGAAGGGGGGCTGGTGCTGTGCACATGGCCCAAGGGCGGGGAGCTCTCCCTGCCGTTTGTCTATTCCAACGAGGTGTGGACAGGTATCGAGTACCAGGTCGCCTCGCACCTGATGCGCGCGGGGCGGGTGCGCGAAGGGTTGGAGATCGTGCGCGTCTGCCGCGATCGCTACGACGGACGGGTGCGCAATCCGTTCAACGAATACGAATGCGGGCATTGGTACGCGCGCGCAATGTCTTCCTACGCGCTCCTGTTCGGCCTCAGCGGCGCGCGCTACGACGCGGTGGACAAGATTTTGTATATGGATCCCGCGATCAAGGGTGACTTCCGCTGCTTCTTCTCGGCGCAGGGCTGTTACGGGACTGTCGGGGTCCGGCGCGGAAAACCTTTCTTCCTTCCCGTTTCGGGCAGCCTCGATATCAAAGAGATAAAATACCAGGCGGTTTGAGCCGCGGTGAGCGCGAGGGATTCCGGGGCGCTCTGAGGTCCGGAATGGAGCGCGCGCGCGCGCGGCAGCGGCACGCGCAGCGGGTGTTGGCGGAACCACGCGAAGGCTGAACACGCTCCCGCTGCGACGGGGCCTTGCGGACACCGTCGCGCTCCGCCAAAGAATCGCTTCACGAACACGCGCCGCCTGCCTGGTCCCTCGCGAAATTTGGCTTTTCGTGGCGTGCCGGCTGAGACAATCTTCGTCTGGATGAGCACCGAACAATTGTACCAGGAACGGCTGGCCCGGTATGTGACAGCCATGCGAAACGAGAAGCCGGATATGGTGCCGATCCGGCCCTTTGTGGCTGAGTTCACCGCCAGGTATGCGGGTTTCACCTGCCAGGAGGTCGCCCACGACTACAACAAGGCGTTCGAAGCCGCAATCCGGACAGCCCGGGATTTCGATTGGGATGCCATTGTTCCAAACATGGTTTATGTGTGGACGGGGTTGGCCCAGGCGGTGGGCTTGCGGTATTACGGCATCCCGGGAATTGGCATTCCCCACACCAGCGGTTTCAACTACATCGAGCCTTCCGAGGATCAGGCCTTCATGAAGGCGGACGAATATGACGCGCTGATTGATGATCCGACCGCGTTTCTCTACAACGTCTGGCTGCCGCGAGCCTCGACGGAGGTGGTGCGACCCGGCGAGGGCGCGACCTACCGTAATAATCTCTCCTTTGTGAAAGGCGGCATGGCAATGCTCTCCTACTTTTACGCCTTCGGCCCGCAGGTTGCCCGGATGCGCACGGAGGTCGGGGTGGCTTCGGCCATTTCCGGCATTTTCAAGGCTCCGTTCGACATTATTGCGGACAAGTTGCGCGGGTATGTGGGTTTAACCATGGACATGCACACGCAGCCGCGGAAGGTGCTTCAGGCATGCGAAGCGCTGATGCCGCACCTGTGCCACGTGGGCCTGGGCACGGCGGATCCGGCCGGGCTCGTCCCGATCGGTTTCTGGATGCACCGCGGATGCGTGCCGTTCATCAACCCGCGCCAGTTCGACTCGCATTACTGGCCGACGCTGCGCCCCATTATTGAGGAGTTCTGGAAGCACGGCCATCAAACCCTCTTTTACGCCGAGGGCAAGTGGGGCCATCACCTGGACACCTTCCGCGAACTGCCCGGGCGCAGCATTGTGTTTCATTGCGACCAGGACGATATCTTCAACGTTCACCGGAAGCTGCATGACCGCTTTGCCGTCAGCGGCGGCATTCCCAACACCCTGCTGAGCTTTGGCAAGCCGGCTGAAGTCAGGGAATTCTGCAGACGGGTGCTGCGCGAGGTTGCCGCCGATGGCGGCTACATCATGGATGCCGGAGCCATCATGCAGGACGATGCCAGCATCGAGAACCTCCGCGTGTTGACGGAAACAACGCGGCAGGAAGGCGTTTACTCGAAGGGATCTTTTGCGGCTCCCACACAGACCCCGCCCGCGCAACTGCCCGATGCGGCCGCGGAGCGCAAAGGCCTCGCCGGCATGAGCGGATTCCCCGTTCCCGCGGCAGCGCCCGGCGTCTGCCTGCGGTGGGAAGATCGTGTTAAAGAGCTGCCTGAAATCACGGGCAGCCCGGAGCTGGTGAAGAAGATCTGGCAGGACATTGACGCCTTCGGGAACATGTACATCTGGCAGTTGCTGCTGAGCTTTTAGGCGCGCGCCGGATGCGGGCACAGGTCCGCAGGTCCGAAACCAATCCCGGCAGGGACGACTTCCGCGTCGTCCCATTTACCCCGTGAGATGGCGCAACCTGTTCGATCGGGGCTTTACCCCGTAAAAAGGGTCGGAATCGTTCCGTCCCGGGGGATTACCGGGCCAACCAGCCACCATCAACCGCGAGCGTGTAACCCGTGACGTAATCGGACGCAGCCGACGCGAGAAATACAAGCGCGCCCTGAATGTCCGAAGGTTCGCCCCAGCGCCCCGCCGGAATGCGCCCCAGGATCTCTGCGCTGCGCGAAGCATCGGCGCGGATGGGGGCGGTGTTGTCGGTGGCCATGTAGCCGGGCGCGATGGCATTCACTTGAATGCGGTGCGGCGCCAGTTCATTGGCGAACAAGCGCGTAAGCCCCATAACCGCGCTCTTGGACGCTGTGTATGAGGGCACACGTATGCCGCCCTGGAAAGAAAGCATCGAGGCTATATTAATGATCTTCCCGCCCTTCCCTTGCTTCACCATCTGACGCGCCACCGCCTGACTGAGAAAAAAGACGGCGTTCTGATTGATTTGAATGACTTCGTCCCAATCTTTCTCCTGGAAATCGAGCAGCGGAGTGCGGCGGATGATTCCAGCGTTATTGAGAAGAATATCGATACGGCCCAGCCCTGCCACCGCCTGGTCCACAATTGCCTGCGGCGCGGAACGATCCAGAAGGTTCGCGCTGACCTGGCAGACCCTCCGTCCGAGCGCTTTCACCTTCGAAGCGGTTTCATCCGTACTGATGACATCCACCAGCGCAATATCGGCGCCGGCTTCCGCAAATCCGAGGGCAGCACCTTGCCCGAGACCGCGCCCCGCGCCTGTCACCAGCGCAACTTTGCTATCCAGCTTGAACTTATCGAGAATCATGATTTTTGTATGGGGTTATCGTTTGGGCTTCTCAATGCATCAACGCAGTTCTGCCAGCGGAGCGGCATCCATGTCTTCAAACGTTTGGTTTTCCCCGCCCATGCCCCAGCAGAACGTGTATGCGCCCGTGCCGCATGCGCAGTGAATGGACCAACTGGGAGAGATCACCACCTGCCGGTCCGACATAATAATGTGCCGGGTTTCCTGAGGTCTGCCCATGAAGTGCATGACGCGTCTCTGGCCCAGATCGAAATACATGTAGACCTCCGACCGCCGTGTGTGCGTGTGCGGAGGCATCGTGTTCCAGACAGACCCTTCCTCGAGGCGTGTGAATCCCATGACCAGTTGACAGCTCTTGATTCCTCTCGGGTGAATGCAGCGGTATATCGTGCGGTGGTTCGCATCTTCCGCGGAACCGAGCCTGGAGGTTTCAACTTCGGACTGTTTTGCCAGGGTGGTCGGGAAAGGCGCGTGCGCGGGATAGCTGAGCAAATAGAAGTGCGCGGGATTGGATGCGCTCTCACTGCTGAACACCACGTCCCGGCTGCCGCGGGACACATACAGGCAATCCAACTTCCCCAGCGGGAACGTCTTGCCATCCACATCCACCTTGCCCGGCCCGCCAATATTCAGCACGCCCAACTCGCGCCTTTGGCAGAAGAAGTCCGCGCGCAACTCGGGGTCGGGTTCAAGCTTCAGCGGCGAAACTGTTGGGACAGCGCTGCCAAGGATCGCACGATCGACATCCGTATAAACCAGCTCGATTTGGCCGGGACGGAACAGGGACTCCACCAGGTAAGCGGAACGCAGTTCGCTTGTGGAGAGCTTCCCATAGTCAGAAATACCGGGTGAAAAACGAGTTTCCATAATCTATCTGGGAGTCAGAGGTCTGTAGCTGGTGACGTATTTGAACCAGCGCGATTTGTTCCGGAATTCCCGGTTTTTGTCCCAGCAAGCGCCCGCGTAGTACGAAAGAGTCTCGCCGCGTTTGACCGGCGAAAGCAGCAGGAAATGACCGGCTTCCTCAACAAACCTGCCGGGATGAACCATCACAACACCGGTCCCAAGAGAACCCGCTCCAGCCGGTCCCGGTTCCCAGCACGCAAGCGTGCGGCCGGTAGAACCCGGCTGTGCCTCCGCGCCTGCATGCTTCACAATGCCGACGGCGACGTTCAGCGTCTCGGGGCCGCCAGTCCAATCAAACGTTGTATCGATGCGGTTAAGATTCGAACCTGCATTGAGGGACATTCGCCGCGTCTCGGTCACCATTGTCCCCTCGAAGTCGTAAGGAGCGTAGCCGAGTTCAAACACCAGGCGTTGCGGACCGTTCTCAAGTATTCTGTAACTGACGAAGTTCCTGGGCATGATGAGTTTGCCGTCCTTCAAAATCCCGGTGGCGCCGCAACCGGTGCTTGGACCGACCTTGTAAAAGTCCATGCCCTCGCCGTGGTCCTTATGGTAATCGGCTCCGAAGTACCATCTTTCGATTACCGGCGCGCGCGCGCGTTTGGCCCAAACGTCGAGGCCACTGCTGATTTCGCCGGTGCGCTCGAGAGCCGGGCCATACATGCGGAATGCGATCCGATCATTTTCCCAGGCAAAATCATCCTTGCGCTGAGCCATGAATGCTCCGTAGGCGAAGGCTTTTTGCTCAGCCAGTGCCATTCGGTACATTTCGCTTCCCGCAAGAAGGAATGCCCCCACACCGTAAACATCAGAATGCGTGGGGTCGAATTTCTTCGGGTCCGCTCCGACGGGTTGCACGTGTTCGAGTTTCCCTTCCGCGGTAACACAGTCGTTCAGGGCCGTCCATGCCTTCCTGACCGCAGGCTCGTAGGTGGCGCGATCCAGCACGCCACGGTTCACTCCCCATGCGAGCGCAAAAGTGTAAAACCCGGACCCGCTCGTCTCTTGCAGCGGGTAAGACCCGGGATCCAATAAGCTGGAACGCCACAAACCATCCGGCTGCTGAAGTGTGAGGATTTTTGCAGCCATTTCCTTGTATTGCTGCACGTAGAACGAGCGGGTCGAGTGGTCCGGCGGCATCACTTGCAGGACACGCGCCAGCCCGGCAAGCACCCAACCGTTGCCCCGGCTCCAAAAGACTTTTTTCCCATTGGCCTCGCGCCTCTCAAAATAGGTGCTGTCTCTGAAATAGAGGTGTTCCTCTTTGTCGTAGAGATAATCCGAAGTCGCCTTCCACTCACGATCCATGAAGTCGATGTACCGCTTGTCGCCCGTGGAGAGATACAGGCGCAACCACGCAGGCGGACTCATGAATAGAGCGTCGCACCATGACCACCGCTTTTGCGCGTTCGGCGTCCGGAAGGTCAGAACATTCGTGCTTTGGTTGTCCAGGATGAAGTTGAACCTTTCAATGGTGGGAGCGATCATGGCCGGATCGCGCGTCTGCCAGTATAGCTCGATATACGTTTGGCTGACGCAGTGATCGTCGGCATGGTAGGGACGTTTCGCCGGTTTCCATTGGTGAGTCTTGCCCATCTCGATCATCGCATTGCGATAAGCCGGGCTGTCGCTAACCTGGTCCAGCGCCATCATGCCCGCATAAAGCGCCCCGTAGGTCCAGTCGTCCGTGGCATGCACCGGGGGCTGCCGCAGTTGCCAATTGGCGACTGTTTTCATCTCACCCAGGATCCTGGCAGGAGAGAGCGGAGCCCCCGCCAATTGGTTTGAAAACGTCAGCAATCCGAAAACGCAAATAGCCGCTGCCCGCGTAATGAAAGACCCGTTTAACATGGGCAAGAAAGTGGGCGGAGTTCCAGGCAGGGTCAAGGTTGAAGGTGTGGCGATACTCCAAACCGGATAAATCACCCGGCAGTTCTACTCTCAGACGCTGACAGGCCCGCTTTCGAATGCGCCTTCTCCTGAATGGAATGAGCTACCGCATTTCGCAAATGGGACCGAATTTTCTCCTTGTCGATTCACCAGCCAACCACCCGCCAGATTCCAAAGCCACCATCGAATTCCAGGTGGACGACTCTCGACACGATTGGGAGGTATCTCTGCCGGATGGAATGAGAGCAGGCCAGCAACGCGTTGCTTTAGCGCTGCCAGCCGGCGGATAATATTTAACTCTGCTGCCAAAGGGGCCGCACCAGCCCTGGCCCGGGAAGACCTGGCCGTTCTGTGGCCAGGTAGAACAATCCATCGTGCCTCAATGGGGCCGCCCCCCGGCAGAGTGCGCAGATTCAATTGTTGCATTGACGATCCTACAATGAAACGACGTGCAAACACAATCGTATGAATAAACCCGAAATCAAATCGCTAACATTCGAAATCATCAAAAATGCCGTCAGTGGCAACGCAGCAGCCTTCAGATCCAGAACCCGGCTTCAACCGGCAATGTGAGGGTGACAAGGCTGCTCTTACATTAATTGGCAGAATCAAAAATCATCAGTCTGCCAACTTTCCAGATCCCACACGCCCCCGTCTCTTCACCGGGTCAAACATCAGCATCGCCATGAAATCATCCGGCTTGAAGCACGTTTTCCCCGGCACCTGAGGTTTCGCAAGCCAGCCCTCATGAAACGATCAACATCCCCGCGCCACTAAAAAACATGAACATGAAGATTGACAGCCCCTTTTTCACGGAGCTACAAAGGACAAAATCAGAATGAACGGGACGCCTTTTGACGAGTTCTTCCTGCGTGCCACTGGGAATTTGCCTTACGACTACCAGCGCCGCCTCGTCTATTGCCCGCCGGGGCAAACCCTTATCGAGCAGCCTGAAATGCGGAAACAAAGAAAAACCGCTCTGCCCAATCACCTGCAATCCTTCATTCTGGAGTCAATCGGCGAACGCCACGTTTCCGGGGTTCACATCCAGCACGTGAATCCCGTAAACCTCCAGTGCGGACAGGAGAGATCTCACCTCCTGCCATCGAACTCCAAACTTCTCGCGCTTGTCAGCCTCCCACATTTCCCATTTCTCGTCCTCGAACCAGGGCGCGTCCTCATCGAGGTACGCCCCGGCAAAATCGAGAATATAAGGGCGCTCGACGACGGTCATCTCGATTGCCAGCAGCTCCTCATCGGCCGTAATAAGCTGCGGGACAGCAAAGCCACGCACATCCTGAATCCCCACAGCCGCCAACCTCTGGTAAACCGACAATTCCCGCACGAAAAACTCGCGCAGATGATAGACCTTGAGCGCACTCCCGCCCGCATCGCTGGTTCTCCGCATAAAATGAACCTGGCCGTGGACGCCCGACCCGAGCGATTCACGCAAATGCAATCGGTTTCGACTGGCATACTGCCGCGCTACTGGAGTAAGATCCCGCAACATGAATGTATCGAGTTCCAGCGGCGGACACTCCTCGTTCGTCCGAATGCGCCTTCTCCTGAATGGAATGAGCTACCGCATTTCGCAAATGGGACCGAATTTTCTCCTTGTCGATTCACCAGCCAACCACCCGCCAGATTCCAAAGCCACCATCGAATTCCAGGTGGACGACTCTCGACACGATTGGGAGGTATCTCTGCCGGATGGAATGAGAGCAGGCCAGCAACGCGTTGCTTTAGCGCTGCCAGCCGGCGGATAATATTTAACTCTGCTGCCAAAGGGGCCGCACCAGCCCTGGCCCGGGAAGACCTGGCCGTTCTGTGGCCAGGTAGAACAATCCATCGTGCCTCAATGGGGCCGCCCCCCGGCAGAGTGCGCAGATTCAATTGTTGCATTGACGATCCTACAATGAAACGACGTGCAAACACAATCGTATGAATAAACCCGAAATCAAATCGCTAACATTCGAAATCATCAAAAATGCCGTCAGTGGCAACGCAGCAGCCTTCAGATCCAGAACCCGGCTTCAACCGGCAATGTGAGGGTGACAAGGCTGCTCTTACATTAATTGGCAGAATCAAAAATCATCAGTCTGCCAACTTTCCAGATCCCACACGCCCCCGTCTCTTCACCGGGTCAAACATCAGCATCGCCATGAAATCATCCGGCTTGAAGCACGTTTTCCCCGGCACCTGAGGTTTCGCAAGCCAGCCCTCATGAAACGATCAACATCCCCGCGCCACTAAAAAACATGAACATGAAGATTGACAGCCCCTTTTTCACGGAGCTACAAAGGACAAAATCAGAATGAACGGGACGCCTTTTGACGAGTTCTTCCTGCGTGCCACTGGGAATTTGCCTTACGACTACCAGCGCCGCCTCGCGTGTGGTGAACCAGCCGCCCGGCCTGCCTCCCAATGGCTGGCAGGCGGCACACCCTGCCAGTCGCAACTCATCAACATTCCTACCGGCCTCGGCAAAACCGCCGCGGTCATCCTGGCTTGGCTCTGGAACCGGCTGGCGGCCC
>CAYNZC010000082.1:0-19502 GCA_964401575.1 uncultured Verrucomicrobiota bacterium
AAATCTGAGTGGATCTGAGTAATTTGCGTCACAGTTCAGGGGCGCGGGCTCTTCCAAGGTCGCCGTCTGGCACGATCAGGTCCGGGGGCCAGCACCCCTCGAACGAGATCACGTTGCCCTTGATGAAAGATATGTGTGAGATTAAATCGTACCGCGCCCTGTTGGGCCGGGCTGAGGAATCGCGGGCCGTTAGCCGGAACACTTTCCTTGAGCCGACCGGCAGTTTGCTGGCAATTTGCTTGATCTCGCCGCGCAGACCGTCTAAAACCCATTCAGTTCCTATGCGCGTCCTGAATTGCTTCAAAGCGGGTATTGCTGCCGTGTTGGTTCTTTTTACATTTGCCGCCCCGGCGGTCATCAGGGATGGGGGCATTGACCCTGCGAATCTCGGGAAGGGAGACTGGATCTACTACATGAGCATGGCCACCAACAAGCTTGGCGGCAACGTGCCGTGGGTGACCAATGAAGCCAGCCTGATGATGTTCTACCGCAGCAACAACATCCGCTACATTATCATCAAAGCCGCAACCAGCGACTACCTGTTCAACGGCAGCTACTCGTTTCCGCAGTTCACAAAAAAGCTCTGCGACACAGCGCACCAATACGGCATCCTGATCTTCGGGTACAACCGGTCGTACGGCGAGAATGTCCAGGGCGAGGTTGCCATTGCCGATTATGTTTTTCAGCAGGGCGCCGATGGGTTCGTATTCGACGCCGAGGGTGAATGGGAATCTTCGCAGCCATGGATCCTGGACCAGGGGCCGGCCAAAGCCTGGGATCTCTGTTCCCAGGTGCGCTCGAACTGGCCCACCAAATTCCTGGCTCACGCGCCGTTCCCCATCATCAGCTATCACGCATCGTTCCCTTACAAGGAATTCGGCTTTTGGTGCGATGCGGTCATGCCGCAGATCTATCCCCAGAACTGGACCGGGGTGAAAAGCCGCCCCAGCGGCGGGATCAACTGGACCGATGCCAACTTTGCCAAATGGCAGGACAGCCTCTACAGCCTTCCGCCCACGAATATCAACGGGATTCAGATCTGGTGGACCAATGCCATCAAACCGCTCGCGCCGGTGAACCATGTTTATGGGCCAAACCCCCCAAACTCGGGCGTCGCACACATTGACGACGATTTCGTGACCGAGTTTGTGGACTATCTCTGCGCCGATACCCATGCGGTGACGATTGGAGGGTACCAGGGCGCAAATTTCTGGCGCACGGATCTCCACGGCAGCGCGCAGTGGACCAATATCGGGCGCACGACAATCGGTTCCTTCCCGGGCGTGATCAATAATATCGTGCTGGACGACCCGAGCGGGACGGTCTCCGGCGCATGGCAGCCCGTGCGCACTTTCTCGAACGGAAAATTCTACGGGGACGGCAGCGGAACCGACACCAACTCGTTCGGCACAAACTATCTTATCATTTCCAAAGGCGCCGGGGATGCCCATGTGGAGTTTCGTCCCAACGTGCTCACGCCCGGCGACTACAACGTTTACGAGTGGCATCCGTCGCTGGCCGCCGCCTCCGCCAGCGTGCCGCACGTGATCCAGCACGCGTCGGGAACCACGACGGTGTACGCCAATCAAAAAACCAACGCCGGGCGCTGGAGCTTTCTCGGACGGTTCGCTTTCAATGCGGGAACGGCGGGATCCGTGCGGGTATGGAACAGCATCACCGAGGCGGACGGCGTGGCGATCGCCGACGGCATCAAGTGGGTGTTTGCGCCCCCCACCAGTCCGCCGCAGCCGCCAACGGGCCTGAGCGCAGTCGAAGCCGGCGTCAGCGGCATCAACCTCACGTGGGTGGACGCCTCCACAAACGAAGCCTCTTTCAGCATTTACAGGGCGTCCACACCCGGCGGTCCGTACGCGGAGGTCGGCAGCACCGGCGCGAACCAAACCGCCTGGGCGGATACCAACCTCCAGGACGGAACGACTTATTACTACGTTGTCCGGGCGGCCAACATGGTTGGCAGCTCTGCCGATTCGAACGAGGCGTTTGCGACCACGCTGCCCGCTGTTCCCGAGCCGCCTGTCATCGTTTCGCCGCCCAAATCCATCGGCGTTCCCGAAGGCGCGCCGGCGGTTTTGAGGGTGACAGCGGACGGCACCAGGCCCTTCTCCTATCAGTGGCGATTTGAAGGAGCCCCGATGGCGGGGCAGACGAGCTCCATGCTCACAATCCCCGCGGTGCAACCGGCAAACGTCGGCAATTACAGCGTCACCATTACGAATCGTTATGGAATGGCATCGAGCGATCCGATCCGGGTTGGCATCGTTTCGATCGGCATTTCCGGAGATAACAGCCTCGGCCAGCGGGATGCGCCCGCCAGCGCCACCGGGCTGGTCAACATCGCCGCCGGCTCGTGGCATTTCCTTGGGCTGCGCGAGGATGGCACTGTTTGCGCGTGGGGCGCAAACTATGATGGCCAATGCGATCCGCCGCAGGATCCCGGATACGTTCTCGCTATCGCAGCGGGCGGTTATCATAGCCTCGCCATTCTTGACGACTTGAGTGTCCGCGCCTGGGGCGCAAACCAGAGCGGTCAATGCGCAGTTCCGGCAGACCTTGGGAAAGCCATCGCCATCGCCGGAGGCCAATGGCACAGCGTTGCGGCCAGGGTGGATGGAACCGTTCGGGCTTGGGGCGACAATAGCTGGGGCCAGGCCCAGGCGCCCGCCGCTTTAAAGAATGTCGTTTCCGTGGCAGCCGGGGCCATTCACACGCTGGCGTTGCGTTCCGACGGGACCGTTGCCGCGTGGGGCGGCAATGATGACGGCCAGGGTTACTGGTCGGGGCAGGCTGTGGCGCCTCAAAATCTGCGCGCCAGGGCCATCGCGGCCGGTGATTACCACAATCTCGCCCTGCTCACCAATGGCAGCGTTGTGGCCTGGGGCGCGAATAACCACTGGCAATGCGCCGTGCCGGCAACCGTGACGAATGCCGTCGCCATTGCCGCGGGCGCCGCCCACAGCATCGCCCTGCTGAGAAACGGCCTTGTGATTGCCTGGGGCGCCAACGAATCCGGCCAGTGCTCAATCTGGCAATCGGCCAGGGCGCCCGTTGCCATTACCGCAGGCGGCGTATGCTCCGGCGTGCTTTGGGAAGACGGCGCCCTGCCGCCCCGGTTGTGGGTGCAATCCATCAGCATGAGAAACTTCGCCGCGGCCGCCCAGACGCGGTGCGGTCAGAAATACGAACTGCAATGGACCGTCTCCCTGGCCTCGGGATTGTGGAACAACCTCGGGCCGGTCGAGGGCAATGGCGCTTTGATGATGTTCCGCCATGCCCACGCGCCGCAAGCAACCGGCTTCTACAAACTTGTGACCAGGTAGGTTCCGCCATCTTTCAGGCGGAGCCTGTCCGCCGGATGCGGCAATCGGGCCCGCAAGGTTTTCGAGAAAAACCTTGCAACGTCATTCCGTCGGGGAACCCTGCTTCACATGCGAGTTCTCTTTATCGGAGGCACAGGAAATATCTCCGCCGAGTGCGCGCGGCGCGCTTACGAGATGGGACATGAGGTGATGGTCCTGACGCGCGGAAAGATCGAAGTGCCGGCCGCATACACAGCCATTCGCGGCGAGCGCCATGATGCCGCGTCCATGCGCGCCGCAGCCGATTCGGCGAAACCCGACGTGGTGATCAACTTCATCGGGTACGAGCTCGCGGATGTCGAGCTGGATTGCGCCGCTTTCGCCGGGCGTGTGAGGCAGTATATTTTTATCAGCTCGACGACCGTGCATGCCCGTCCGGCCCCGCTCCCAATCACCGAGGACGCCCCCATCGGCAACGCATTCTGGGAGTACGCCCGCAAAAAGGCGCAATGCGAAGCCTGGCTCATGGAGCGCTGGCGGGCGGTCCGTTTTCCCGTCACCATCGTGCGACCCTCACACACTTACTCGAAACGCTGGATTCCCAACGCCGTCGCCAGCTCGAACCACGCCTTTGCCGCGCGATTGAAGGGCGGCAAACCGGTCTTCGTGCATGACGACGGCGAGACCCCCTGGACCATGACCGCCGCCCCGGATTTCGCGGCCGGCCTTTGCGGCCTGTTCGGGCTCGAGGCTTCTCTCGGCGAGGCGGTTCACATCACAAGCGATGAAGTCCTCACGTGGAACCGGATCTATCATGAAATTGCGGAAGCTTTTGGCGCGCCCGCCCCGGACATCCGGAGAATCCCAACAGAACTCGTTTGCAACGCCGCGCCAAACCTCATCGGCACGCTCAAGGGCGACAAGGCGCATCCCGGAATCTTTGACAATTCGAAAATCAAACGGCTTGTGCCGGGATTCGCCTGCAAAAAGAACTTTCGGGATGGCATTCGCGAATCCGTGGAATGGCTCGAGCAGGATCACGCCCGCTGGAAAATGGATCCCGCAACCAACGCGTTGATCGAATCGGTGCTCTCGGCGTGCGAGCGCCGCAACAATTTCGGTTCGCCATAACGGGAAAACTCTGGTTCGCTTCATTCCATGAGCTTGCCTCCAAACAAGACCAAAATCGTCGCCACCATCGGCCCGGCGTCCGACAGTCCGCAAATGCTCGAGAGGCTCATTCACGGGGGCATGGACATTGCCCGCGTTAACTTCTCGCACGGACCTCTGGATGATCAGGGCGGGAGAATCGCACGAATTCGGCAGGCCGAAAAGGCCACCGGCCGGCCTGTGGCCATTCTTGCGGATCTGCCGGGGCCGAAAATGCGGATTGGCAGGATTGCGCCGGATCCCGTGACCCTGGCGGCAGGAGACTCCTTCACGCTCACTACGGAGAAGATCATTGGCAGCCCGCTCCGTGTTTCCACAAGTTTCATGCGGCTGCCGCAGGTGGTAAAACACGGCGATGCCATATCCCTCAACGATGGCCTGGTGCAGCTCGCCGTCGAGGCGGTCTCCGGCGCCGATGTGCATTGCAGGGTGGCCGTCGGCGGCGAACTCCGCTCCGGCAAGGGCATTAATCTCCCCGGTGTGGACCTCGGGATCAGCGCCTTCACCGCCCATGACCGCACCTGTCTCGAGTACGCCATCAAACACGGCGTTGATGCCGTCGGCCAGTCTTTTGTCGAGACCGCGGATGACGTGCGCGCCTTGCGGGAAGCCGCCGCAGCTTTCGGAAAACAGCCGTTCGTTATCGCGAAAATCGAGCGCGCGCGGGCGGTGCGCAACGTCGAGGAAATCCTGAAAGCCGCAGATGGCATCATGGTCGCCCGCGGCGATCTCGGGGTGGAGGTGCCCATCGAGGAGGTGGCTCTCCTGCAAAAAGAGCTGATCGCAAAGGCGAGCCTGTTTGCCAAACCGGTCATCACCGCCACTCAAATGCTCGAATCCATGACCGCCAGCCGCCTGCCCACCCGCGCGGAAGCCAGCGACGTGGCCAACGCCATCCTTGACGGGACCGATTGTGTGATGCTCTCGGCCGAGTCCGCGATCGGAAAGTTCCCGGCGGAGGCCGTTGGAATGTTGTCGCGGATCGCCACCCGCATGGAGTCCTTCCGCGCCGGCTCGGAGGAGGATTCCCCGCGGGAAATCAGCGCCCGGCCGCGCCCCGCTTCCGCGGCGGAGGCCATCTCGAATGTCGTCGAGCACGCGCTGCAGACGCTGCCCTGCGCCGCCGTGTTCGTCCCCACACGCTCCGGCACGACCGCCCGGATGATCTCGCGCTACAACCCGCGCGTATGGATCGTTGCCGTCACGCGCGACCCGGCCGTGTCCCGCTCGCTTTCGTTTTCCTACGGAGTGCATCCGGTGCTGGTCGATGAGGATCCGCCGGATTGGAAATCGTTTGCGTCCGACTGGCTCCGCGCCAACCATGTCCCCGGCAACATCGCGATCCTTGTGGCCGGCCCTTCCCCGCGCTCGCCCGAAGCCAACCACAGAATCGAATTCCTGGTCCTGGAAACAGCGTCGTCCTCATAAAATGCATCCACGATCACGCAGCATTGATCCGACCTTCAAATCGCGCAAACGATCCACGCGCGAGATCGTTCGCCGCGTGGGCCGGTATCTGTTTCCGTACAAGTGGATGGCCTTTGGCACCGTGGGCTGCGCGGTTCTCTCCATGGCGTTCAGCCTTGTTTACCCGAAGCTGACGCAATTCGTCATTGATGATGTCATAGGCCTGGGACGGACCAACCTGCTCGGGCCGGTCATCCTGGTGCTGCTCGGCGCGTTTGCATTACGGGATATCTTCAACAGCCTCCGGATCCGCATCAATAACACCTTCGAGCAAAACGTGATTTACGACATGCGCCGCGAGGTTTACGGGCGCCTGCAGCGCCTGCCGGTGGGTTATTTCGATCCGCGCGCCTCGGGGGACCTCATGACGCGCGTCATCGAGGATGTGAACTCGGTGGAACGGCTGCTCATTGACGGCACCGAACAGGGCAGCGTGGCGGTGCTCAGCCTCATCGGGGTGGCGGTGATCATGTTCGCCACGAACCCCGCGCTCGCGGCGGTCGCCCTGATCCCGCTGCCGCTGCTGGCGGGTGGGGCGCTCTGGTACACGCTCACCGCCCACCGGCGTTACCGCGCCCAACGCGAAGCCGCCAGCGACATGAACGCCCTCCTCATGGACAACCTCCAGGGCGTCCGCCAGATCAAGGCCTTCGGGCGCGAGGATCACGAGGACGAGCGCTTTTCCAGCCGGGCCGACGCGCTCCGCAAGTCCACCCTCGGCATTATGCGCGTCTGGGCCGCTTACTCGCCGGCGATGAGCTTTTCCGCCGCGCTCGGCATGGTCCTGGTGCTCTGGCTCGGCGGGCGACAGGTGATTGAACACCAGATTTCCCTCGGCCAATTGGTGGGCTTCCTGTTTTACTTGAACCTTTTTTATGAGCCTGTGACCCGCCTTCACGGGTTGAACCAGATGCTCCAGGCCGCGCGGGCCGCGGGCGAGCGGGTGTTCGATATCCTGGATACCCAACCGGAGCAGGAAATCAAAACGCCCATGCTCAAACTGCGCAAACCCGTCACCGGCGAGGTCCAATACGAAAACGTCAGCTTCGGCTATGACGCCGCACGGCCTGTGCTCAAGGATATTTCACTGGTTGCGCGTCCGGGTGAAATGATCGCCCTCGTCGGACCCACGGGCGCCGGCAAATCGAGCCTGGTCAATTTATTGCCGCGCTTTTACGAGCTCACTGCGGGTCGGATTCTCATCGATGGCCAGGACATCAGCCGGGTGGACCTGGAGGATCTTCGCGATTGCATCAGTGTCGTCAGCCAGGAAGCCTTTCTCTTCAACGGCACGCTGCGCGAAAACATTCTTTACGGCCGGCTTGGCGCAACCGACGAGCAGTTGGTCGAAGCCTCGAAGGCGGCCAACTGCCACCAGTTTATCGAGGCTCTGCCCAACGGCTACGATTCGTGCGTGGGCGAGCGCGGCGTGAAACTGAGCGTCGGCGAGAAACAGCGCGTCAGCATCGCGCGCGCCTTGCTGAAGAACGCCCCGATTCTGATTCTGGACGAGGCCACCGCGAGCGTGGACACCGCCACCGAAACCCTCATCCAGGAAGCCCTCGAGCGTCTCATGGCGCGCCGGACGAGTTTCGTGATTGCGCACCGGCTCAGCACCATTCGCAAGGCCAGCCAGATTCTTGTCATGCGTCATGGCCGCATCATCGAGCGCGGCAACCACGAGGCGCTGCTGGGCACCGGGGGCCTTTACAGCCGTCTCGCCCGCATCCAGGGCACAAGATTCATCGAGGAGAGCTTCGACCATCTCCCGGATAACGAGCTTCCATAACAAGCGCACACACGACGGCCTCAATCGCCTTCAAACACAAGCAATTCCCGCTGCTCGCCGTCCATCTCCACGACCACGTTTGTCAGGGTGACAAGCGCCAGTTTGACGCCGCAAATACTCTCGCCCAGCGCCACGTAGGAGCCGTTGATCGTCGCCGCCGAATGTTCTCCGTTCACAATCACCGCCGAGATCTCCAACTCCGGAAAAACCTTTGCTGGCGGCGGGGAAGGCTCGACCGCCACCGGCGGAGGCGGAGGAGGCGGCGGCGGATTCGCTTCGATAGGCTCGTTCCCAAGGTACAGAACCAGCCCCGCAACAGCGATCAAACAACTGCCCCAATAGTGAGGATTTCCGTGAAACTGCAGAACCCGCTCCGGAGTCGGCTTCACGAGGTAGGACTTGGGCCGCAAAAGGAGCAGGATCACGCCGCAGGCAAAGACGGATGATGCGCCGATCAGCAGGCTCCGTTGGAACGAGCCGAAGATTTTGAACGTTAACCTGAGAAGAATAGCGAGCAGACAGACCTCGGCAACCCACACACCGAACCGCGATAACTTGGCAAACCGAATGGTGCTCAGATAATCCGATCGAGGTTGTGTCTCAACGGATGTTGCATTCATCACGCTTTGTTAAGAGAGCAGGTCAAGTGCCATCGCATATTTGCAGAATGTGGTCGCGCGCATCGCGCCGCCATGCAATCGCCTGCCCCGGCCGGAAGGATCCTCTCTTACTCTTTCTCAGAGGCAAAACAGATGGAAAAAGAGCGGCTCGGACGCCGGTTTTATGCGGTGAACGGCAGGTTTTTGGCGATGGGGTCAAGAGACGTTATAGGTGTTTTTCCGTGTCATATCCCGCGTCACTGCAATTCTGCCGCACCACCCCGGCAATCCACCGCCTTTCCACCTCCGCCCGCCTCCAAACGCGGCAACGGGCGTGGGCGCTGTCCCATAGCCATCCACCGTTCCGCGCAGCAATCAGCCCCGGAAAGTTCCCCGCATCATGTAAAACATCCATTTGCTTAAGAAATTTTTGGGCGTATGTTGACCGCATGGATTGGCAGCAGCCGGCATCATTGCTGGTCGTGTTCATCGCGTTTATTTTGATGGTTCGAGGCCTCTTTGGGAGGCGCGTATCCTGTGCAAGTGGCGCGGGCTGTTGCGGTTCCGGCTCCGGTAAGGGCGTTTTTCCCCGCTCAACCACATTCAGGGCGCGCAAAGGGCAGCGCCCGGAGATGGTGATTAAACGATGAGACATCTTGAAAAAGTGGCTCATGTGGAAGTAGAATAACTTCAGGCGCCATGGCAATGTGCAAATCAAGTTCGTCGGTTCATTTTGTTTCTCATACCGTAACCAGCGTACGCGAGGGATCCTCGAATGCCTCCTGGGGACCCAACACGGATGTTTACATCACAGACGTCGGATTGGTGATCAAAGTGGAGTTGGCCGGCATGCGCAGTGACAGCCTCGATATCACCATCGAAGGCAACAATCTTAGGATCAGCGGCAATCGTCCGGACGGCTGCCGGTCTCCCAAATGCAGCTTCCTGCGAATGGAGATTAATTACGGGCCATTTGAGCGCGTGCTCGAAATTCCGGCCGGCTATGACCTGAACAACGCCAAGGCGGCCTACCTGAACGGATTCCTGCGCCTGGACGTTCCCAAAGTTCAAAAACCCTTAAAGGGCTCGAAAGTGCCCGTTTCCGAGGGCAAATCCTCCCCTTAAACAATAGGGATAATCGTGACGCAGCGGGCCAATATGATGACCTCGCAGGACACCGAATTTGTCAGCATTCTGGGTAGCAAGGGCAGCCCCGACGCTCCCCCAAGGGTTTCCTCGCGCTCTCTTCCGGAAACCCTTCCCATCCTCGGGTTGTCCGACATCGTCATTTTCCCCGGCATGGTGGCGCCGCTCCTGGTTGAAACATCCGAGAGCAACCGTCTCATTGACGACGTTGTCGGCGGGAACCGCCTCCTCGGAGTGGTTCTCCAGAAAAATCCCGACGCCGAAAACCCACAGCCCCATGAAATGCACGAAGTGGGCTGCGCCGCCCGCGTGCTGAAGATGATGAAGTTCTCCGACACGACCACGCGCGTGCTCGTCGAGGGGTTGTGGCGGATCCGCATCCAGGATTACGTCTCGAAGGACCCGTACCTGGTCGCCAAGTACGAACTGATCAAGGATATCCGGGAAAACTCCGTGGAACTCACCGCGATGATGCGCAACGCGCAAACGCAGTTCCAGGAGGTGATGCGCCTTTCCCCTGCCCTCTCCGAAGAGGTGAAACTTGCCGCATACAATACCGAGGACTCGGGCCATTTCGCGGACCTGGTGGCGGTCAACCTGAATCTCGGGCTCGAGGAGCGCCAGGCCCTGCTCGAAATTCCGAATGTGAAAGAGCGCCTCACGCGCCTGCTCCCCATGCTCAACCGCGAGCAGGAGGTCCTCACGCTCAGCTCGAAAATTCAGACCGAGGTCGCCACGTCCATCTCCAAGACGCAGCGCGATTTCTTCCTGCGCGAGCAAATGCGGGCCATCCAGCGCGAGTTGGGGGAAAGCGACCCGGCCATGAGCGAGATCCGCACGCTGCGCGAGCGCATTGAGGGCGCGGATCTGCCACCCGAGGCCAAACAGGTTGCCACGCAGGAGCTCGAGCGCCTTCAGCAAATGCCGCCGGCCGCCGCCGAATACGCCGTCACACGCAACTACATTGACTGGATACTTTCTCTGCCCTGGAACAAGGAAACTCCGGACATGCTCGACATGGCCCAGGGCGAGAAGATCCTCAATGAACAGCACTTTGGACTCACCAAGGTCAAAGACCGGCTGATCGAGTTTCTCGCTGTCATCAAACGCCGCAAACAGATTAAAGGCCCGATCCTTTGCCTGGTCGGACCTCCGGGCGTGGGAAAAACCTCGCTCGGACGCAGCGTGGCCGATGCTCTGGGACGCAAGTTCGCCCGCATTGCGCTCGGCGGCATGCGGGACGAAGCCGAAATTCGCGGTCACAGGCGGACCTATGTCGGCGCCCTGCCCGGACGCATCATTCAGACTCTCCGCCGCGTAGAAAGCCGCAACCCGGTGATCCTGCTGGATGAACTGGACAAGGTCGGCGCCGACTTTCGCGGCGACCCCGCATCCGCCCTGCTCGAGGTGCTCGATCCCGCTCAGAACAACACCTTCACGGATCATTACCTCGACATCCCGTTCGATCTCTCCCGAGTGCTGTTCCTGACCACGGCCAACTGGCTCGACCCCATTCACCCGGCGCTCCGCGACAGGCTCGAGGTCATTGATTTGCCCAGCTACACGGAATCCGAGAAGCTCCAAATCGCAAAGCGCTACCTGGTGCCCCGCCAGTTGGAAGAGCACGGCCTATCGAAGACGGAAGTCCGCCTGCCGGACACGACGATCCGCAGAATCATTCACGATTACACAAGGGAAGCGGGCGTCCGCCAGCTCGAGCGCGAAATTGCCGCCCTCACTCGCAAGGCGACCCGGAAGATCGTCAGCGCAAGCGACGGCGCGAACGGCACGCTCGTTCTCAAGCCGGACTCACTGCCGGGGCTTCTCGGGCCGGCCCGCTTCTTCCTCGAAACGGCGGAGACCATCAAGGAATACGGCATCGCTACTGGCCTGGCATGGACTCCCTACGGCGGCGAAATCCTGTTCATCGAGGCCACCCGGATGCCCGGCAAGGGGGCTTTGCTCCTCACCGGGTCTCTCGGCGACGTGATGAAGGAGAGCGCCCAGACCGCCCTGAGCTACCTCCGCAGCCAGGCCGATCAACTCAACCTCGATCTGTCCGATTACTCAAAATACGACATCCACATTCACGTCCCGTCGGGCGCGACCCCGAAAGACGGCCCCAGCGCCGGTGTGACGGTTGTCGTGGCCCTGGCCTCGCTCCTTTCCAAGAAACGCGTCCGCTCGGATGTGGCGATGACCGGCGAAATCAGCCTGCGGGGACGCGTCATGCGTGTCGGCGGCATCAAGGAAAAAGTGCTCGCCGCGTCACGCTTCGGCATCAAGCAGCTCCTGCTGCCCGAGCAAAACCGTTCGGACTGGTCCGAGGTCCCCTCCGAGGTCCGCGACAAAATGACTGTCCATTTCATTAAACATATTTCGGAACTGCTGCCGCTCGCGTTGCGCCCAAAATGAGTTCACATCGCCCCACGTTTACCCTGCTCGCCACCGCTGTTGTGGCGTGCGCCCTCTGTGCTGTCGCGCAGCCAAAAGCCGAAATCCGCCTCCCAGAACAAATGGACCGTGCCACGGCCGCCGCGCGCGGGCAGCAACTGGTGGCGGACCTCCTCTCGCAAAAACCCGAGGCAAACTCGTCCGCCTCCGGCACTCTCCGCATCCGGGATCAGAAAGGCAACACCACCATTGTCCAGGTTGAGTTCACCGTCGAGATCACTCCGACGAACGTCATCAGCCGCTATGCGGCCTCTTCCACCGCCCCCGCCTTTAGCGAGACTGTCCTGGTGTTTCAATCCGAGGGCCGGCCCAACGAATACTTCCTGGCCACCGGCGAGGGCGAAACGCCCAGACGCCTGCCCCGGGAGGAGGTTATGCGCCCCTTCGCGCGCTCCGATTTCTGGATCTCGGATCTCGGGCTTGATTTTCTGCGCTGGCCATTGCAGTTGGTTACCGGCACGGACATGCGCCGGGGCCAAAGCTGTGAAGTCCTCGAAAGCAGTCTTCCGGACGCTCCGAACGGCGGCTATTCAAAGGTCGTCTCCTGGATCGCTTCTCAAAAGCCCGGTGTCATGCTGGTGCACGCCGATGCCTACGATGCCAAAGGCGCCATCCTGAAGCAGTTCGATCCTAAAAAGCTTCAGAGGGTCGAGGGGCAATGGCAGCTCCGATCTATGGAAATCCGAAACCGGCAGACCGGCTCGCGCAGCGTCATCGAGTTCAACCTCGAATAGAGGCAGGGACGGTTTTCCCTCCGTTCGATCCCGGTTGGGAACGACGTTGCCGCTGTCACCGTTCGTCCATCGCATCCGCCAACCGCGCGATGCTTCGGCGCATTTGTGCGACCTCGCACTTTGTTACGCCGCGCTATTTCAGTTTGACATCCTTTTGGGAGCGGGGCTTATCTCCTTTGAATCATGTGGCGCAAACAGTGCCTTCAGAGACCAGGAGCTGCCGGCCAGGAGTCGAGCCGGAGCAATCACACTGCACGAATCTCCACCCGCGCCCCGGGCCGGAACCGGTTTATGTCCGCGACCCCCAAGTCCCCCGTGCATGTCCGGTCTGCTCAGAAGGAGCGGCGCCATGCTTTGGAATGGATCCCATCCGGCGCGCGAACCGCGAGGCGGCGGATCCCGCGACGGCTCCTTTATTGCTCCCCCTGTCTTGTTGCACTCCTGTTTTTTCTGAACATTTGTCCCGCCCGCGGGCAGGAGGACTTGATCAAGCAGGCGGCGCACGAGCTGATTTCGCGAATACTCCCCGAACACGCGGACCGGTTCAGGGTCGAGGTCATTCCCGGCCGGGAAACCAATGACGTTTTTGAGATTGAGAGCCGCCAGGACAAGATCGTTTTGCGCGGCAACAACGGTGTGGCCATCGCCACGGGGTTGAACTGGTATTTGAAGTATTATTGCCAGTGCCATTACTCCCTGAAGTCCCGGCAATTGAAACTGCCCGACCCGTTGCCGGCGGTGCCGGAAAAGGTGCGCCGGGTCAGCCAGGTGCGCTGGCGATATTTCCTGAACTATTGCTGTTTCGGGTACTCGCTTCCGTGGTATGACTGGGCGCAATGGGAGCGGCTCATTGACTGGATGGCGCTGAATGGCGTGAACGCGCCCCTGTCGGTGACGGGGCAGGAGGCGGTGTGGCGGGCGGTGGCGGGTCGTTTTAATCTCGACGAAATGGATTTGCGTGAGTTTCTGCCCGGTCCGCCTTACCTGCCTTTCGGCTGGATGGGATGCCTGGATGGCTGGGGCGGCCCCCTGCCGCGAACATGGGTGGATGATCACATCAAGCTCGAGCGCCAGATACTGGCGCGGGAGCGCGCGCTCGGCATGACTCCCGTTTTGCAGGCCTTTACGGGGCACGTGCCGCAGGCCGTTCAAAAGCGCTTTCCGGAGGTGCGGCTGCACAAGGTTCATTGGGCTGAATGGGATACCTGCATGCTCGATCCGCTGGACCCGTTGTTTCATCGCTTCGCCACCGCTTTTCTGGAAGAACAGAAACGACTGTATGGCACGGACCACATGTATGCCGCGGACACATTCATAGAAATGAATCCGCCCAGCGGGGAGACAAACTTCCTCGCGGCAACCGCCCGGGCGATTTATCGGGGCATGGCGGATGCAGACTCCGGCGCCAGGTGGGTGCTCCAGGGCTGGCCTTTTTATTACAAACGCGCATTCTGGACGCAGCCGAGGATCGAAGCGTTTCTAAATGCCGTTCCCGACGATCGCATGCTGGTGCTGGATCTTTATTGTGATGGCACTCCTGTGTGGGACAAAACGCGCGGATTCTTTGGCAAGCCCTGGGCGTGGTGTGCTATTCAGAATTTTGGCGATTCCGTCTTTCTTGGGGGAAACCTTCGCCGCATCCATGCTGATTTGGCCGCCGCACGCCGCGACCCGCTCGGCGCCAATATGGCCGGCCTGGGTTTCGCCAATGAAGGTTTGGATTATAACCCGATCGTTTTCGATTTCCTGCTCGAACAGGCATGGCGCGGCGAGCCGGTGGATCTCGATCAGTGGGTGCGCCAATACTCCCGCCGGGCTCATGGCGCAGCGGATGCCAGCTCAGCCGCAGCCTGGGGGATCCTGAAGGACACGGTCTTTGATTGCCCGCGCCAGGGGCCAACCGCGGTCACACTGGCGCCCTCGCCGGGTTTGGCTGCCGGGCCTTCCTACCGTCAGGAACGGCTGGTGGAGGCCTGGAAATTATTACTGGATGCCGCGACAAATTGCGCCTCTTCAGACGCCTACCAGCACGACCTGCTCGCAGTCACCCGGCAGGTCCTGGGCAACTTCTCGGCTGTGCTGCACCGCGAGGCGATTGAGGCGTGGAAGAGCAAGGATCGCCATCGCCTGCAAAACGCAGCGGGACAATTTCATGGACTAATGACCGACCTGGACGAGTTGCTGGGCACTCGCGAGGAATACCTTTTGGGCCGATGGCTTGCTGACGCCACCAAATGGGGTTCAAACGCCGCCGAGAAACAGCGCCTGGAATGGAATGCCCGGCGTGTCATCACCCTGTGGGGCGGCCAGCTCGGCCTTCGTGACTACTCGCGTCGCGAGTGGTCGGGCATGCTCAGCGACTTTTACGGGCAGCGCTGGAGCAGGTTCTTCGCCGCCCTGGATGGGGCATTGTCGCAGGGCGTTGCGTTTGATGAAACGTCCTTTGTCCGGGCGCTTCACCATTGGGAGTCCCTTTGGGCGGACCGCCGCGATGCGTTCCCTGCCGCCGCGAAGGGCGACACCCTGGCCATTTCCCGCCGCCTCTGGGAAAAGTATAACCAATCCCTCGGCCGGAAGCCTTAGGTGAGCCGGCCCATGGGGAATGGGGCATGGATTGGCGCGGGTTTGTTTCGAGAATGGAAGGGACAGTTGTTCCTCGCGGACTGCGGAATTGTTTTAGGGTGTCGTGAACCCGACACTGCCGTTTTGGGCTATTATCGAATATCCACCCCTCGCTGAATATTTAATGAACCACGAACAGAACGGGCATTTCTACGGTCCGATTCCTGCGACTCGTGCGGTGTGCTTCCACACGGATCACTTTGGAGGATCCGTGCGACTTCCGGCTCGATACGACCAAAACAGCACGAAAATTCCGGCAAGGAACGGGACGGCCATCAGGGCGTAACCTCCGATCTGGATTCCTGGTCGGTAGAAGGCCGGTTGATAAGAGGCGTCTAACTCCGGAGCAGGACTCGCGAGCTCCAGCCTTCCTATTTTATCCTCCTTTGGGAATCTGGTTTCCAGCTTGCCGTACTCAATAACACCGTCTCGAACGAGTGAGGGCGTTTGTGCAGTCACGTTTGACATCGCAAAGGAAATCGCGTCAAACCCTGTGTCACGCAGCCAGCGGAACGCATTGTATTTTACAAATTTTGGAATCCGCTCCACCGCATTTGTACTCTTATTACCAAGCAGCGCCAAAAGTGGCTCCCAATCGGCTTCGTTTGGAGGCAGATGAACCGAAACTCCGTATGCCCTCAACCCATCTTGAACCCACTCCAATTGCGACCGGTCCTGGTTCGTGCTCCACCAACTCAGCCATTGGGCCTCTGTATTCCAAATTGTCCCTTTCGCAGGATCGCTGCATGTGATGAGCTTCAGCGCCGCATCCTTGTGGCCGATCCTGCCGCATTCGGCGATTGCTTGTCCGGCCTTGGCCTTGTCCATGATCCAAACCGCCCAATTCTTGTCCCCGTAATGACCAACGGTTTCAAAGTCATCGTGCGTCCAACCATAACGGTGGATATGTTTCTGGATCTCGTCCCAATAAGCCTTGCGGGTGAACCGCGCTTCCCAGAGAGGATCAGACGTGCGAATGAACGGCACCAACCAAAGAAACCAAACGGCAATGACTGTCAGGCTGAGGCAAATCAGCAGGACACCCACCGTTCGCTGGATCATGCGTTCAGCCCCCTTCATTCTCCCCTCGCGAATCGGTTCCAGCGTTCCGAGAGCCACTGACTGCTCTTTGCCTCGGGGTATAACAAAACCTGGTAGCTGATCTCGAACACATCTCCGGATTTATAAACCAACGGCTCTTTATCCAGGCCCTGTGTTGCTGAAATGTACGTGAACGGATGCCGCATTCCGAAGAACATCGGCTCCTTCCGCGCATTCTGCGGAAATCCAAGAATGGCGAATGTGGCTTTGGTGTCGCCCGCATTGAAAACAACCGCTTCCCAGGGATGCCTGCTCACGTCCTGCTTTGTTCCGGACAGATCCGGGCTGCCCGAGTCTGTGACATGGTTGGATGCCGAGTCGAGGGCCGCAATGAAACGGGCTCCCAGGCCATGGTAACTGGACCCGGTCAGGCTCACGACGTTGGTTTTGCCCGGGACTTCAAAACGCGCATGCCAGATAAGCCGCGTCTCGCCCGCCGCCCGGTCCACCGAGAGCGTCAGCTTCCGGCGCTCTTTCAGAAGCGGAACAACCCGATCCTCCGGCAGGAAGGCGTCCGGGGCCGCCAGCCAGTGCAGCTCTTGCGTGATCACCGCGCAAGGAGCGTTCCGGCCCGATTCCTCTGCCCAGGCGGTGCTCACCACCTTCTGCACTCCGCTGCCGGAGATTTCCTCCCAGAAATTCACACCATTCACCTTGATGCCATACATCAGGCCGTGATGGTGATGATGATCCTTCGGCGCATCGCGCAGGACGTTGAAACCTGTGGTCGTGCGCAACTCGCTGACATACGGCTTGTACTGGGCCGGGGCAAATAGGTATTTCATCACCGGTTTGCCGCCATCCTCCACGACGATGCAGTCCGGACGCTGTGCCACCCGGAACTCGAAGCCGCCGCCACAGGCAATCTCCGCACCCATCGCAGCGACCAGGGCAATAAAGGAAAAAATCTGAAACCAAGAGTGTCTCCAGTCTTTCATATAGGCGTCTTTCGCAAAAAAACAGGTTCGAGTCTGATGCGTCTAAGACTCCGCCAAGCACGGGCAGAAACGCAATCCTGAAATCACAAGGGAGGCACGGTGAAGCGGCTTCAACCGCCCGCAGGAAACACACCCGGCCCGGTTTGGCGTAGCGCAGGGGCCGACCACGCGATTCCAGCCGTAATAACGCCGGCCGACCCCATTCGCTAACTGCCCTGGCGCAAGGCGCGTTCTACAACGCCGACGAGGCGGTTTTCCTCCCGCTTCATCTTTAGCCGCTTTGCGGGGGTGGTGTCGTCATACCCCAGCATGTGCAGCACGCCATGAACCGCGTAACGCATCGCTTCCCGCCGCGCGGGCACACGGAATCTTTTCGCCTGCCGCTTCGCCTCGGGCACGCAAATGTAAATCTCGCCCGCAAGAACGCCGTCCATCGCGTAGTCCAGCGTAATGACATCCGTGGTTCCCTCATGCCCGACCAAAGACGCATTCAGCCTGGCCATGCGCGCGTCGCCCACGAGGAAGATGGACAGATCCGAGCCGCCGGGAATCTGAAGGTTCGCCACGAGGATGCGCGCCGCCCGCCGCAGAAAGCGCGCGCCCACCGTCTTGTCCCGGGCGCGATCCTCCACCCGCAGGAGATTACTCACGGCTGTTGCGGTCGGGCTCTTCATGGCTCTTGCCACGATGATGTTCGTATGCGGCGATAATGCGCTGCACCAGGGCATGGCGCACCACGTCTTTCCTGCTGAACTCGACGATGGCAATGCCTTCGATGCCCTTGAGAATGCGATGCGCCTCGAGCAACCCGGAACGTTTATGCCCCGGCAGGTCAATTTGCGTTTCGTCGCCGGTGATGACCGCTTTGGAATTCGCCCCCAGGCGCGTCAGGAACATGAACATCTGTTCCGGGGTCGAGTTTTGCGCCTCGTCCAGAATAATGAATGCATTGTTCAACGTGCGTCCGCGCATATACGCCAGCGGCGCGATCTCGATGACGTTCCGCTCCATGTGCTTCTGAACCTCCTCGGCCGGGAGCATGTCGTGCAAGGCATCGTGCAGCGGCCGGAGGTAAGGCATGATTTTTTCGTAAAGGTCCCCGGGCAGAAAACCAAGCGCTTCGCCCGCCTCGACTGCTGGACGGGTCAGGATGAGCCGGGACGCTTTGCCTTCGCGCAGAGCCGTCAGCGCCATGGCCACCGCAAGGTAGGTTTTGCCCGTTCCGGCAGGGCCGATGCCGAAGGTCACATCATGCTTCCGGATGGCATCCAGGTAACGTTTCTGGCCGACCGTTTTGGCCGTTACTCCAGGTTTTTTGTCGGATGTTTGAATGCGATCGGACATCAACTCCTTCAACGTGCCGACACCCTCCTGCTTGACGATGCCCAGCGCGTGGTCAAAATCGCGGTTTTTGACGGGGGAACCGGCCTTTAACGAGTTTTCGAGGAGCAGGAACAGATGGCGCGCCTGCTCGATGCCATTCTCCTCGCCCTCGAGCTTGATCCAGCCCTCGCGCGAGGTGGCCTTCACGCCAAGCTCGCGCTCGATGGCCTCCAGGTTGCACGGGTCGTTGTTGTAAAGCTGTTGCGCAATCCGCGCGTTCTCGAAGTGCAGTGTTTCCTTACCCATTGGATTGGCTCCCGGCGGACGGCTCGCGCATTTTTGCCAGTTCGTTGCGCAGCCGCGCCGCGATATCTTTCAAAGCCTCCGGCACCACATGCGTTCCGGCCAGCACCGGCATAAAGTTGGTATCCCCATACCAGCGGGGAACGATGTGAATGTGCAAATGCCCCAGGACCCCGGCGCCCGCCACTTTTCCGAGGTTGATGCCGACGTTGTAGCCGTCGGCGCGCAGCACGGAGGACATCGCGTTCTGACACCGGCGCAACAGGCGCATCATATCGGTCAACTCGTCATCCGTCAGATCGTTCAGGTTCGCCGCTTTTTTGTAAGGCACCACCATGGCGTGGCCGCCGCTGTAGGGATACTTGTTCAACAGCGCGAAACACAAACGCTCCCGCGCGATCACAAGATTCTCCTCGTCGTCGGACGATTGCGCAATTTGAACGAACAGGTCGTTCGTGTCCTCGCGTTTCGGGGCGAGAATGTACTCGACGCGCCACGGCGCATGCAGGCATTCCATGCGGAACAGGCTAAGGTTGTGC
>CAYNZC010000083.1:0-16860 GCA_964401575.1 uncultured Verrucomicrobiota bacterium
CTCCTCCCTTGGACGGGGGTGAGGCCACCCCCGCACCTATTCCGATGGGGACGACGTGGAGGTCGTTCTTACCGGGAGAGGGGTGCGGATGCGGTGTTCGATTCTGGCCCACATCTGGTCGGTTTTTTGCTGGAGGGTTTGGGATGCCTGGAGGATTCGGGCGGCGGTTGTCTCGCGTTGCGAGGCGGTGCGCAGGGCGGCCAGGGCGCGCTGCATGGGGGATGGGTCGGCGAGGTCTGTGATGAGGAGGTCTTCGCAGGCGAAGTCTTTGAAGAGTTCGCGGTATTTGTGGGACCAGCCGGCGCCGATGCACGGGACGCCCTGGGAAAGGGCGCCGGCAAGGGCATGAAAACGCGAGCCAACAACGATGCTGGCCCGGCCAAGGATCCATTTGAGGACGCGGGGATCGGGGTGGGTGAGGACGGGCAGGCCGAGGGCGAGCTTCTCGGGGACTTCCTGGTCTTCGCCGGCGTCGTGCAGGACGAACGCGGGGTTGAGCCCCGAGGAGGAAAGGGACGTGATGACGCTGTGCAGAAACTGGAGATAGGTTTGCGCGCCGGATGTTTTATCCAGCATGCGTTTGTTGGGGACGATGGCAGCGAAGGGGCAGGGGAGGGAAAGGTTCTCCGGGGCCAGGGGTTTAACGGCCAGGGTGAAATCGGGGTATTGGCAGATTTTGGGCGGCCGGGCGATTTTCTGGAGTTCAGCGAAGGATTGATCATCCCGCGCGCAAACGATGTCGGCCCGGGCGACGAGACGCCGGGCGTATTTGGCGACGACGGGGTTTTTGAACGGGCCGAAAGCTTGTGGAAGGAGGATGAGGGTTTGATGCCGGCGGGAGCGGTGGTTCATTTTATGAACCATTCTGCGGGCGGGGCCGCGGCCCCACTGATCGGAGTAGGCGAACCCGGAAGCGTCGAGAACGCAATCCACGCGGGAGGGATGGACGATGCCGAGGCGGGTGAGGGTCTCGGCCGGCAAGAGGCGGAGCAGGGCGCGGGAGCGGAGGTTGCCGGGGAAGTCGGGTGTGGCGAGGAAGCCATACCTGGCGCGCGCTTCGAACGGCCAGGACCTGGAAGCCGGCACGGCGATGCGAACGTTTGGAAAGGCGGCACGCATTTGCGCGGCGATGGCGATGGCCATGAGCTCTGCGCCGCGGTTGTGGGCGCCGGCGCCGTGGATCTCGATGATGAGTGGCGTGTTCACGATGTGATGCGCTGGAGTGCCTGAACGGAGTGATCGGAGACTGAGGCGGAAATGGGGGTGGCGCCATCATCCTCCCACAGGATGACAGCGATGGAGCCCTGGGGGAAAGAGCCCGCGGGATCGAACGCTCGCAGGATGCAACTGCCATCAATGAATAAAGAGGAGAAGAAGCCGGTGGTCTGGATTTCGAACTTGTAGTCGCGGCCGAGCTGCATGTCGAAGCGGGCGCCGAAGAGGCCGTTTCGGAAGCGTCCGTTCAGAACCTTGTCGAACCAGACGAAGCCGTTTTCGTGTCGGAACCGGTAGCGGTTGTAGAAATCGCGATAACGGAAGCCGAACTGGAGTTCGCGGAACGGGGAATCGCGGCGGGCGGTGAATTTCCAGCTAAAGTCGCGCCAGAGGTGTTCTTCGGGGCGCAGGTAGAGGTAAAGCCAGCGGTCGGGCCCCGGCGGGAGGGATGCGGAGATGGAGCCGTTTTTGTGGATGCGGACGGAGGCGTCGGGCGTTTCGAAATTGTCGAGCAGAGTGAGGCTGCCACCTGCGCGAAGGAGGCGGCGCTGCTCGTGCCTGAGCGGGATGCGTGTCCAATTTTCGCTGTGGTAGATCCAGTTGACGGTGGGATGGGCGCCCGGGGCGGGGAGGAGCTGTGTTGAACAGGCAAAACGTTTGTGCTGGTGGAGGGCGATGCGCAGGCGAGAGTAAGCGGTTGAGAGCGGCTGTGCCATGCGTGCTTAGCGAAATGCAAACGTCGTTGAGGTTTCTTGTTGCACAGAAAGTTATGAGAAACTGTTCAGGGAAAACTATTCGACAAGGACGGAGGATGCAAGCAGTCGTAGGGGGCGGGGGAGGGACGAAAAGAAGACCTGAAACCGGGCAGAAAAACCTGAGGGATGAAACCTGAAACCTGAGTCATGGGGAAAACCTGAGACCGGAAACCTGAAACCTGAAACCGGAAACTTGAGTTAAAGACCAAGGAGCAAGGACGAGGTGAAAGAACGTCGAACATTGAACATCGAACGTCGAACGAAAAAAACCTGAGACCTGAAACCTGAGTTAAAAGGGGGACCTGAACGTCGAACGGGAAAAAAACCTGAGGGCGGAAAGTCAAAAGCTGAAATTTTGAAATGCGGAAAACATTAAAAAGACCTGAAACCGGAAAGCTGAAACCTGAGTTAAAAGGGGAAACCGGAACGCAGAACTGAGGATATGAGGACGACGTGGAAGTCATGTCTGCCAAGGAATCCCAGGACGACATGGGAGTCAACCCCCTACCGGGGGAAGTGGTTCTTAGCGTGGGAGGATGGAAATGAAGGCGTCGCTGGCGCCGAGCCGGTTGGTCTGCGTGGGATTTGCGGTGGGGAAGTTCAGGGATGTGGTTCTGCCTGCGATGACGAGATCAAGAGGTGTCAGTGCGATGCCGTAGGCGTAATCGTTTCGAGATCCGCCAAAGTAGCCGGAGGAAATGACTGATTGAGCATCTGAAGCGAGGGCAAAGACAAACACGTCCGCATTGCCCGAGTTTTTGGATGAGAGCGAACCATTGATGTTATTTGTCGGAAAGTTTCTTGAGGTAGTGATGCCCACGACGTATGCGTCTCCGCCGGGAGTGACGGCAACATCCCATCCCACATCCGAAAAGGAGCCGCCCATGACGCCCGAGTAGGCGAGTGTGGCAGATCCGGATTCGTTTGTGACGATTTTGCAGAGGAAAGCGTCGGTATTGGCGGTGCGGGCCGTGCGGGCATTGGTGATGCCGGGGGTATTGGTGAGGGTGACAGGAAACTGCCTGGAGGTGGTGTAGCCGGTGACATACGCGGCATTTGCGGCATCCGTGGCGATGCGGTAGCCGAGGTCGGACTGTTTGTTGCCGAGGAATGTGGAGTAGAGCAGGGCGCCCGTGTCTGTGAGTTTTGCGATCCAGGCATCGTAGGCGCCGCTATTGGGCTGAACCTGATTGATCATTGTCTGGAAAGCATTGGTGATCGGGAAATCGGAGCTCAACGTGTAGCCGGTCAGGTGAATGAAATTTTGAGAATCCACGGCGATTCCCTGTGCGACGTCTTTTCGAGATCCGCCAAGATATGTGGAGAAAACGTAAGACTGTCCGTCCGGGGCGATTTTAGTGACGAAGGCGTCTTCGGCGCCCTTGCGTTTTATCTGGCCCGGGAGCGGGTTACTGGTGGGGAAGTTGGTTGAAAGCGTGAAACCGGTCACACAGGCGGCTCCGGTGGAGTCCACAGCGATGGCGGTGGCCAGGTCCGAGCCTGTGCCGCCGAGGTAAGTGCTGTAAATGAGATCCGTGCCGGACGGATTGAGGACGCAGACGAAGGCGTCTCTCTGGAATGTGCGGAGTTTGGGATGGCGCCGGCCATGAATTTGCGGGGCGATTGCGTTGCGGACCGGGAAGTCGTCTGAGGTGGTGAAGCCCGTAATGTAGGCGTTGCCTGCGGCATCCACCGCGAGGTCGAGGGCTCCATCTTCGTATCTGCCGCCGATGTAAGTGAAATAGACCAGGTTGGAGCCGGTGGAGTCGAACCGCGCGACGAAGGCGTCTCCATTGACGGAACCGCCGGCGAATGACGGTTGGAAGACATTTGTGGAGACAGCAAAAGGGAACGTTCGCGAGAGAGTGTGGCCTGCGATGTAGGTGGAGCCATCCGGGCCTGTGCGCACGACCATGGCGATGTCTGAAGAACTGCCGCCGAAATAGCTCGAGTACGTTGCCTGTGCATCGAGGGCGCGGGCGGAAGGGACGCCAGCGGGCATGAACGCAATGATCAGCCACGAAAGAAACGAATGTGGGAACCGGAACCGGCGTGAAATGTGTGCAAATTTCATCTAGAACTCCCGCGTGTAGCCGACACCAAATTGGAAGCGGTTTTTGTCCGAGTTGTATCGGTCGTGGTTGATGGGAACGCCGTAGTCCAACCGGAGCGGGCCGATGGGCAGGTTCAGGCGCAGGCCGATGCCCCAGTTGTCGTTAAAGAGGTCGAGACTATCGAATTCGAAAGCATCCGGGTTGACGACGCCGACATCGTAAAAAGCAGCGAATCGCAGGCGCGGGATGATCGGGATGCTGTATTCGGCGCTGCCGTACCAGTAGGAGTTGCCGCCGATGGGCTCCTCATAGGGGTCTTCCCTGGGGCTAATGCTACGATACTTGAAGCCGCGCAGCGAGTAGAGGCCGCCGAGGTAGTATCTGTCGTAAAATGGGACTTCTTCGCCCCCGAGGCCATCTGCCACGCCAGCTCTGCCGACGACCTCAAGCACGTGACCTCGAGCCGGGCCGGGGAAGTACCATGAGGTTCTGAGCTCGAGCTTGTAGAACTCCTCGTCGCTGATCGGGCCGCCGACGATTTCGGCGGACAGTTCCGTGCGCTGGCCGCGGTTTGGCAGTGTGACGCTATTGCGTGTGTCGTATGCCAGGGAAGCCCCATATCTTGAAAGCAGCGAATAGCCTTCCTCCTCTGCGATATCCGATGGGATATTGCCTTCATAAGTGTTTGCGGCCGCAGCGCCGACGGGGCCGCCGCGATCGCCGAAAGGGCCGGCGCCGGTCTGGCCGCCGACATAGGCGCCGTAGTATTCATCATTAAGAAGGATGCCACGATTTTCGATTGTGTAGCTGACGCTGCCGATAAGGAAGTCACTGCCGAGGGCGCGTGTGAGGCTAACACGTGCGCCGGCGCGGACCACGTCATAAAGATCGTCGAGGCTCTCGTAGCCTAGATTGCGATAGTAGAGGTCCGTGCCGAGGGCCAGTTTGCGATTCAGGAACCAGGGTTCGATGAAGGAGATCGTGTAGTCCTGTCTTTCTGTGCCCAACTGCATTCTGAGCCTGAGCTTTTGGCCCGCGCCTGTGAACGTGGGCGGGTTAAAAAGGTCGAAATTCCCCTGGCTCATTTCTGCAAAGCCGACGAGCTCGTCGATCGAGCTGAAGCCGGCGCCCAGGCTGAGGTGGCCGGTGTTCGCCTCCTCGACCGTAACGATCAAATCCTTTCGATTGGCAATATCGGTGGGCTCCGGGCGCGCATCGACCTTCCCGAAGTACTGGAGACCTTCGAGCCGACGCTTGCTGAGCTGGACACGTGTCATGTCGAAAAGCTCGCCTGGCGCAACCGCGAGCTCGCGACGGATGACACGATCTTTTGTTTTTGAATTGCCGCGAATCTGGACCTTTTCGATGTAGGACTTTTGGCCTTCTTCAATGTTGTATTGAAGGTCCATGGTGCCGGTTTCGACGTTCGGGATTTTTTTTACTTTCAGATCGCGTCCGGGGGTAACATCAATGTGCCCCTTGGAGCCGTAGAAATCCTCGATGGAGTCGGTGTTTTTGACCAGGCCCTGCGGGGAAAAGACCCCTCCCTCGTCCATAGGAAGGCCATTGCGGCCGATCGTTTTTGCGCCGCGTTTTGAGCTGGCGGTGCGCAGGCCGTTGGTGAGCTCGGTGGTTGAATACAATTTATTTCCGGCGAAATTGACCGAGCCGACCCTATATTGGCGGCCTTCGCTCAGCTGGAACCGGACGGTCATTTTTTTCGGGGACAACCTTTCGGTTGTCACCTCCTGGATCTCGAAGTCGATGTAGCCGTTGTCGCGGTAAAACTGTGCGAGCCTTTCCCTGTCTTCGTCGAGCACGTCATCCTTGAGATGCCCGCTTCCGGTGAGCCATGAGAACATCCATCGCCTCTTGGTTTTGACGACCTTCCGGAGTTTCTTTTGCGAAAACGCCTGTGCGCCCGCGAACTCGACGCGTTTGATTTTGATTTTGCCGCCCTCGGTAATTTCGAATTTTGCGGAGGCTCGTCCGGCGGGTTCGTCAATGACGTAGGAGTATTTAACCTCGGTGCGCGGATAGCCCGCTTTCTGATACATCTTTTGCATTTCCTGTGTATCAGTGAAGAGCTTGCGCTCGCTCAGCGGCTGTCCGATCTTTGACGTGGCTTTTTTGGCGAGCTTTTCCTTGCTGAATTTCCTGTTGCCTTCAAACGTGATTTCCGTGAGTCGCGGGTTTCCGTGGACGATGTAGGTGAGGACGACGCCCTCTCTGGTGGATTCCTCGGCTACGCGGATGTTGTAGAAGAGGCCGGTGGAATACAGTTCCCGGATATCGTCATCGACAGCGACACGTGTATAGGGTTCGCCCGGCTTGACTCGGATGTGGGAACGAATGAGCTGGTCGCTAACGGATTGAGGGCCCTGGTGCTCGATTTTGACAGCGGCGACTTTTTCGTTGGGGAGCGCCCGCTGTGCCTGGGCGGTCAGAGAGAAGCCGGCCAGGAGCAGTATGGCGAGGCAGCGGGAAATGAATACTGCGAGCACCGGCTTAGCCCGGCACATCCTGGTCGCTGACTTTTGCTGCGTTTTCAAATCGCGTGTACGGCTTTAGGAACGTCAGATGTATGTCGCCAGTCGGGCCGTTGCGCTGCTTTGCAATGAGCAAATTCACCGCTATGGCATCCTCTTCCACCGCATTGGCGGCCTCATCATCGTCGCTCGACGGTTTATACAAGAGCAGGACCAGGTCCGCATCCTGCTCGATCGCGCCTGACTCGCGCAGATCCGAGAGCCGCGGCTTGCGGTTCTTTTCGCGTTCCATTTCGCGATTCAACTGGCTCAGAACAATAATCGGAACGTCCAATTCCTTTGCCAGCGCCTTGATGCCGCTGGAGATATCCGCAATCTCCTGCTGCCGGTTCTCTGCCCGGCGGGCAGTAGAATGGAGCAGTTGAATGTAGTCAATGACGAAAAGCTTGATGCCGTATTGCTGGTGCATGCGGCGGGCTTTGGCGCGGAGCTGAAGAATGGACAAACCGGAGCTATCGTCGATGAAGAGCGGGGCCTTGGTGAGCAGCCCGGCGGAGCCCGTCAGGCGCGGGAAATCGCGTTCCGCGAGGAATCCGTCGCGAACGTTTCGCAGGTTTACGCGTGAATTTGAGCAGAGCATGCGCATGACCAGGGATTCGGCGGTCATTTCGAGGCTGAACACACCCACGGGCAGGTTCAGGTCCAGAGCGACGTGCTCGGCGATGTTCATGGCCAGGGACGTCTTGCCCATGGATGGCCGGGCAGCCAGCACGACCATTTCCCCTCCATGCAAGCCGGTGGTCATCTTGTCCAAATCCTTGAAGCCCGTTCCGACGCCAGTAAGCATTCCCTGGCTTTTTTGAAAACTCTGGATCTGATCAATGGCGCGGATCACCAGGTCCTTGATTTTTGTTGACTGACCCTCTGCCCGGGACTCGCTGATTCGCAACACGTCCCGTTCCACTTTGTCCATCAGTGAGTCCACGTCGCCTTCGTAGTCATAGACACCGCCCACCACTTCTGTGCAAACCTTGATCATTTTGCGCAGCAGGTGCTTTTCGCGGACAATTTCCAGGTAATAGCCGAGGTTAGCGGCGGAAGGGACGGCATCCGGCAGGCTGGAGAGGTAAGCGATACCGCCCACCTGGTCCAGGAGCTTGTTATCCTTGAGCCGCTGTTGGGCCGTGATGACGTCAATGGCCTGGCGCTCGTCGTACATTTGAGCCAGCAGCCTGTAGATCTCCTGGTGGCGAAGATCATAAAAGACCTCGGCGCCGTCCTTAAACTTTTCGATGCACTGCCCCATGCAATCGTTAGGGGAGAGCATGACGCAACCGAGAACGCCGCGCTCGGCTTCCGGCGAATGCGGCGGGATGCGATCCGTGCGGGTTGCGGGCGCGGGTTGGGGTTCCCGCCGGGCTCGTTTGAGGTCGGCGGGCGCCTGGTTCGGTTCGGTAACGGAATCGATCATTTCAGAGCGATCTATGAAACCGGTTTCCGGGGGTTGAAACAATCAAAGGTTTTTGCCAGTTGTCCACAGGTTAAACACCGGCTGTTCACAGGCGGGGCGGCGGTGGTGAGTTGAAAGGCGGGCACTGAGGATTTGAGAGCAGGGAGGGAGAAGGGATTCCAGCTTTCGGGCAAGAACGTGTGGTGACATTTTCGCGCCGCGCCGTTACAATTGAGCGTCGTCATCTGACATATAATGAAGACATTCATGTCCCAGATGGTGGTTTTCATGAAGCCGTCCGCACGGAGGAATGTGCGGCTGCTGTTGCGGTTTCTGGTGGTCCTGCTGGTCCTGGTTGTGATTTACAGCGTGTTGTTTCACGTGTTGATGGTGCATGAGGGCCAGAGCCACAGTTGGCTGACGGGTCTGTATTGGACGTTGACGGTGATGTCCACGCTGGGTTTTGGAGACATTACCTTTGCCACGGACCTTGGGCGGGTCTTTTCGATTGTGGTGTTGATTTCCGGGATGGTGTTTCTGCTGATGCTGCTGCCTTTCACGTTCATTGAGTTTTTTTACGCACCGTGGATGCAGGCTCAGTCCGAGGCGAGAGCCCCGCGCCAGTTGCCGTTTTCGACTTCCGGTCATGTGATTCTGACGCATTACGATGCCGTGTCTTTGGCCTTGATCGGCAAACTGGTGGATTATGGATATCCTTACGTGTTGCTTGTTGGCGACCTGGCCACGGCTTTGCGGCTTCACGACGAAGGACTCAACGTAATGCTCGGAGAGCCGGACCTGCCGCAGACCTACAGCCTGGCGCGTGTGGAGCGCGCGTTGATGGTGGCGGCTACGGGCTCCGATACCGCAAACACGAATGTGGCGTTCACCGTGCGGGAGTTGAGCCAGAAAGCGCTCATTGCGACGACTGCCGAGTTGAGAGCGTCGAAGGATATTCTTGAACTGGCCGGCAGCTCGCAAGTGGTGCAATTACCGGAGATGATGGGTCATGCCCTTGCGCGACGAATCACCGGCGCGGATGCCCGGGCTCATGTGATTGGCAATTTCGGCAAACTGTTGATTGCCGAGGCTACGGCAGCGGGCACTCCACTGGAGGGCAAGCGAATCGCCGATACACGCATCCGCGAGCATACGGGAGTGACGATCGTGGGTGTGTGGCAGAGAGGAGTTTTTACCATTGCCTCGGCCAACACGATCATTGATACGCATTCGGTTGTTGTGCTGGCGGGCTCGGTGGAGCAATTGCGGGCGTATGACGAGTTATTCTGCATTTACAATGTGAACAACGAGCCGGTCATTATTATAGGGGCGGGGAAGGTCGGGCAGGTGATCGCCCGAGCGCTGGCCGTGCGCGAGGTGGAATATCGCCTGGTGGAGAGCGATCCCGCCCGCATCGTGCAGGGAGACGAGCATTACGTGCATGGGAGTGCTGCCGACCTGGCAATACTGACACGGGCCGGAATCCAAAATGCTCCTGCGGTTGTTGTGACACCCGACGATGATGACACAAGCATTTACCTGACGATTTACTGCCGCCGGCTAAGGCCGGATATTCAAATTCTCAGCCGCGCCACCCGAGAGCGGAACGTGGCCACACTTCACCGGGCGGGAGCGGATTTTGTATTGTCCTACGCCAGCATGGGAGCGACCGCGATGTTCAACGTGCTGAAGCAAACAAGCATCCTGATGCTTGCGGAGGGCTTGCATGTTGCGGAGACAATGGTCCCCGCGGTGCTGGCTGGCAAAACGCTGGCCGCAGCACAGATTCCTCAACAAACGCAATGCACCGTTGTGGCTCTTCGCAAGGGCGAGCAAATCAACATCAATCCGGGGCCATCAACTGTGTTGGAAACGTCTGCGGAATTGATTCTGATCTGCACTCCGGAGGCCGAGCAACGGTTTGTTGATACATTCCAGGCGGTGGCTGTGCGACAAAAGCCTATTTCTGCGGATGCCAAAGACCTGGTTGAATAACGGGGATTGCCTAATGCATTTCGACATCCACCTTGCCCAGAGCCGGACGCAGATAATGAAAGTGGACATTCGGGTGGCCGGCCAGCAGGGACATTGGCACGCTCGAGTCCGGCAATTTCTCGGAGATCATCAGCGCGCTCAGCCGTATGCCGAACGGATTGTCATGGTGCCCGGGATGCCATATTGAAACCTTTTCGGCTTTCCATGTCTCGACCGGCCCGACCGTTGCCGCGTGCGTGGGAACGAGTGCCACGTTGCCTCCGCCGCTGGTTCGGGCGTTCTGAACAATGGTGACCGGGTGCAGTTTGACCACGCGCGTTTTGAGTCGAAGGTATTCCTCGGGCGGCGGCGGGGCGTCTTTGTACTTGCCGGAGCGGGGAGGTGGATCATTGAACGCCCAATGCTTGATCTCGCCCTGGCCTCCCTGCATGAGGAGGCACCGGACTTGATCGTAGCTGCGGCTGTAACCTTCCAGATCCCCTGTTGGAAAGTGCAGGTTTTTTTCCCGAATGCGCAGCTTCCGGTCCATCCGATCAAAGCACATGGCCTTGTCGCAGCGGGCGAATGACAGCGGATGGCTGGTCGAAACCGGTTTGCCGTCCAGCACCCATTCGTCCATGCCCCAAAAATGAGCGTCGCGCTTTTCGAGGTTAAGACCGATCGCGTTCACGATGCGGGCGACCAATGGCAGTTGCTCCGTTGGCCCGATTGGACCGCAAACGCCGGCCGGGTTGTCGGGAGTGCTTTGCATCCAAGCCCGGATGTACTCGAGGGCTTCCGCGGTGTAGAACTCCTCGACGGTGTCATAAAAATGAACCGTAAACCCGGGCCGGGAAAGACCCTTGAGCTTACGCTCATTGATTTGCGCGGCTTCGTTGAGAAGTTTCGGGTCCAGTGTCGTGTAATCCCACCATTCGGGGGCGAGTTTGCTGAGCGGGCGTTTCATGTGATGTGTTCTGCAAGGAGTTGTTTAACAGGATCAAAACCTGCGTCTGCAAAGCCAAGGTGCGAATGCCGTCGCCAACCCTCGGCAAATTCAAATTGGTTGCTCATGGCGCCGACGTCCCCGGCCATCTGCTCCATCTCCGCAAGGTAGGCGTCCATTCCCTGGCTAACGTCGAGCCACTCTTTTTGGGAACGATGACACGCGAGCATAGCCCGTTTCTGATGCAGCGCCGGGGCGATATTGACAAAGAAATGCGGCTGAATGGCCTCGCGAAGATTGTCGCTCAACCCGTGCGGCAACGCGTGGTAGAGAGCAACGGGCTTCTCGTAAACGGGGCGCGGCGGATCTGTCGGGAAATTTCGCATCCCCCGGCAGAATGCAGCGGTTACAATCAGGCGCACGGTGTTCTGGTGATCCTCCATGTAATCCTGCGGCGATTGCGTAAGAATAATGTCAGGTTGAATGTCTCGCACAATAGCCGCAACGCGCGCCAGAGAAGGTTTATCGTAAAAGATTTCGAGATCGGCGAAGAGGGGGGGGTGTATCAAAGCGCCTGCCGCGCGGGCCGAGTCTTGCGATTCCTTCCAGCGGGTGGCGGCAGCTTCCTCGCGCGATAATGTCGCCGAGCCGCAGCAGCCATCGCCCATGTTCCACATGTGAATCTCGCAGCCAGCGGCTTTCAGGAGAAGCAGCGTTCCGGCCATCATGAACTCGATGTCGTCCGGATGAGCCGCCACTGCGAGAACTGTGAGTGACCTGTTCATGGTCCAAACCCCGGCTGTCTCGCGCCGTGCTGTGGTTTCCCCCGGTGCTCTCATGCGGGAGGACTAATACCCGAAATTCCCGGGAATGAAAGTCATTGTTTTTCAGCCTGACGGGCAAGCATCCCGATTGCGATTATGGCTGCAGGAAGATAATCGCGCTGCCGCGGCTGCATAAAAAAACCGCCCGGCGAAAACCGGGCGGTTTTGAGTAAGGCGACTAAGAATTACTTGCGGCCTTTGCGCGCTTTAGCGGGCTTCTTCGCGGCAGTCTCTTCGATCGCGGCTTGCGCTGCGGCGAGGCGGGCTACAGGCACGCGGAACGGCGAGCAACTCACGTAGGACAGGCCGATCCGATGACAGAACTTCACGGAGTCGGGATCGCCACCGTGTTCGCCGCAGATGCCGAGTTTGATGTCGGGGCGTGTGCCGCGGCCCTTTTCCGCTGCGATCTTCATCAACTGGCCGACGCCGACCTGGTCGATGGTCTCGAACGGATTGCGCTTAACAATTTCGTTTTCTGTGTAGGGTCCGACGAACGAGCCGGAGTCGTCGCGGCTCATGCCCAGGGCGGTCTGCGTGAGGTCGTTTGTGCCGAAGCTGAAGAACTCGGCGGTGTGTGCGATCTCGTCGGCCGTGAGGGCGCCACGAGGCACCTCGATCATCGTGCCCACCATGTAATTGAGCTTCACTTTCTTTTCGGCCATCACCTGTTTGGCCACCTGGTGAACGAGGCTCACCTGGAGATCGAGTTCCTTCTTGAACCCGACCAGCGGGATCATGATTTCAGGCTTCACCTTGATGCCCGACTTCTGAACTTCTGCAGCGGCCTCAAAAACGGCCCTTGCCTGCATCCTCGAGATTTCGGGATAAACAATGCCGAGGCGGCAGCCGCGGAATCCGAGCATGGGGTTGAACTCGTGAAGTTCTTTGACCCGTTGGGCGATTTTGTCCACGCCAATGCCCATTTTCTCCGCGAGCAGGTTCTGCGACGCGTGGTCGTGCGGCAGGAACTCGTGCAGCGGGGGATCCAGGAAACGAATGGTCGCCGGGAAGCCTTTAAGGGCTTTGAAGATGCCGACGAAGTCGCTCTTTTGATACGGCAGGATTTTGGCCAGGGCCTTTTCGCGATCCTCGATCTTATCCGCGAGGATCATCTCGCGCATGGCATCGATGCGATCGCCCTCAAAGAACATGTGCTCGGTGCGGCAAAGGCCGATGCCGGTTGCGCCGAAGGCCAGGGCGTTTTCGGTTTGTTCCGGAGTGTCGGCATTGGTGCGAACCTGGAGGCGGGTCACCTTGCCGCACCACTCCATGAGCTTCTTGAACATGATGTAGGTTTCGCTCTTCTTGCCGTCGAGGCTCTTCTCGACAAGGACCTGGACGATCTCCGAAGGCGCAGTGGGCAACTGGCCGGCATAGACGGTGCCGAGCGTGCCGTTGATGGACAGGAAGTCGCCTTCTTTCCACTTCTGGCCATCCACGGTGAGGGTCTTGGTGGAGTAGTCCAGTTGGAGGGCGCCGGCGCCGCAAACGCAGACTTTGCCCATCTGGCGGGCGACGAGCGCCGCGTGCGAGCTGACACCACCTTTGGCGGTGAGGATGCCTTCGGCGGCGATCATGCCGCGCAGATCTTCCGGGGTCGTTTCGTTGCGGACAAGGAGGACTTTTTCGCCCTTCTCAGCGGCCGCGACAGCGCGTTCCCAGCTCAGGTACATTTTGCCGGAAGCAGCGCCGGGGCCGGCGGGCAAACCGCGGGCGATAACCTTGGCGGCTTTCTCGGCCTTCTGATCGAAGATGGGCGCCAGCAGTTGGTTGAGCTGGTCGGCAGGATTGCGCTTGATGGCGGTCTGCCAGTCAATGAGCCTCTCGTTCACCATGTCCATGGAGAACTTCAGCGCCGCCATGGCCGTTCGCTTGCCATTGCGGGTCTGGAGCATGAAGACTTTGCCGTCCTGAATGGTGAACTCGAAGTCCTGGACATCCTTGAAGTGCTTCTCAAGCGTCTTGCGAATCAGCTCGAGGTCGGCGTGCGCTTTGGGCAGATGCTTCTTGAGTTGTTCAACGGGTTCGGGAGTGCGGATGCCGGCGACCACGTCTTCGCCCTGGGCGTTGATCAGGAATTCGCCGTAGAACTCCTTCTTGCCGTTGGCCGGATTGCGGGTAAAAGCGACGCCGGAACCGGAATTATCTCCGGTATTTCCATAGACCATCGCCTGCACGTTGACGGCTGTTCCCCATTCCGAGGGGATATTGTATTTGCGACGATACACAATCGCGCGGTCGTTCATCCAGGAACCGAACACCGCGCCAACGGCGCCCCAAAGCTGCTTCCAGGGATCCTGAGGGAATGCGCTGTTTGTGCGGTCCTTGATGAGGGCCTGGAAACGAACCACCAGTTCCTTGAGGTCGTCAACCGTCAGTTTGGTGTCTTCGATTTCCTCGCTGTAACGCTCATGCTTGAGTTCGTCAATGACCACTTCGAAGGGTTCATGATCCTCACCCTTGCGTTTCTGCACGCCCATCACGACGTCGCCATACATCTGGATGAAGCGGCGGTAACAGTCCCACGCAAAACGCTCGTTGCGTGTGGCCTTCACGAGCGCGAGCACGGTTTCGTCGTTCAGTCCGAGGTTCAGGATGGTGTCCATCATGCCTGGCATGGAGTCGCGCGCGCCGGAGCGGACGGAAACCAGGAGCGGCATGTTCGACTTGTCGCCGAACTTCGTGCCCATGATCTTTTCGATCGAGGCCACGCCGGTCTTCACCTGGGCGTCGAGTTCCTTCGGGTAAGTGCGTTTGTGGTCGTAGTAATAGGTGCAGACTTCCGTCGTGATCGTGAACCCCGGAGGCACAGGCAAACCGATGCGGCTCATCTCAGCCAGGTTTGCGCCTTTGCCGCCCAGAAGCGGTTTCATGCTGCCGTCGCCGTCAGCGGTTTTGTTTCCAAACAGATAAACGTACTTCGCTCGTTTTGCCATATTAGTATTTTCGGTGTAATGGTTTCGCCGGATTAAATTCCAGAAAACAGAGCGGAGATCTTAACAAAGAGCTTCCGCGTGTCAAATGAACGATTCACGGTTTAAGCGAAACTGCCCGGCGGCGGAGAGCGCCATGTTTCCTTGAGTGCCCAATTCGCCCGCATGCCTGACGCGCAGAACGTTGCGGAGGACAGATATCGTGCTGAAACCCGGCAACCAGGCAGGGAGCCCCGGTATCCGGTCACGGTTTCAGGACGATTTTGCCTGCGAGCTCGCCGGTTTTTCGGATGGTGCTGGCTTCCTGAACCCGGTGAGCCTCAGCGGCTTCCCGCAGCGGCAGCACCCGGTCGATTCGGGCCTTGAGCTTGCCCGCGCGCATCCACTCGTTCATCTGATCGGCCGCCGCCTGCTGGGTGGCCACGGGCGCGTTGAACACTGCAAAGCCGTGCAGTGAGCAGTCTTTCACATAAAAGGGCCCCACCGGGAACGGAGGGCAGGCATCGCGTCCGGCCATCAATATCATGCGGCCACCTAAAGCCAGCAGCCGAACGGCCTTGTCAAAGTCCGGCTCGCGCAGGGTTTCCCACCACACATTCACGCCGCCAGGCGCGAACTCGCGCACCGCTGCCTCGACGTCCTCGATTTTGTATTCGATCACCCGCTCGGCGCCCAACTCCCGGCAGATTCTGGCTTTGTCACTGCTTCCTGCCGTTGTTACGACCCTGGCGCCGATCGCCCTGGCCATTTGGAGCACGCAGGAGCCGACGCCGCCCGAGCCGCCATTTACAAAGAGCGTTTCACCGGCTTGCAGGTTTGCGTGCCGGGTGAGACCCAGGCAGGCGGTCATGCCCACCAGCGAGAGCGCAGCCGCCTGTTCATCGGTAATATTCTCGGGGGTGTGGTTCAACCATTCCTCTCCCACCGCCGCGAGTTCGGAGAAAGTGCCGGGGCGTCCCTCGGCGCCCTGTGAGGTTGCCCAGACGCGGTGTCCGGGTTTGAAGCGCGTAACCTTCGCCCCAACGGCAATGACCGTTCCGGCAAGGTCCCGGCCAAGAACAAACGGAAACGACAGCCGCCCGGAGATCATGCCGCTTCGGATGTAGGTATCGATCGGATTCACGTCCACCGCGCCGACTTGAATCAGGCATTGGTTCGGGCCCGGTATCGGGTCGGGCAACTCTCCGTACCTGATGATGTCCGGCGGGCCGGTTTGCTCGATGTAGGCAGCCTTCATGGTGATATCATGCGCCGGGCGCGCGACAGACGCAACTCTATGGCAAAATCCACGGTGGCGCGGCCGAGTGATGGCTGAACCACCGCGTTCTTAATCACTCCCAATGTATAGAGTTGCCAATCGCAAGGAGCCTCTAACCCCACCCTTGCTGCTGCAAAGCTCCCTCAGAGCCTCGATGCAGGAACGGCGGCCCATTCCGTGCCGGTCCAGAATTCCGCATTCCCTGAGGGGCCCATACGGGCCGGGACTCCGCACGCGCGCAGGGCCGCCACATGGATGGTGCTGAACCCCTCCGCACTGGTGATCTGTTTGTCCCAGATGTCGGTGACGCTTGAGGGCCAGTCCGCGCCCGGGGCAATCGTGATGCGCTCGCGGAGGTGCCTTGCGATTGCTGCCGCGGCGGTCTGCGTGTCCGGCGCATTCCGAATGCGCGGATAGAAACTTTCCCAGAGCGTTCTTCGCCAATCCATGGCGCCGTCTGCCGCGCTTATTCCGGGGGAGAGCACGTAAGCTCTGTAGAGCGGATCATCCATCTTCCAATTCAGGAGCGGACGGGTGTAGCTGGCAAGGTGTGCGTGTTCCACGAGCGGGCCGATCTTCTGCCGCCCGGTGGCATGTTCGCGGGTCAAATAATCGAAGTCCGCCCGCTCCCGCTCCTGCACAAGCGCCATGCGCGCCAGGGTGATGTGACGCGGAGTGGCATGCAGGCGGGGCAAAACCCAGCGTAATGACACCTGCCCCACGGCCGCAACGGCGAGAAGAACCGCTGCTGTCCAGAGAAGCCGCATGGCAGGGACAACTTTCACATCCCCCTTGCCTAATCGCCTGACAGGGGAGACTTCTGCGTCCTCCCCAAACCTTTTCTGCCCAGGTATGTCCCCAGACCCTGGAGAACCAGGGACGCGGTGAAACGCGCCACTGCCGCCCTCCGCCTGCAAGGCTGGATGTTCGACGTCCGGCTCTGAACCTTCGATGTTCGA
>CAYNZC010000083.1:16960-19109 GCA_964401575.1 uncultured Verrucomicrobiota bacterium
CCCGCCCCCAAGCCGCGCCAGCAGGGCAGGGGACCGCTGCGGGTGTTGCAGCGCGTAACTGAGCTGCCGTTGAGCTCCGAGGCTGTAGCCCAGCCAGGCTATGCGATTGGTGTCGGCCCAGGATTGCCGCCGCACATAATCCAATAAGGCCGTGAATTCCGCTTCGAAACGCGCTCCATTGGTCTGACAATAATCCATTCCGACCGCCGCAATGCCCATCTCCGAAATGCAGCGCAAATCATTGCCCGAACCGGTAACATTACCGCCGGAGCCATGCAGAAAAATGACGACCGGCAACGGCCCGGCCTGTGTTTTGGGCAGCACCGCGACACAGCTTGCCGCGCCCTCGGGATGATGCGCCTTGAACCAGACCCGGTGAAACGGGTCGCGCTGTCCGGCCCAGAACAGCGCACCAAGGAAAACAAGGGTAGTTAAGAGCGCGGCTTTAAGCAGTAGCTTCGACATCACACCCTCTCTAACAGGAATTACGACATCAAGGCAAGCAGACAGGATGAACGGGATTCAAACCGCCGGGAAGCGGTGTCGTCCCCCGCCCGTTCGGGGTCTGCCACCGCTCTCCAAAAATAACTCCCACAGTCCGTCACAACCTCTCGAGTATGAATCGCGAGACTTTCTCCAGCTTTTCCTTCCGCTGATTGGATTTATAGGTGATGTGGCCGGAGTTGGTCAGCGTAATGGAATGGATGTCAGCGCCGCCTTGCTTCCCCCACTGTTGAAATTCCATAAGGCTGCGGAATGCGCCGTCCTGGTCGCCGGTGGCGAAGAAGATGGGCGGCAGTTTTGCGGCGTCAAATCGCGCCACGGGAGGCGCAGTGGGGCTCTCCATCACCACCGCACGCCAGCGCTCCGGCGCCTCCGCCAAAAGCTCGTACGCGAGCGCGCTGCCGTCGCTGCTCGAGGACAAAAAGATCCGCTTCCGATCCACATCGGGCACACGGCTCAGCAAATCGTTCAGTGCCGCTAAAATATCCTGGGCCGCGCCGGACGCGCTGCCAAGCTGTGAATATTCACGGCCATAGCCGTCGCACCCGCGATAATTCACCGCCAGGAAGTAAAACCCGAGATTCGCCAGCAACTCCGCCCTGGCATCAAAGGAACGCTTGAACTGTCCGGTTGCTGGCGGAAGGAACACCACGGCGGGGGTTTTCCGGGTGAAAAGGCCGGATTTCCTGTGGTCCGGCGTAAACAGGAAGCACGGGACGCGAACACCATCGGGGGACGTCACCCGGTACTCAGTGGGCTCGATGATGCGGCAGGCCTTGAAGGGATCGTCCGTGCCCTCCTTCACGCGCCGCAGCGCGCGGTTCGTCAGGCTGTATTCCCACAGCCCTTGCGGCTCCACGCCCAGGGCGGCTGTAACGAAGATGTGGTCTCCGTCCGGCGCAACCGTGTAGTTCACCACGCTGCCGTTGAGGAACAGATTGGTTGCAGTCTTTGCCTCACCCGGCCGCACCGCGAGGAAGAAGCTGTTGTTTGTGTTGCCCACGTAAGCATATCCGTTACCGCGTTGCAGCCATTGGCCGTTGTAGGTGTCCTCGTTGCTGAGTTGGGTAAGTTCCTGCGTGGCGGGGTCGAATTGGTACACGTAGCGCCACGGAGACCCCGCCGGCCTGGCGCAGAACATGAACTTCCCATTGTCGCGGCTGTAGCGCAGCCATTTGATCACGTCAAAGCCTTGCTTCGAAAAATCGCTGAGCTGCCGCACGGTTCTTGAGCTGTGATTTGTGCCCTTGTCCGTATCCTTGAGCGGTTTGATTTGGAGGCTTAGGATATTGCCGCCTTCAAGATGCGCCGCCATGTTATCTCCCATCACCACCAGCTCCGGACGGTAGTTCGACACCTTGCGGAACGAAGACTCTCCGACGCGGCCCATGAAGATCTCCGCGTAATTGTTTGTGAGCGCCCGGCTCACGAAAAAATAAGTCTCCGGAGTCAGCCAGAAGAAGAAGCTCTCGATCACGTCCGGCGAGTCCGTGAGCCGGCGAACCGAGCCGTCCTGCCGGTCGTAAATCGTGATCCACTCCTCGCGCGCGGCTGTGTTGCCGACGAATGCGTTCGTGCCCGCAGCCATTTCGGGTGATTGGATGAATACCAGCAGCCGCCCGTCTGGCGACCAACCGCTCACCTG
>CAYNZC010000084.1:0-19027 GCA_964401575.1 uncultured Verrucomicrobiota bacterium
AAAAGGGGACATTTTCATCGAGTCCAAAGGGGGACATTATCAAAGAGTCAGGACACATATTTCCTCGTTTGTTGGACCTGTACATTCTGTAGATTACTTCTGCGCCGGCAGCAATCAGCACCACGATCACCGCCGCCCAAATGAGGCCTTTGTACGATCTGCGATGGTTCAACCCTGTGGCAGACGAGCCAACTACACCTTGACTCTTCCGCCGGGCGTTCGCTTCTCGTTGCGCAGCAGCCAGGCGGATCGCAGCCTGCCTCTGCTCTTCCTCCAGCAGACGCTGACGCTCCGCCTTGCGTTCCTGCTCCATGCGCCCGGCTGCGGCCTGTTCGGCGGCACGAGCGCTTTCCTGTTCTTCCTCCAGTCTTCTCTGTTCCGCAGCCTTCCGCTCCATCTCCTCCTGCTGCTGCGTATGCGCTATCTCCCTAAGAGCGTCCCCCACGCTAACAAACGCCGCCGCCATCTCTTCACCGGACTGGTACCGAGACGATGGTGATTGCTCCACCGCCATCGCGATAAACTCGTCCCATCCAGGAGCAAGTTCCTTCACAAGTTTTGAAGGAGCCCGCAGCCCGAGCTCCATGCCCGTTAACAACCGGAAAGTCATCAACCCCACCGCATACACATCGCTCCGCGCATCGGCATCTTCCCCACGCCGCTGCTCCGGACTCATGTATTCCCACGTCCCCAGCAACGCCCGCGTGCTGGTACCCTCCGAATCCTGCATCGTCTTCCGATCACCGATGCTCTGATCCGCAACCACAGTCTTCCCCTGCCCCATGCTCCGCGTCACACTGATCTGCGCCTGGCTCCGGATGAACTCTTCCCCAATCACCCGCGCCAATCCAAAGTCCGAAACCTTGGCACGCAGTTCGCCCGCGGCGCTTTTCTCCAAAAGAATGTTCCCCGGCTTAAGATCCCGATGCACCACGCCCTTCCCATGTGCGCATGCCAGCGCCTCCAGGATTTGTTTGAGGATTACGGCAAATTCGGTCTGCTCAATACGCCCGCCATTCGCAGCAGCGTAATCACCCAGCGTGACGACCTCGGGTTGCACTCCATGCACCAACTCCATCCGCAGCCAGTATCTTCCACCCGTCTCCCCAAACTCATCCACCCGCACAATGTTGGGATGCTCCAGGTTGGCCATGACTTTGGCCTCCCGCTCGAATCTGTGGATGGCTTCGGTCCGCGTGGCAAAGTCCTGAGGCAAGAGTTTCAACGCGTAGCGACGTCCCAGCACCCTGTGCTCAGCCTCGTACACTTCGCCCATCCCGCCCCGGCCCAACAGCCGGATGATGCGGTATTGACCGAATAGATGGCCCGTTTCCAAATTCCCACTATGATGCATTCTTCAAGACCCGCGTTTCAGAGGCATTATGGCGATGTGTTGCCAACTGAAAAGCGGAAAAGATTTGCCCTGAGCCTCCCCCACAAAAGCCCAGGTTCGGCTCCGGCCTCCAAGCCTGTCGCCGGTCTTATTTCCGGGAAAAAGCCAGGACCAGTAGTCCAACCCCAATCACAGAGGCAAGCCCAGGTTCGGGCACGATAAGTGCCACTTTGTCCAGGGCCGGGCCGTAGGCGCCCTCCGTTGTGCTCTCAAATCGCAAAACGTCATTCCCGGTCCCCACCACGGTATATGAAAACTCGGTCCACCCCATGTTGTCCCAGGTCTGACCGGCGTAAGCGAACGTTGGAGTGCCAACAACGCTCCCATTCCAAAGAACATTCATGGTGCGAAGAGCTGGACCACCATATACCTCCGCCGCCATCGAAAACGTCAGATTGTAGGCCATACCGGCAGTCGTCGCGACCGACTGCGAAACAGCCCCGCGGTCGCCCCAGTTCAAGGAGAGAGATGTGTGGCCGTCCGCCGCAACCCACTTGTGGCCCTCGGCATCCGAATCGAGGATAATGTCAATGCCTCCAAAGTAAAGGCCGAAACCGTCGATCGTCCATGCCGTCAGGTAGCGATGGATGTTGCTCAGAGGGGGGAAGGGCATCGTCGCACCCAACTCTTCAAAGCTTCCATTCTGCACAAGGTTCTGCGAATGCCCGGAGGCAAGGCTGCACGCTATCGCTAATAACAAGGTGAATTGTCTGATGCTAGTCTTCATATGGTTGGTTGGATGTGGTGTTCGGGCGCGAGTTTTAATGGACTGCAACCCGCGCTAACTGCAATAGGAAAACAAATCGCAGCCTATTTGTCAACCTTTTTCTTAACATCTTTTCCAATACCCGGCTCAAATCCATTTTCCACCCGGAATCGACTCCCCCTCCATCTCCATCATCCCATCATTGACCAGACAAAATCTCCCACTTTCCTCCCACTGTCCTGTTGTGCGTTGCAAATAGATTCTTATCTTATCTCGCATGGGACGATCCTACTGGTTTGAATGCGCTCGCTGCGGTTACCGCGTCGTCATTTCCGGGAAGCCCGACAGGGGCCACGACTTTTTCGCGGAATCCATTTCCTGCTCCGACTGCAAAAAGCTCTACGACGCGGTGGTCAAGTTGAGGGTTCCAGTGCCGCGGCTCAAGCCGGCCCTGGGCGCGCCAAAACTGCCAGCAAAATCTCCCCCGCCAACGTTCCAGGCCGCCCTCACCCGCCTGCCGGTCACAGGAGTCGGCAGGCATCGCTGGAGAATATTCAAAGCGGTCTGCCCGATCTCGCAGAGCCACAAGGTCCACGCGTGGCGCGATCCCGGACCCTGCCCCCGCTGCGGAAACGTGATGGAAAAGAATCCGCTGCCTTACCGGATCTGGGAATAGCGCAGGCCCGCGTTTTGTCGCTTCACCGGTTTTCAACCGCTATTTCCGTGACCATCAGAACCGGAACGAACATACTCCCCGCCTCTGTTATGAAACTCCTCCGTTGCATTGTCGTCATCATTCTCTCAACCGGAATCTCTCGCGCAGCATGGAACGTCGCCGACGCCGGCGCCACCGGAGACGGACGTACCGACTGCACCGCGATCTTTCAGAAACTGCTCGATGACGCAGGCAAAGCCGGCGGCGGCATCGTGGAAGTGCCGGCGGGACGTTACAAGATCGCCTCGAACCTGACCATCCCGGCCCTTGTGACGCTTCAGGGCGTGTTTCGGGTCCCTCCCACGCCAGCCCCCATCTCCAAAGATGTCCCGGGAGGATCCGTGTTGCTCGCCTTTGCGGGCCGGGGCGATACAAACGCCCCTCCCTTCATTCGCCTGGCCGGAAACAACGCCTCCATCGCCGGGTTGGTCATCCTCTATCCCGAATGGACCCAGGCGCAGGTCCCCCCCGTCCCCTACCCGCCCTGCATCTTTTCACAGGACACAGACAATGTCGGGGTGCGGGATTGCTGTCTCTTGAATCCCTACGAAGGGATAAAGTTTGTTCGGGCTCACAGGCACCTGATTCGCAATCTGACAGGCTATCCGATCAAACGGGGCATTTTCGTGGATGAATGCTACGACATCGGCCACATCGAGAATGTGCATCTGTGGCCGTTTGGCGTGACTTACCGCCCGGAAGAACCTTACTGCAAATGGATCAACACGCACGGAGTAGCTTTCGAAATCGCCCGCGCGGATTGGCACTACGTCCACAACACCTTCTGCTTCGGCTATGGCATCGGCTACCTCTTCTCTCAATCAAAGCACGGAAGCTGCAACGGCAATTTCCTCGGTCTCGGCGCCGATTCCTGCCAGAGAGCCGTGGTGGTCGAACAGGCGCAGGCGCCCGGCCTGCTCATATCAAACGGAGAATTCGTCGGCCGCTGGACCAGCACCAACTCTGTTTGCTTCGAGGTCGCGCCCGGCGCTCATGGAAAAGTCAGCCTGGTCAACTGCTCGTTCTGGGGCCCGATCGATCGCTGCGTCTGGATGCGCTCTCCCACGGCCCAATTCACTGCCAGCGCGTGCAACTTCGTGGACTGGGACAACGCCAACATCGGTTCACCGGCCATCGATATCGAAGCCGGCAGGGCGATTGTTCAGGCATGCACGTTCTCCCGCGAAAATCTCCATGTGAAGGTGGGCTCGAATGTCACGTCCGCCATCATCACCGCAAATCAGGCCCCGGGCGGCATCCGCATCCATAACAATGCCGGCAAACGCACGCTGAGTTCCCTGAATGAGAGTGATGCGATCGAGTGGACCCCGTCCACCCTGGCACATTACCAGGTCCTTGTAGGCGAGCGAAGCGACAGTCGTTTTCTGAGCGGCTGGCATAACGCGGAGACGCACGCAGGACACTGGCGCTGGTCAAAGGACCGCTCCCAACTGCTCCTTCCCATCGTTAGGGAACGCTCCTATGTCCTGCAAATGGAGGTTGAAGTGCCCGCAGCAGCGAAAAACCCCGAGGCCGGCATCTATTTGGAAGGCCGCAAATTGGCTGATCTGCCAAACTCAGGCGCATGGACGGTCGAGATTCCAGCACAAAACTCCGACCTGCTGAAGCTCGATCTGCGCGTCGCCGGATGGATTCCTGCCCGAACGGTCCCCAACTCCACCGATGGCCGGATGCTGGGAATCCAACTGCATCGCATCACAATGCAGGCAAAAAACGGCCCGGCCCCGAGCCGCCCGTTCAACGCAAACACAGGCCAGTAATCAGTCCAGGCGCTGCACCCAGATGTTCCGGAATTGCACCGGGTTGCCGTGATCCTGCAGCATTAACCCGCCCGGGCGGCCCTCTTTGTCCGTCAGGGCGCCTCCGGTCACGTTCGGCAGTTCAATGTTGTCATGGATCATCACCCCGTTGTGATTCACGGTAATGCGCGCATTGGCAACCTTGCGGCCGTCGCCATCCAGTTTTGCCTGGCGAAACTCGATGTCATAGCTCTGCCACTGAAGCGGCGGCGCGCACATGTTCACACGCGGACGGGCCACCTGGTAAATGCCTCCACATTCATTATCCGCCCCTTCCAGCCCGTAGCTGTCCAACACCTGCACCTCGTACCGGCCCTGCAGGTAAACCCCGCTGTTCGCCCGCCCCTGCCCGAATGCGGTGGGCATATAAGGCAGCTTGAACTCAATGTGCAGCCGGTGATCGCCAAAAACTTCCCGCGAGACGATGTTTCCTCCGTTCACTTCCATCACTCCCTCCGGCAACACTTTCCATTTCACCTCTTTGCCTGCCTCACAGTGCTGCCACTGGCTCAAACTCGTGCCATTAAAAAGCACCACGGCGCCGCGGACGGCGGGTTTGCCAAGCTCCGGAGATACGCGCCCGGACTGCTTCAGTTGGAAACTCCCTTTGTGCCGCCCCGCGACGGTCCCGCTCACCCCATCGTTGCCAAGCTTGCCCAACCACAATGCCGCATCGAGAATCACACCGTTCTCCGCAGCCCCAACCACCCGCCCCACATCGAACGGAATGTCATCCATAAACCGGAACTGCCCGGCGCGAATCTCCCCTTTCAATCGCTGCAGCCAGGGACCTCGCCGATCAAACGATTCCACAAACCGCGCCTCGTAGCGCGAATCCCCCAGCGGAATCATGTAAACCCCCACAGTCCTGGTCTCCCCACCAATGCTGGTGCTGCCTGTCCAGTCTCCCATGTAAAGGTCCGCACCCATTGCATCACCGCTCGCGCTCATGATCAGAGCCGCGCAGAAGCCCGCCGATATCAATCCAGATTTCATTTTGTGTTTTGACGTTGTTTCGCGTCCAGCTATTCGCACGCAAGAGTGCAATACAACACACCGAGGCGCAAGAAGAGCATGCTCCACAGCATGGGCGGAGATTCTTCATGGAACAAACGCCTGCTGAAGCCATGAAATCGGACATGCGCCATCACCGCACGTGACAAACCCGACCTTGCCCGCTGCTGAGGGATGCGTGCCTGAGACCTGCGATCAGGCCTTGCCGCATTTAGGCGCGGTGACAGCCAACGGCCCGGCACGACCGGGAAAATCTGGATCCCCAAGAATCCGTTGGAGCACTTCCGCAGCTTCCCCCGCGTCAAAGTCCTCGTGGCGGCGCTTCTGCACGCCAAAATTGCTCAGGTCCAGATGCTTGTCGGCTTTGAGACCGTGACGCGCCAGTATCTTTGCCGCGCACTGTAGCGGACATCCGTCCAGCGCAACAATGGGCCGCCCCGATTTCGCGAGCCTGACCAGCGGCTTAACATCGCCGCCAACGCCCGCAATACAGGACATCTCGGCGGCTTTCATGCGGTCGAGTTTGACCGCAAGATGATTGGCCATCTGCGCCGCACTCGAAGCGCCGGAACAGGAATAGACCAGCGGAAGCTTGCTCCGCTCGCTCATGTCCGGCCTCCAAACGCCTGCGCGCGCGGAAACAGGATGTTGTTCTCCTTGTGAACGTGCTGATGCATGTTCCGCTCAAGCCGGGCAAGGGTGTCATACATCGCCCGGAACGTGTTGCACGCCCAATCCGGAGGCGTGTAATGGTCGCTCAGGGCGGAAAACCGTTCCAGCGCTGCCCCGGCTTTCTCATGCTCGGACTCCAGTTTGGCAAACGCAGCCCTCAGTTGCGCCGTGGCCTCGCCCCGGTTCTCCACACCGGATTCCAATTTGCGAATGGCCGGGAACACATGCTCCTCCTCCTCGCGCGTGTGGGAAATAATCTCGGATTGGAACGATTCAAATACACGGCGAATCTCGCCCAGGCGCGGCTCGCTATCCCCATGCACTGCCGCCACTTTTTGAGTCATGAAATCCAACCGCGGCAGCTCCTCCCGCAGCCAGTCATGATGCGCGCGCTCAATGTGGTCGCACAACTCGCCCAGGCCCATCGCGTCGGGATTGCCGGCAGGCGCATCCGCCGCGCTGTCCAGCGCCGTAAGCATGGCAACTACGGTCGCAACATCGAGGTTCCTGGCACGACACACTTCGCCCAAAGGCTTCTTGCCGCCACAGCAGTAATCAACCCCAAGGTTCTCAAAGATCCGCGCCCGCCCCGGCACTGCCCGAACAAGTTCTCCAACGGTAGTTTCACTGTTAATCGTGCTCATGGTCTTCTTTGTGTTCTGCAACATCTCTTCACCAACGCATTCGCACCGTGCCACTCAGACGGGATTGTCCATCTCGGTGCAAATCCTCTCGTCATACATCACCCGGTCGCCTGCCCACTCATCGGATAACACTGCTAAATGGACGGGTGCTCCATACTCGCTGTTAATTGACTCTATTCACGTCACTGATGAAACCGTAATTCAATGTAATATGTATTGCAAGTACAGCTTTAACCTTGAATCCTTCCTGAACCCGCTCTATCCTCACAACCAATGCGACTCAGCACTTATTCCGATTACGCCCTCCGGGTCCTCATGCAGGCCGCGCTGCGTCAGCCCCGCCTCGTCACCGTGGACGAGGTTTCCACAACCTTCTCCATTTCCCGCCATCATTTGGTTAAGGTGGTCCACGACCTCGGGCGAAGCGGCTACCTGCGAACCCGCCGCGGGAGTGGCGGCGGATTCACCCTCGCGCTGCGTCCCGACAACATTTCTATAGCGGACATTGTGAGGCTCGGCGAAGAGACCGACACATTCATAGACTGTCAGGAAGTCCACGGCCAATCGTGCCGCCTGCGTCCTGCCTGCCGGCTGAAAGCCATTCTGGACGAAGCGGCAGCGGGGTTTTTTCAAGTGCTGGAACGCTACTCCATAGCCGATCTGGTAAATCAGCCCGACAGGATGGGAACGGTTCTGGGACTCTCCGCCGTGAATCACTGTCGCACTCATGCTGCATCCCCTGCGAAGTAGCTATGCCGGGAGTGGCTTTGTCAGGCCCCCGGCTCCCGTCCGCAAAATCCATCAGCAGCTCGCTCCGAAAGGTTTTTCCACAGTCCTGTCAACAATGTTTATAATTTTCTTTTCGTCGCATTTTGCCCCTACACGCGCGTAGATTCCCTTCCGTGCCTCTCCGTGCCTCTTCGACCGCTCAAGCCCCCGACCGCCACCCCAAACTCCAGAGATCTCATGCTATCATGGCGCCGCAACGCGGGATGGTCGCCGCGCGAAAACAACAGGACGCCACATGCACGACACAAGCACCAAAGGCAAGTTCCTCGAGATCCGGGCAAAGGGCTTTGACCGGCACGCATCGCTCAGCACCTGGATGTTTCCCAACAAGCCGGTGATCCTCGAACCGATCCGGATTTGCCACCGAACCCAAAACTGCATGGTTTCTGCATCGTTTCTGCATCGTCTTTACGGTGGCATGCAGCCGGCAGCGCCTGACGCATTCGGAGTTCATGGGGGTATTCAGCCTGGTTAGCAGCTTCGCGAGGCGCCGTGCAGTTCTGTAATTGGAGAAGGCGGATGCCGGGGCTTCCCTGACACTTTCGCGGTTTTTGTCAGCGGCTTCTACTTGCCGCAGCAAAAAAGCCTTGTGGGGACCAAATTCAGGAGCTCGCGATCGCAGGCAACCTCGTCGAAGGAGCCCCGCAGGTAGGGCAACACCACCCCGGTAAATTGATACACCAGGAACTTTCCGCCGGGACGAAGTATTTGGTAGGTCTTTTCCACAATGGACCGGCGCAGTTCGTGTGGAATCGGTTTGAACGGAATCCCGGATATCACATAGTCGGCCTGCGCAAGTCCCATCTCGGCTAGGGCGCCGTCAACTTCCGCAGCGGATCGCTCCTCGATATAGAGTCGCGGATCCGAAAACTCGCTCTTGAGGAATCGAATGAACTCCGGGTTGATTTCGAACGTGATGAGCCGCGCATCCGGCCGCATGCGTTCAAGTATTCTGGACGTGAAGGTCCCCAGCCCCGGGCCGTACTCCACGATGACCCTTGCCCTGGCCCAGTCCACATTCTTAAGCACACCGTCCACGACAAACCGCGAACTGGGCACAAGCCAGCCCACCATGTTCGGGTATTTCAGGAAGCTGCGGAAAAACATCAAGGCCTGCGCTGCATTGCCGGTAGCAGGACTTCCATTGGCATTGTGGCCGCAGGCACTCGAGTTCCGAATGCCCGCGCGACTGTGTTCACCTGCTTCGTTCCCGGTCTCCATAAATGACGCGCCTCGGAATCCAAGGCGCCTGCATATAAAAATGTAAGGCACAGAGGGCTTGTTTTCAACGGCGGATCCAAAAGATCATCGCGCCGCGAAAAACACGCAACCGAACAAACGACTCCGGGCAATCACCGAGCCGCCCTTTTGCCCTGCCCCACCGCTGATGACTTGCCCTGCAAATGGGCGCTCAGCAACCACCCCGAATCCGGCGGACGACCTCGACAGCAGCGCGGCAACGGGCGACGACCTGGCTCCAGTTGCCGGAAGCCAGGTCCTCCTTCCTGGCGATCCACGTTCCGCCCACAGCCGAAACCGTTTTGACCCTCAGATAAACCTCCAGGTTCGCCATCGTGATTCCCCCCGTGGGCACAAACCGCACGCCGGTGTGCTGGTAGGGAGCCGATAGCGCTTCAATCATCGGGATGCCACCCAGGGCTTCCGCAGGGAAAAACTTGAGGGTCTTGCATCCGAGACTCAGGGCATGCTCGATATCGGTGGGCGTGGCAACACCAGGCACAAAAGGCAGGTCCATCCGGACGGACCGCTGCACGATCTGTGAGTTCAGACCCGGCGCAACGGCGAAACGGGCGCCGCTCTCTTTCGCAGCCTCCAGGTTCTCGAGGGTCAGCACCGTTCCGGCGCCAACGAGAAGCTGTGGCCGCTCGCGGCTGAGGACGCGGATGACCGCCGCCGCCGCCGCGGTCCGAAAGGTGACCTCGACAACAGGCAACCCTCCCTCGATCAGGGCATCCGCCAGCGGCAGCGCGGCTGACTCCTGTTCAATCGCGATGACCGGCACGATGCCGGCCCTGGAAATTTGCTCGAACGCTTCTTGTGAGTTCATTCGCGTACACACCGGCCGACCGTTGCGAACCGCCACCCCGCCCTGCCCTACCGGCACGCGGCGTAGCCCCGGAAAAAACCGACGCACTGCGCAACATCGGGAACAGAGTTGTTCCAGTTGTACTCGTACTCGATCGAGATGTTGCCCGCAAAGTTCTGCCTTCTGAGCTCATCCAGAATGGCTTTCACATTCAGGATGCCAGCCCCGAAGGGAACGTCGCGCGTTGCCTTCCCGATCTCCATCCGGTCTTTGAGATGCACGCTAATGATCCGGCCATCCAGTATCTTCAGGCCCGCCAGCGGTTGAACGTTGGAGGTCGCCCAATGCCCGGTATCCACAGCCGCGCCAATGCGGCGGTCACGGTCTTTGACCAGGGAGAGGATGTAACTGGGATCCCAAAGTCTGTAGTCGGGCTTGTCCTGCCGCACGTAGTGATGGTGAATCCCGACGGGAATGTCGTATTCCTTGACGAGCTTCTCAATAATGTCCAATTGGTCCACCGCTTCGGTGCTTATCGCGTAAAGATCCAGCGCCTTGGCCAGTTCAAAAATCTTCCGCCACTCCTGCTCCCCTTTGGCATTGACGACACCGTAGTTAACCGCCCGAACGCCGTGCTTCTCCAACTGCGCCTTTAAAGCCACTATGGTTTCGCCCGAGGCGTTGTGATTCAATACAGCATCGCCGTCCTTTGCCAGCTTTTGGCCCGGAAAGAATTCAATGGCTTTCGCGCCTGTCTCCGCGGTCTTTTCGATCGCCTCCATGACCGTAAAGTTCTTGAAGGTATAGGCCTGCAAGCCAAGCGCGAAACCGCCGGTTTTGACAGAGTCGGGAATGGGCTGTGCCGCAACAACCCGGGCTGCGGCAAGGCAGCACACCACCGTAATGATGAATGATGCTTTTATGTTGGATTTCATGGTATTCACGAATGCCTGGAATGATTAAGGTTTCTTGCAGGCGCCGATCCTGGGCGCGTCCGGGTTCACTTCCGGCCCAAAGTAACGCAGCACCACCAGCGGCTCCGTCGCGCTGATGTTCTCAAAGGTGACACCATTTCGCGCCCCTTCCTCCGTGCAGAAGTATTCGTCCTCGGTCAGTTCAGTGAAACGGATCATTTTCGGGCTGTTGAGCGGCTCGCCATTGATGCAGCCAATGCCTTGGACGCAGATAAGACCATACGCGCCCTTGTCCCGCACCACGCACTTCACGCCGGGATTCACGGTGAGCTCCTTGGCCGTGAAATACTGTTTGCCCTCGATCCGGCCATAAACGATCCAGCGGTCCATGTAACCCGCATCACTCGTGTCACGGACCGGGATCGGCTCGAGGTAATGGTTATCCTTGAAGTTGGGGTCCACATTTCCCTCCCAGTCAAGCTGGTTGACAATGAAATCAAGATCCTTGTGTTTCCTCCTGGGCATGTCCTTCACCAGCAGGCTCCAGGGCACGTAGCGGCCCTCGACCATGCTTTGATACATGCCGAAAACATCACTTCCCCACTGCGGCTCATAGGTGCACAGGCTGCCGGGCGCATGCAAAATACACGGAGGCACCAGCCAGCCCGTGCCCGGTTTGAGACGATACGCCTTCGACAAATCAAGAATGCCATTGTCCCCCCGGTTCCAGTCCGCAAGGCATTTGCGCACTTGCGCTTTGGTCGTGCCCGGCTCCAGGCCAAAGAATGTATAGGGAAAGTTGTTCCCAACGCTGTTGTGCTGCGGCGGGAAATAGTAGCCTTCGGGCTTGCCTTCCTGACCCACCAGCCGGGCCTGCTTCTGGTTCTGGTGCATGTGGTGCGGAATAGGCCCCATGTTGTCGAAGAACTTTGAATACACCGGCCACCGGCCATACTTTCGCCAGATATTCTTCCCCACGATGGCGGCGCCACAATCCTCCACCGCCTGTCGCAGTGTGAAACGCCGCCCGCCCACAACACAATAACTCAGCCCCTCATCCGGCACCCTGCCCTCGTTGGCAGCCTCGGTCGTCGAGGCAAACCAGCGCTCATCAATGCCGCCGCGATTGGCTCCATACGCATAGATGTCATCCGGATGCAGCTTGATCCGCAGGCCGGGTTGCAAAAATGAACGCGGCACCCAGTTTGGCGCCAGGCGAAGCAATCCAAGGGTGCGGCAAAGCTCATTTTCAACAAGGGTTTTGGTGTTGCCGTTTACTTTTTTCAGGGATGTAATCGTATTCATTGTTATGTCCTCATGCCTGGCGTTTGCCGGGATACGTTGGCGAAACCGTTGCAGAATCCAAAGCCGCTGGCAAGCGCAGGATTTCGAAAAAGGTCAGCCGAAATAAAGATCAAAACCTTTACATTTGTGTTGACCCGATTTGCGCTCTGCGGTGTGATGATAGAGACCCCATAAACGGGTCGTTATCAGATGGCGAAACTTCTTGGCAAAACCACAGCCGGGCTGCGAAACGGCCAGGCTTCAAAGTACGACGCGCACCACACGGTGCTCTCGAAAACATACGGCGCCCTGGCCGATCTAAGGCGCGAGTTGTCGGATTCTAAAGCGGATATCTCGGAACGCGAGGAACTGCTGCGCACCTTCGCCACTTGCGCAGACCCCCAGCGAGCCTGGCTGTTGCTCGAGGATTATTTTGAAAAACTGGCCCTCTCCAGAAAAGATTTCCCAAACCAGGAATGGTGGTCACGGATGCTCGCCGCCCAGAACAAGTCGCGCCTCGAGGAGGTCGCGTTTCTCTTTCTCCGCGCCAAACGATCCGTCCCCACGGAGCTGCAGCCTTACGCAAACATGGCCCGCTTTGCCCAGGTCGAACAGGCCGCCCGGGAACAGCGCCTCATCGCTTCTCTGGAAAACTGGATCATCCCGGCTCGAGCCGCCCACCTCGACGTCCCGCGGGCCTCTCTGAGGGTGGTGTGCCAGCCGATCCTGGACGAAACCACCGGCCGCCACCGAATGGCGGTCGATTTTCTCCTGGCAAGACCCAGGACGGGCGAAAAGCCAAAGACGCGCGAAGAATTGCTGGACCTCATCAACCGCGCCGCCCACGAGCAGGAACTCTTCGTGCCCGCAGACTGGGACTTCATTCTGTGGCTCTCAAAGCTGGACAAATCGGGCGCAGCCGACGAGGAGAGGCTCCTGTCAGACGCCGAGCTGCCGCACTGGCTTGCCACATGGGGCAACGTCCCACGCCTCGAGCTCGCCGGTTCAAGCATGGGTTTCCTGCAATTCCACGGAGACGTGGCTCAACTGGACCCTCATCTCGAAAACACAAGAGAAGAACTCCTGTTCACCCACAAGCTGACAGCCTCGGACGGAAAGACTTTCCCAATTGGCACGGTGAAGTTTTTCGGGGAGCGGCCGCCGCTCGTGCTGGCAGAGAAGAAATTTTATATCGTCAGAAATCCTCCGCCCCCGGCGCTGGTGGAGCATTGGCATACCGCTCCCGCCGTGCCCGTCCGCAAACTCAGCCACCGCCTGCTGGTCCACCTCAGAAAGACACAATCCAGCAACGGAGTGGATTGGGATCAGCTCTGCGTGGCCCACAAGGCCAAACCACAGTTCATTTTCGAGCTGCTCGACGAAACACTGCGCCTGCGCCTGGTCGCTAAAAGCGAGCGCGACCAAAGCGCCTGGTTCTACAACGGACGCGAGTGGGAACGGGCCGTAACCGCCGGTCGCAACGGCGATAAACCGCAACTGCTGGACGATCCACGCCTAGACCCGGCAGTGCAATGGCTCCGAAAACTCGATTGGTTCACCCCCGAGCCCGGGCTGTGGGTCGGCGACGCCAATGAATCGTTCCTCGCCACCCTCGCCGAGGCCTGGCAAAGCCGCCCACAGGACATCGAATGTTTCGGCAACCCGTCATTTCACCGTCTCTTCCTCGCACCCCGCCAGCTCAAGCCGCGCATCCTCGTCAAGGGCAGCGGCATTGACTGGCTCTCCGTCTCGACCGAGTGGGAACAGGAGGGCATGAAGCTCACGACCGCGGATTTGCAGCGCCTTCAGACCGCCACGGGACGCTTTGTGAAACTCCCCGATTCCGGCTGGGTTGAGTTGAATTCCGCCGCGGTGCAGTCCGCCCATGAAACAATGGCGGAAATGGGTGTGGACGGCCTCATTCCCGTCGCTCAAAAGGTGGGCCTGGAAAGTGTAGCCCACATGGATGAGGAGGCATTAAAGCGTTTTGCGGATACTCCCCAGGCCCGCGCGTTGAAAGAGAAAATCGCCGGCTTCAAGGGCGTTCCAGACGTGCGCCTGCCCCAGGATGTCAAGGCCGACCTTCGCCCCTACCAGAAGGAAGGCTACGACTTTCTTTGCCACCTGGCGCAACTGCGGCTTGGCGGCATTCTGGCCGACGACATGGGGCTGGGCAAAACGCTTCAGACGCTGGCATGGCTTGCCTGGCTCAAAGAGCGAAATTCGAAAAACCCGAAACCTTCGCTGGTGATTTGCCCTGCATCCGTCCTGCACAACTGGCGCCGTGAAGCGAACCGTTTCACTCCTTCCATGAAAGTACTGGTCCTTGAGAGTGGCGCCGCGCGGCACAATCTCCGAAAGCAGATCCCCCAGCACGATATCATCGTAACCAATTACGCGCTGCTCCGCCGCGACCTCGATGAACTTCAAAAGTTCGCCTTCCGCGCGGCGATACTGGACGAGGCGCAGTTCATAAAGAACCCGGGCGCACAGGTCACGCACTCTGTCAAACAACTCAAATCGGAGCATCGGCTCGCATTGACCGGCACGCCGCTGGAAAACCGCCTCATGGATCTCTGGAGCATTGTGGATTTCATCCAGCCGCATTACCTCGGCAGCCAGGAAAAGTTCACGGAGACCTACGAACCCCGCGGCGAAGACGCCGAGTCCGCCCAGCGCATCGCGCGACGCAAACTCTCGGCAAGGCTGCGCCCATTGTTGCTGCGCCGCTTGAAAAAGCATGTGGCCAAGGACCTTCCGGACCGGATCGAGCAGCGGCGCGATTGCGAGCTGGGCGACGAGCAGCGCAAACTTTACCTGGCAGAACTGCGACGCAGCCGCGAACAGGTCATGAAAGCGGTTGCGGAAAAAGGCCTCAATAAAAGCAAAATGCACGTGCTGGCCGCGCTAACGCGTTTACGCCAGATATGCTGTCACCCCAAACTGGTCGGCAGTGACGCCGCCTCCGGCAAGACCGAAACGCTGTTCGAACTCCTCGACTCGCTCGTGGCCGAAGGTCAGAAAGTGCTCATTTTCAGCCAATTCGTTCAAATGCTTCAACTGCTGGAAGAGGAATGCAAAGCCCGCCAGATCCCCACCCACATCCTCACGGGCCAGACAAAGAACCGGCAGGAAATCGTGTCAGGCTTCCAAAACGATCCGAACGCCTCAGTTTTCCTTCTGAGCCTGCGCGCCGCCGGAACGGGGCTCAACCTCACCACTGCCAGCTACGTCGTGCTTTACGACCCCTGGTGGAATCCCGCCGTTGAAGCCCAGGCCATCGATCGTTCACATCGCATCGGCCAGACCCAAACCGTCAACGCTTACCGATTGATCTCTCCCGGAACTGTTGAGGAAAAAATCTGGGACTTGCAGCAAAGCAAAGCCCAAACAATCGCCGACGTCCTTGGCGAGGAGGGATTCGCCCGAAGCCTCTCCAGCACGGACCTCGAGTTCCTCTTTGCCGAGGATTGACTCTAAACTACGATTTTATATCCCGTGTCTGGAAAACCGCCGCGCCCACTAGAAACGCGGTCAGGCAAAACGCAACCAGCACAGAAACCGATCCCAGGATTCGCGACCACGGTGTTGGGTCCGCGTAAATGTACAGCCATACGCGGAAGTGGTACGGCAAAAACCATTCCTGGTAACGCTCGAAAAAAGGGATGCTCTCCATCACAAGGTTCAGAAACAGGAACGAGAGCGCCATTATCGTCGCGGCGGCGGGCTTCATGTTGAAACACGAAAACATGAACGCAAGGCTCAGAATCACGACCGCGTTCATGGTCATAAAGACCTGCGAGAGCAAGTAAAGCCGCAGGCCATCCGCCGCCCCCAGCACATTGAACACCATGCCCGGCGCAAATACGAACATGCCCTTCCATGGAAACCACATCCAAGCGAACAGCAACGCAGCCGCGCCCAGAACAAGGACCAGCACCCCGGCGAAAATCATCCCCGCAATCCATTTCACGAAAAGAAGCCTAAGCCGGGAAATGGGCCGAGACAAAATCATGCGAAGCGTCCCGTCCTCGGCTTCTTTCGCAACGAGATCGCCGCCCACAAGCGAGGTATAGAGTGGAAGCAAAAGAATGACCTGCGGAATTAACATAATAACCGCCACTGTGAGGGCTGAGACGTATTCCATCGCCAGATAACCGTTGCCCTCGAGCATCCGCTCCATCTCGCTCTGCCATCGTGTGAAGCGGAAGGTCAGCAGCATTGCGTTCTGCGCGAGAAGAAACGCACCAAACCCAATGTAAGTGCGCTTCTTGCCAAACAGCTTCCAAAGTTCGTTTTTAAGATGAGCGGAAAACATCTGCGAAATATGTTCAGCCTGAAGGTTGGTTCTGGGCGGCGTCCATCAGGGCCAGGTAGAAGTTTTCGAGCGTCTGTTCAGCCGGGGACAGTTCGTAAACCGGCATTCCGCGCTCCACAAGAAAACGCGCCACTGCTTCCGGACCGACACCATCCGCAAGGACGATCATCCCCTCCCCGGTCCCGGCAGCCGCAAGGCCAGCCTCTGTTAAACCACCCACAGCCGCCTTGAAATCAGACGTGCGTACGCGCAGCCAGCGGTCGCGCCGCCGTATTTGCCGCATGCCGCCCTCAAAAACCTTCCGGCCCTGCTTCAGCACGGCAATTCTCGTGCAGGTCTGCTCGACTTCGTTGAGAAAGTGCGAGGAAAGCAGGATGGTGACCTTAAGCTCGCAATGAAGGCGCAGGATGGTCCGGCGCATTTCGTGAATGCCTTCCGGATCCAACCCGTCGCTTGGTTCATCCAGAATGAGCAGTTCCGGGTCAGGCAACAGGGTCTGCGCAAGAGCAAGCCGCGCTCTCATCCCGTGCGAGTAGGTGCGCACTTTTGACTTTTCGCGGCCGCTCAGGCCCACCCAATCAAGGATTTCCAGGAGGCGCTTGCGAGGTGTCGGTGCGGTGTAGGATGCAAAGATTTCCAGGTTCCTGTAACCGCTGAGGTAATCGTAAAACGCAGGGGATTCGAAGATGGCGCCCACTCTTCCAAGGGCGCCCCATCTGTCCGCGAAAACGTCGCGCCCGCGAATCTTTATTCTCCCCGCGGTGGGCCAAACCTGGCCAAGCATCATGCCAATCGCCGTACTCTTGCCGGCGCCATTGTGCCCAAGCAAACCATAGATCTCGCCCGCGGGCACATGCAGATCGAGAGCGTCCACCGCCGCCCGACAACCAAAGATCTTTGTCACTTGTTCAAGCCTGATCACTTTTTAATAGTCCCCTCAATGGCCAAAAGGTTGCGAATATGACCATCGGCATAAAGAAAGTTCTGCTCCTTTCCACGACCCCGCGCGCGGTGAAAACTCTCTTTGTCGAACATGAGCGGAATCTGGTGTGGATCGAACTGCAGATTCATCACGTCCAGGCGATCTGCCTTTTGCCCGTTAAGCAGGCTGTTCCATGAATAGCTCGATCCTGTCTGCTCGTAAATGCCCGCGCGATCCGATGGACATCGAAGCACACGCACGTTGCCCAGATGATTCGACAACACGGTGTCCGGCGAAGGAAGCGTGTTTTCCGTTGCGACGGATCTATCCCGCATCACGGGCAGACGGCTGTCGTTGTCCTGGACGTAGAGCTGAAATGCGACACCCACCTGCCGCAGATTGCTCAGGCACGCAGTGCCTCGCCCGGCCTCGCGCGCGCGTCCGAGAGCCGGCATGAGCATGGCCGCCAGGATTGCGATGATGGCTATAACCACCAGCAGCTCGAGTAAAGTAAAAGCGCGCCTGAAGTGCATGACACCGGTCAGCGCCCGGGATGCCGGAAGGGCCGCCCACTCTCCATGATCCGCTGTAGTTCCTCCAAAACCGGCGCCAGCTCCGCCTTCGTTTGAGCGGAACTTTGGCTGTAAAATGTGCGGAGCCCGATTGTCCGAATTCGGGCCTGGAGATCTTCACTCAACACCGGAGAGTTGGTGTCAACCCGGGCGGGCGTTTGCGATGCCATCTCGTTGCGCGCTTCGCGCAGACGGCGGAGGGCATCGTCAATCGTCTTGCGCCTCCTGTCCTCCGGCAACTGCTCAAATGCCGTGAGCATCTGTTTGAACCCGGTCGGCATGGTGAGCTCAATGAAATCCGCTTTCTCCGCTTCTGTCATCTGCCCAAACCAACGCGTCCCGGCGCCGCCGAACCGGGCGGTGCGGCGTTCCTCAACAGAAAGAGCATTCAACATGTCCGCAAGCTTCCGGATCGCCCTGGCACGTTCCTCGTCTGATAACCGCCCCAGGTCCACGGAGTCGGCGTACTCGGTCACTTTCTCGGCAGTAACGCGAGCATTCTTTGAGATGATATAGATGGCCGCCGCCGCAACCCAAATGGCGGCTACCGCCACAGTGCAGAGAAACAGAGGACGCCATCGGCGGCCCGGAGTTAGCATGGATCAGCGACGCCTTTCGGTTTTTCGACAGGTCTGGGTTCTAGAATCCGCCTGCCGATGCGCTCCCGCCCGATGCAGCCCCGGCGCCACCGCCAGAACTGGAGACGGTGACGATCGTCATTGGCGACCAAGGATCGGGCATCCACCAGTAAGCCGCACGGGTCTCGTCCTTGCAACCGGCCAGCACCAGCAGGAAAAGCGCTGCCGCCGAGAAAACGGTCTTTTTGATATGCTTCTTCATATGAATCAGGCTGTTCGAAATGTGTCTCATGTGCGCGAATGAGGCAAAGCAAAAGTTGAAAGCTTCGGGCACTAAACCAGCTTGCTCAGGTGCTTTATCGAGCGCTCGGCCTGTTGCACCGTCCCACACTCCACGGAGAGCACTATATCGCGCGGGGCCTTGCGACACAGATGGATCACCCGCGCCCAATCGATCACCCCGTCTCCGCAAGCGCACCCCACTGCAGTGCCCGTCACCTTTCCGCGTTCAGAGGAGGATTGCTCAACGGAGATGTCCTTGGCATGCAAGTGAACGAGACGGCTGAGCACTCGCTCCAGCCACTCGTAGGGGTCGTGGCCGCACAGGTAGCTGTTGCCCGTGTCAAAGTTGATTCCTAG
>CAYNZC010000085.1:0-18684 GCA_964401575.1 uncultured Verrucomicrobiota bacterium
CTCGTGCGGTCACGTGATATGAGGTTTTGGCTGGCATTCTTTCTGGCGCTGCTCGTTGCGAAAAGGGGTTCGAAAAGGGGTTCGCCCATAGTTTGGTGCGGTCTGGAGCCATTGAGGGCGATTCGGGCGATTCACTCCTGCTGGATTTGATTGAATTCCGCAACCAACAGCATGGCGAATGCCATCTGTTTTGAGGAATCTGGAACAGCTTCTTGGAGTTCGCGGCCTTGCAACTTAGGCAGGTGCGCCTTCTTTTGTATTCATCCGAACGTTCCAACACACGGGCCACCCACATCCAGTGCTGTCCTCGGGAACCTCGACAATGATCGCCGATCACCAATCATCCTCTGCTAACCGAGTCAGGAACGCGACTGTTTCCAGCTATGTCGTGCGCCAGCAAAGCAGATTCTCCTTTGATGAAGGAGACATTTTCTTAAACACTCGTGCGGTCACAGAATATGAGGTTTTGGCTGACATTCTTCCTGGCGCTGCTCGCAGGGACCAGCTTTGCCAATGTGCCGCGAGCGACTTGGGCGGTGGCTTCCCTGCAAAAGCCGGGCGGGAATGGTTATGGAAATGGACCGCAAGAATTCACCTTGGGTCCGTTAGGGCCGACACTTTGAGCTCTTGTGCCGGTCCGCTGGACCTTTGTGGATGTGGTGCGGTCCGGGTTCTATAGACATTTGCGGTCCGCTGGACCTGTGCCCGCATCGAGGCGGTGGATATTTTTTGTTTATCGCATCCGGGCGCCGAGTCAGCGATGCGATTGTGTGATGTCGATTGCGTGATTGACTGCCGCCCCGTGTGCGGGAACAATAGCAATCATAGGAATATGGATTTAGACCTGCTGACATTATCGCGCCTGCAGTTTGCCTTCACAATCATGTTCCACTACATCTTTCCGCCCCTGACGATCGGGCTTGGGGGATTGATGGTTTCGCTGGAGGCGCTTTACCTGAAGACCAAAGATCCCGGTTATGAGCGGGCAGCGAAGTTTTGGACGAAGATCTTTGCCGTGAATTTTGCGATGGGGGTGGCCACCGGCATTGTCATGGAATTCCAGTTTGGCACCAATTGGGCCTCTTACTCCCGATTTGTGGGGGATGTCTTCGGGTCGGCCCTGGCGGCGGAGGGCATATTCGCCTTCTTTCTCGAATCGGGCTTTCTTGCAGTGCTGGTTTTCGGGTGGGATCGCGTCTCGCCGAAGACGCATTTCTTTGCGACATGCATGGTGGCCCTTGGGGCGGTATTTTCCGCCGTTTGGATTATCGTGGCCAATTCGTGGCAGCAAACCCCGGCCGGGTTTCACATCGTGACCGAGGGCGGATTTGCGCGTGCTGAAGTGACCAACTTCTGGGAGATGGTGTTCAATCCTTCCAGCATTCCCAGGCTGTTGCACTCGCTGATTGGCGCCTACATTCTGGCGGCGTTCTTCGTGATGAGCATTTCCGCCTTTTACATTCTGCGCAACCGGCACCTGGATTTTGCGAAGAAGAGCTTTACGTCGGCCCTTGTGCTTGGGGCGATGATGTCGCTGCTGGCGCTGATCCAGGGAGATCTCCAGGCGCGTCAGTTGAAGGACACACAGCCGGCCAAGCTTGCGGCGATGGAGGCGCACTTCAAAACGACGCCTGGCGGCACGGGCCTGTATGCGTTTGGCTTTCCCGACGAGAACGAGGAGACCGTGAAGTATGGGCTGAAGCTGCCGAACATGCTCAGTTTCCTCGTTCACGGAAACTTTCACCAGCCTGTGAACGGGCTGGATAAGATTCCCAGAAGCGACTGGCCGCCCGTGGCGATGACGTTTCAGGCATTTCACCTGATGGTGGGGATGGGGATGCTGTTTATTGCGATCACCCTGTTGGCGCTGATTTACCGTTTGCGCGGCACGCTATTTCAGAAGCGCTGGCTGATGTGGGCGTTTGTCCTGATTATTCCTTTGCCTTACCTGGCGAACCAGTTGGGATGGGTGACCGCCGAGGTTGGGAGACAGCCGTGGATTGTTTACGGATTGCTGCGCACGAGCGACGGTCTTTCGAAGGCGGTCAGCGCCAGCCAGACGCTCAGTTCGATCATTCTTTTTGGAATCATATACTTCCTGCTGTTCCTGGTGTGGATCTACGTTCTCAACGACAAGATCCAGCACGGGCCCGAGGAACCCCACACGGCGGCGGCGACCTCCGCTGGCGCCCTGGCGGATATTGCGGGGATGCGGGCTGGAACCGGCGCGGGCTCACTCACGATGCCGGGTGACGCATCGTCAGACCGTGTGAAGCCGCCATCCGGCCCGGGCCGGGGAGAGGATGGACCCAATTCGCGGCAAGGACATTAAATCACCACTATGGACCTGAACCTTTTCTGGTTTGTGATGCTTGGGATACTCCTGACGGGGTACGCCATTTTGGATGGATTCGACCTGGGCGTGGGCATCCTTCACCTGTTTGTGCGCAAGGATGAGGAACGCCGCGTCTTCATGAACTCGATCGGCCCCATCTGGGACGGAAACGAGGTCTGGCTTGTCACTTTTGGGGGAGCGATGTTCGCGGCTTTCCCGGATGTTTATGCGACCGTGTTTTCAGGTTTTTACACCCCGTTCATGGTGTTGCTGTTTGCCCTGATCTTCCGGGCTGTGTCCATGGAGTTCCGGAGCAAGCGCGAGAACCGGCAGTGGCGCTCTTTTTGGGATTTCTCGTTCTTTGCGGGCAGCACCCTGGCAACGTTCCTGTTTGGCGTCGCTGTTGGGAATGCAATGGTCGGGATGCCGATCGGGCCGGACAAGGAGTTCCAGGGCGCGACGCTGGATCTGGTCAAGCCGTATCCCGTTCTGATCGGTTGTTTTGCGGTGGTCACCTTTGCCATGCACGGGGCGCTTTACCTGTATCTCAAGACGGAGGGCGCGCTTCAGGAGCGCATCCACGGCTGGATGTGGCGAACCTTTGGCATTTTTCTGGTGTTTTACCTTTTCACCACCATTTACACACTGGCCGAAGTGCCACTGGCGACCCGTAACTTTGACCGGCACCCTTGGGTGTGGGTGGTTGTGGCTCTAAACATTCTGGCTGTTGCGAACATTCCGCGGGCGATTTACAGAAGAAGCCCGCTATACGCGTTCTTTTCATCATGCGCCACCATCGCGGCGCTGACCTTCTTCTTCGGGGTCGCGTTGTTTCCGGAGCTTGTGCACTCCTCGCTGAACCCGGAGTGGAGCCTCACGGCGCACAACGCGGCGTCCTCCCAGAAGACCCTTGCGATCATGCGCAACATAGCGTTTATCGGTGTGCCCTTTGTGCTTCTCTACACGGCGGCGGTACTCTGGGTTTTCCGCGGCAAAGTTAAGATGAACCAGTTTAGTTACTAGAACCCTCAAGCAGAACGATGATCCAGGAATTCTCCGCGCTCGATGGGGCGCTACTAATCGACAAGCCGGCGGGGCCGACCTCTCACGATGTCGTTGACGCGATTCGGCGGCAATTCGGCATCAGGAAAGTGGGCCATTGCGGCACCCTGGACCCGAATGCCACCGGGCTGCTCATTCTCGTCCTGGGCCGGGGCACCAAACTTTCCGAAAAACTAATGTCTGACGACAAGATCTACGAGGGCACGATCAAGTTTGGCGAGTCCACCGACAGCTACGATAGCGCCGGGGAGTTGGTCGCGTCCCTGCCTGTGCCCCCCATGACGCTGGAAGACCTGAACAAGGCGGCTGAAGAGTTCCTGGGGGATCAAATGCAGGTGCCGCCCATGGTGTCGGCGGTGAAGAAGGACGGCGTGGCGCTCTACAAGCTTGCCCGCAAAGGGGTGGAGGTGCCAAGAGAGCCTCGGCTGATCCATATTTACCGGTTCCGCTTCAACCATTACGAGGAGCCATTCGCCGATTTCCGCATTGCCTGCACCAAGGGAACATACGTTCGCAGCGTTGCCCATGAACTGGGCCAGAAACTTGGGTGTGGCGCGCATCTGAGCACGCTCCGGCGCATCGTGTCCGGCAAGTTCGATATCGAAGACTCGATCACCTTCGAAGACGCCATGGAGATGAGCCCTGCCGAGCTGCAAAAGCATGTGATTCCATTCCTGCAGCTCGTGCGCGCTTGATCCATGAGAGTGGCGGGTTCCATCCGGGAGTTGCCTGGCGCTGGCCGAAAGGCCTGCTTGTGCATTGGTTTTTTTGACGGTGTGCACCTGGGACACCAGCAGATCATCCGCCAGACGGTCGCTGATGCCCGGCAGAAAGAGGCGGATGCCGTGGTGATCACTTTCAGGCGCCATCCGGGTTCAATCGTGCGTCCGGAGCATGCGCCACGGCTGATATACTCCCTTTCCCAGCGGTCGGGAGCCATCGAACGCTGCGGCGCGGACAGCCTTCTGTTGATTGACTTTGATGAATCATTCAGCCGTCAGACCGGGGAGGAGTTTGTTTCCTGGCTTCTTGCGGGTTTTCAGAGAATCCACAGCATCTGTGTCGGCACGAACTTCGTGTTCGGGCATCAACGTTCCGGGAATGTTGAACTGCTCAAAAGCATGGGAAGCAAGCTCGGGTTTTTGACCCATGCGCTGGCTGCCGTGTCCCTTGAGGGGCAACCCGTGAGCAGCACACGAATTCGTGAGGCGGTGAAAACCGGCAACCTGGACCTTGCGAGCCAGATGCTCGGGCGCGCCTATTCACTGGCGGGTGACGTTGTGCGGGGAGATGCGCTTGGGCGGCGGCTTGGATTTCCCACGGCGAACATGGACGTGACCGGGCGTGTTTTGCCGCCGTTTGGCGTCTATGCGGCGCATGCAAAATTCGGGTATGAGACCCGGCGGGCTGTGCTGAACATCGGGACGCGGCCGACGCTGGGGGCGCCGGATCCCCCGCTGCGCGTGGAAGCGCATCTGCTGGATTTCGACGGAGACCTTTACGGCGCGGAATTGGAGGTCACCTTTGTGGAAAAGCTGCGGGACGAGATGCGGTTCGGGTCCGTGGAGGAACTGCGGCTGCAGATCGCCCGCGACATACACGAAGCACGGACACGGTTTTAAATTATTCGTCCGGGGGTTTACAGGATTGCCCGCGAATGCGCATGATGAAGCATGAGCAATTTTGCACAACAGGGCTACAGCCGTCCGGCAATGGACCGTTTGTATCGCATTCATTTGCTGCTGCAGGCAAAGGAGTATCCGAACGGCACGGACCTTTCCCGGGAGTTCGAGGTATCGAGGCGGACGGTGATGCGAGACATCGATTTCATGAAGATCCGGATGGATCTGCCGATCGAGTATGACTACGAGCGGAGAGGTTACTATTACTCGAAGGATGTCGGGTACTTTCCGCAAATGCCCCTGAGCGAGTCCGAGATTTTTGCCCTGCTGGTGGCGCAGAAGGCTGTGGGGCAGTATCGGGGCACACCCTTCGAGCGTCCACTTGAACAGGCTTTCCGCAGGCTTTCGGGTCAACTGGATCGAACGGTGAAGTACTCGCTGGGGCATGTGGGCGAGGCGCTCTCGTTCCGGCCATTTGCTCCGGGCGACGCGGACCTCAAGACCTTTGAGACATTGACTGTGGCGTTGCGCGACCGGAGAGCGGTTCGATTTCAGTACCGGAACCGTGGCGAGACGAAGAGGGCGGCGCGGCATGTGCGGCCCTACCATCTTGCGTGTGTGCAAAACCAGTGGTATTTGCTCGCGTTTGACATTGAGAAACGCGACATGCGCACGTTTTCCCTTGCCCGGATTGAGAAGGCGAGCGCCACGAGCGCGCGGTTTGCGGTGCCGGCGGGGTTCAACCCGAACGAGTACCTGGCCGGGAGCTTTGGCGTGTTCAAGGGGCGGGACGATTACGAGGTGGTGATGGATTTCGATGCCTGGGCGGCGGACGAAGTGCGCGGGCGCAGGTGGCACAGCACGCAGGAAATCACGGAACTGCCCGGAGGAGCGCTGCGTCTGCGGTTGCGCCTGAACAACATCGAAGAGGTGGAAAAATGGGTGTTGGGCATGGGAACGCACGCGACAGTGATCCGGCCCAGGGCTCTTGCGGACCGGATTCAAAGAATCACCGAGGCTCTCTCCAGGAGGTATTCCCAACTTTCGACAAGAGAACCCGGTGCCGGGAAGTGAATGCGGGGCGGGGATGAAAGTGCAAAAACAAACGGGGCGCTGAGCGCCCCGTTTTTGAAAAGTTGGTCCGCTGTCCGGTTTAGAAGCGTTTCGTGAGTGTCAAAACAGCTGTGTGGCCCTGGAAACGGCTCTCAGCCTCGAACTCATAAAGATAACGCAGTGACCAGCCAAAGGTGATCCGGGGATAGAACACGCTGACCTCCGGTCCCACAGCGGCCACCCAGTCGCGCCCGCCCGGAGATTCCACTCCGCGGTCCTTCGTCATTTGGCGCTGGTAGTATGCCACAGCTCCGACATCCACCGTTTTTGCCACGGCATAGCTGAGGCCGCCTTCGATAGTCCATGCATCTCCGACTGTGAGATCGGTGTCATCCTTTTCGGTGTTGATCTCGTAGCGGTTCAGGACCGAGAGCGCCCAGCGCTTTGCCTCGTCGGCGTACACGGTTGCGCCGGCCGTGAACATGTGGGTCCAGTAGCCAAGCCCCGCGCGAGTGGTCAGGGGGTCTGCGGAGGAGTCGCCTGTCGGAGCCCAGGCGCCATATCCAATGGCGGCATCGAACCATTTTCCGTGCCAGGACAGGGTGGCCTCGGCGAACAAATCGCTGATGCCGAAAGTGTCGTCATCGTATCTGCCGCCAGGACCTCCCGTCTCCAATTCGAGCGAGGTGTGCTTGATCGGGATCAGGGCATCCACGCCGATATGGCCGCCCAGCAGTTTGTAATCCGTGATCCACAAGAGGCGCGGCGCATTTGCGTAAATGAAGGCTTCGGCGTCGGCGTCCCGGTTTTCGTGCCCGTTCGAATCGTTCAGGCGGTCTGAATAGTAGAAATAATTGTAGTCGCGGAGGTAAATGCCGGGCGGTGGCAGCGTGGCGGCTTTAATTCCCTCCAGGCCCGCGGGATAATGGGCGCTGGGTTGGGCCAGTGAAGCTGCGGGCACGGCAAAAAGCCCGGCCAGCAGCAGTGCGCTTAGAGTCTGTGTTCGGATTTTTTTCATGTGTGGTATGGTCGGTTAAACGTCTTCGAGTTTGCCGGTGTGGTAAGTTTCGTATGAACTGAGATCGAGCAGTCCGTGACCTGAGAGATTGAAAAGCAGCACCCTCTTCTTCCCTTCCTCGCGCGCGCGGATGGCCTCGTCCACAACCGCGGCGATGGCGTGCGACGATTCCGGCGCAGGGATGACGCCTTCAGATTGCGCGAACAGAGTCGCCGCCGCAAAGACCTTTGTTTGCGGGTAGGCCAATGCCTCGATCATCCCGAGCTTCAGAGCGTGGCTGATCATGGGGGAGATGCCGTGGTAGCGGAGCCCGCCGGCGTGGATGGACGGCGGCATGAACTTGTGGCCCAGCGTGTACATCATGAGCAGCGGGGTCATCTCGGCGGTGTCACCGAAGTCGTAGCGCAGTTCTCCTTTCGTGAGAGAAGGGCATGCGGCAGGCTCAACCCCGATCAAGCGGTGTTTTTTGCCCATTTTCAGGTTCCGCTGAATGAATGGGAAAGCCATGCCCGCGAAGTTGCTGCCGCCACCGCAGCAGCCAAAGACAATGTCCGGCTCTTCGCCTGCGAGTTCCATCTGGCGGATGGATTCCTGGCCGATAACCGTCTGGTGGAGGCAGACGTGGTTCAGGACGCTGCCCAGCGAGTACTTGGTGTCGGGGTGGGTAACGGTGTCCTCGACGGCTTCGCTGATGGCGATGCCGAGGCTGCCGGGGCAATTCGGGTCTTCGGCCAGCAGTTGGCGTCCGTACTTCGTCTGGTCGCTTGGGCTGGGATACACCGTGGCTCCCCAGGTATGCATGAGCATGCGGCGGTAAGGCTTGTGCTGATAGCTTACCTTGACCATGTACACGCGGCATTCGAGGTCGAGCATCTTGCAGGCCATGGCAAGGGAGGCGCCCCATTGGCCAGCTCCGGTCTCCGTCGCGAGGCGTTTGGTGCCGGCTTCCTTGTTAAAGAAGGCCTGGGCGACTGCGGTGTTGACCTTGTGGCTTCCGGCGGGGCTGGCGCCTTCGTACTTGTAGTAAATGTGGGCGGGAGTTTGCAGGGCTTTCTCCAGACGCACGGCGCGCAGGAGTGGTGTGGGCCGCCACAGGGCATAGATTTCGCGGACGGGAGCGGGAATTTCCACGTAAGGCTCGGAACACATTTCCTGGGCGATCAGGTTCCTGGGGAAGATGGCTTCCAACGCTTCGGGGCCGAGCGGTTGTTTTGTGGCCGGGTTCAGCGGGGGCGGGAGCGGCTCCGGGAAATCTGCCAGGAGGTTGTACCAGGTTTTGGGGATATCGTTTTCAGTGAGGTCGAAACGTGTATGCATAGCCGTTCTGTATATGTTATCGAAGGCTTAAAGTTAATGGTTGGGGCTGGTGACGTCACGCCAAAAAGTGACACTAAAAAGTGTTGTTCTGCAGCGGTTGATCACTATGCTGAAGAAATGAATAATTTTTCTGGCCGGTTGTGTTTGGCGGGGGCGGTCATGATCGCGGGCGCGGTCTGCGCCGCGGATCTGCGAGTCGGGATCGTTGGGACGGATACTTCCCATGTCATCGCATTTACGGATGCGATGAACAACACCAACAGCAAGGTCCATGTGTCCGGGGCGCGGGTGGTGGGCGCCTTCAAGAGCTGTAGTATGGATATTTCGAACAGCTTTGGCAGGGTGGAGGAGTACACAAGGAAGCTGAAGGAGGATTTCGGGGTGAAGTTCTACGATTCGATCGAGGAACTGTGCCAGAACGTGGACGTGGTGCTGCTCGAGAGCGTGGATGGCCGCCCGCACCTGGCGCAGGCCAGGCCCGTGATCAAGGCCGGAAAACCCCTCTTCATTGACAAACCCATGGCCAGTTCGCTCAAGGATTGCCTTGAAATCTTCGATCTCGCAAAGGAAGCGAAAGTGCCGGTCTTCAGTTCATCCGGGCTGCGTTTCGGGAAAGACACACAAAAGGTGCGGAAGGGGGCGATCGGGAAGGTGACTTATGCCGAGACCCAAAGCCCTTGCTCGACGGAGCCGCATCATCCCGAGTTGTTCTGGTATGGCATCCACGGTGTGGAGTCTCTTTTCACCGTGATGGGAACCGGCTGTGTGAGCGTGCAACGATCCACAACCCCGGACGGCCTGATACAGGTGAAGGGAACATGGAAAGGCAACCGGACGGGCATTTACCGCGAATCGAAGAAGTATGGCGGAAAAGCCAAGGGCGACAAGGGCGAGTCGCCTGTTGGCGGGTTTGATGGCTACGGGCCGCTGGTTGTTGAAATTGTGAAGTTCTTCCAGACCGGTGTTCCGCCGGTGAAGCCCGCTGAGACGATCGAGATCATTGCGTTCATGGAAGCTGCGGAAGTGAGCAAAGCCAAAGGCGGCGAAGAAGTGTTGATCCAGGATGTCATGCGCAAGGCTAGGGCAGAGCTCAAGAAGTAGCATCGGGGATGTTTCAGGAATGATCTGCCGCCGCGCGGCGGCTGTGTGATGTTGCTGGTCATCGACAACTACGATTCTTTCACCTACAACCTCGTGCAGTATCTCGGGGAGATGCAGGTGGAGATGGAGATCCACCGCAATGACCAGATCACCATCGACCAGATCCGGGCGTTGCGGCCCGGGCGAATACTGATCTCGCCCGGTCCCTGTTCTCCGCGGGATTCGGGCCTGTCGAACGAGGTTATCCGCACGTTCGGTCCCGGCATTCCCACTTTGGGGGTGTGTCTCGGGCATCAGTGCATCGGACATGTGTTCGGGGGCAGGGTGGTCGTGAACGACCGGATGATGCACGGCAAGACCTCGCCAATTCTACACGATGGCAAGCATCTGTTTGAGGGGATGCCGAACCCGTTTCTTGCCACCCGGTACCACTCACTCGTGATCGCGCCCGATTCCGTGCCTCCATGTCTGGAGGTCACGGCCCGAACCCGGGAGGGGGAAATCATGGGTGTGAGGCACAAGGAGTATCCGATCTGGGGGGTACAGTTTCACCCCGAGAGCATTCTTACCGAGAGCGGACGAATGATCCTTTCGAATTTTCTGAAGCTCGACCACGCCTGATATTGGCGGGCCGGGCCTGACGGTTATGGGCATCCCAACAGGCGCTCGATCTCGTCATAGGTATTGACGACGTGAGTCGCACGGCTGAGATCGTCCGCAGGGTGGGTGTTTGTGATGGCAATGACGCGCATGCCGGCAGCCAGGCCTGCCGCGACCCCGGGCATGGAATCTTCGATGACGCAGCAATCCCCGGGCGGCACGTTCAGTAGCGCGGCCGCTTTCAGGAACGTTTCAGGGTCAGGCTTTCCCCGGGTGGTTTCGTTGGCGCTGACTGTTGCTCGGAAATACCGGCCGAGATTTTGGACTTTGAGGACCTCGTTCACTACCGGGCGTTCCGAACCGGACGCCAGGCCAAGAATGTATTTTTGGGAGAGGCTTTTCAGGAGGTCCGTGATCCCGTCGAAAAGCGGATTGCCGGTGCGGATCCAATCAATAATGAGGTTGCGCTTGAGCCGCAGCAGCTCATCGAGTGTTTGCTTCGGCCTGTGCCTGTTGAGGAAGTCCGTCCACAGGTCGATGTCCGGACGACCCACGTAGTCCTCAAAAATGAAGCCATGACTCGAGCCGTAGCCGATTTGCTCGCAGACTTCGAGATAAGCCTGTTTGTGCCGGGGTTCGCTGTTCACAATCACCCCGTCCATGTCAAAAATGACGGCTCTGCACTGAACGTTCCTGGAAATGACGGCCATGGCTAAACTGCGGCTGACCGCAGGAGTTTTATCCAAAAACTCCGATCAAAACCGGATGACTGCATCAGGCCTTTTGGTGGCGGACTTTCTCCTTTTTCTCCTCGAAATTGGTCCGGATGGATTTCCGTTCGCTTGCGATCTGCTTCTCGATTTGTTCGACCGCTTCGGCGTCGCCGGTGTTCACGGCCTTTTCAAGCTCACCTTGCAGAAAAAGCTCGCGCTCCGCGATCTTCGCTTTGCACTGGGATTCAATGTCGGCGATCTGGCGTTTCTGATCATCCGAAAGCTTAACCGTGGGCGATGTCTTGTTCAGCCGCTCCATCGCCAGTTCGTATGCGCTCTTCATGGAATAATGCTTAGCCTTACCGGTTGGAATTGTCTATCGAAACCGGGGCGGCTTTGTGCTAGTGTTGGCGGCTGATGAGTTTGCCAGTAAAACTGATTTCGACCGATTTTGACGGGACGTTGTTCGCGGAGTTTGAGACGCCGCCGGTTCCGCTCGAGCTTCAGGAGACCATTGCCGCGATGCAGCGGCAAGGGGCAAAGTGGGTTATCAACACGGGGCGTGACATGTCCAGCCTGATGGAGGCGCTGGGTCGCTCGGGCATTTCGATCACACCGGACTACCTGGTGCTCGTTGAGAGGGAGATTTATTACCAGCAGGAATCCGCCTTTCGCGGATTGGAGAGCTGGAACACCAACTGCGCGCAGACACACGCCCAAATGTGGTTGCAGGTGCGCGAGGACCTGCCAATGCTCATGAACTGGATCCGGGAACATGCCCGCGCACACATCTATAACGATCCGTTCTCGCCCCTGTGCATTATTGCGGCCTCGAATGAAGAGATGGATCGCATTCACGCCTTTTTGAACGAATACAGTCAGGAGATTCCGCATCTGTCGGTCGTTCGCAACGACGTGTATTGCCGGTTTTGCCACGACGGCTTTACCAAAGGCACTGCGCTGGCGGAAATCACCGGCAGGCTGGGGCTGGATTCGAGCCGGGTGTTTGCCGCAGGGGACCACCTGAATGATCTCTCCATGCTCAACACAAAGTATGCGCGGTATGTCGCCGCACCCTCCAACGCGATCCAGGAAGTGAAGAAGTCTGTGCTGGCTCAGGGCGGTTTTGTGAGCGAGTTTTCGCACGGCTACGGTGTCGCGGATGGCTTGAAGCGCGCGCTGGCAGGGTCGCTGCCGGCACTCCAAAAGATTCCGGCAGTCGCGGTCACGTAGCGCACTGCCCGCCCGCGGCCTTTGCACATCGCCTGGTCGATCGCGACAACCGGTGCTGCGTGGATCAGCGCGTTTCCAGGAGCGTCTTGCGGTGCAGCTTAAATGAGGGCCGCAAGCCCAGCGAGAGTTGATCCTGCAGTTCCTGCATCTGCTCGTAAACGGCGTGATTCGAGGCGTTCGGTTCGGCTGTTTCCAGTGTGTTGAGCTCGATAATACTGTCGGTGAGGTCGGTGATCGAAATCTTCTCCCCGCTTTGCAGCCTCCAGCACCAGAGCGCCTGGAGAGCTGCCCCAAAGGCGGCGCCTTCGGAAATCTTTAGCGTCACGACTTCCGCGTTGAACACGTCCGCCATGATCTGCCGCCACACCTTGGAGCGCGAACCGCCGCCTGTGGCGCGGATCTGGGTGGGCTTGACCCCGAGGGAGGTTAGACGTCGAAGGCCGTAGTTCATTCCGAGTGTCACGCCCTCCATAGCGGCGCGCGCGAAATGCGCGGCTTCAAACGTGCGCGCATTGACGCCGAACCAGACGCCGGTTCCTTCCGGCACATTTGGCGTTCGTTCGCCTTCAAAATACGGCAGCAGCAGGAGGCCATTGGACCCCGGGGGAATCCGTGAGGCTTCGGCGGCGAATTTCTCGTGGGACCACCCGAAATCCTCGCGCACCATTTCCGTGGCGACTGTGACATTCATGGTGCACAGCAACGGCAGCCAGCGATTGGTCGAATCGCAGAAGGCGGCGATTTCGCCCTTCGGATCGACGACCGGTTTTTCGGCACAGGCGTAGATTGTGCCGCTGGTTCCGAAGCTGGCGGTGATCACGCCCTCGCGGGTGTTGCCGGTGCCGATGGCGCCCATCATGTTATCACCGCCGCCGGCGCTGACGAGCGTGCCGGGCAGCAGGTCCAGTTGCTTGGCGGTGGAGGGTTGCAGAGCGCCTGCGGGTGCATCGCTGCGGACCAGCCGCGGCAGTTTTTCTGCCAGTTCCTTATCGATGGCGCGCAGCACGTCCTCGGACCATTTGCGTTTGCGCACATCCATCAAGGCGGTGCCGCTGGCATCGCCGTACTCCATGACCGCGTCACCTGTAAGCCAGAAATTCAGATAATCATGCGGGAGCATTACGGTGGCGAGGCGTTGGTAGTTTTTTGGCTCGTGCTTTTTGAGCCAGAGGATTTTTGGCGCGGTAAACCCGGGCAAAATGGCGTTTCCTGTGGCTTTGATGGCTCCCTTTGTGCCACCGAGGTGGGCTGTGAGTTCTTCGCATTCACGAATGGTTGAAGTATCACACCAGAGTTTCGCGGGGCGTATCACTTCGCCGGAGGCATCGAGGGGCACAAACCCGTGCTGTTGGCCGCTGACGCCAATGGCCTTCACTTCCGATCCCGATGCCCGGGCCTGGCGCAGCGCCCGGCGGATGGCGCTTGCGGCGGCATCGCGCCAGGTGTGCGGATGCTGCTCTTTTGCGCCCGGGGGCAAGTTCGGAATCAGGGGGTATTCCTGGGCGGCCGAGGCCAGGAGCCGCCCATCCCGCGCATCAACCACGAGGACCTTTGTTGATTGAGTTCCGCTATCGATCCCTAAGACGAGGCTTCTCATAATGCAGGTTGCCGCAAAAATGGTCTGACGCGAGGGCACTGTCCAGATTAAAGGCCTTTATTATCGGCTCCTCCCTGATCCAATCGGCCACTCGGGTGAATAGTTGTCAGATGAACTTGTGGTCCAGCTCTGTTGGAAAAGACCCTATCAGTTTGGTTGGTGCGGTGCGGCTTCACCGTTGCGGGGATGAATCTTCCAGGCGCCATGGATCATGCTTGCGATGACAGGGCCCGAGTGATGCGCCACCGCCTCGAATACATTGTCGCTCGGGCCAAGCGGCACCGCGATCAGATCCGCAAAGGCGCCCCGGGACAACTCGCCAACGCGTCCGGCCAGGCCGAGCGCCCGGGCGCCCGACACGGTGGCCATGTTCAAGGCCCTGCGAGGGGACACTTCCGGATTTGCGGACATCAGAGCGCGCATTTCCTCAAACATGCTTAAACTGACCGGCTGCTTTCGTTGCTTGAGCACACTGGCCAGGCTGTCCGTGCCAAGGCAGACGTTGACTCCCTCCGCCCTGAGACGCGCGAGCGGGAACTTTTTGTGCGCGAAATAAGCGTGGCTTCTGGGGCAGTGGACCACATGCGCGCCGGAGTTCCGAAGCAGCGGTATATCTCCGCGCCCAAGGTAGTTCAAATGAACGGCGAGAAAACGGTCGTTGAGAATGCCGGTCGCGGCCACGTGGGCCAGCGGTGTGCGCCTGCCGCAATCGGACATGTCGCGTCCGCTGCGCTGCAGCCACGCGTGCATGGGGCCGGCGCCTTTTGAGAACATGTGGTGCTCGAGCTCCGACTCCGCGATATGCATGCAGACGGGCCAGCGTTTCTGCCGGGCCACCGCGGCGCAAATGGAAAGAAGTTCCGGCAGGGTGGAGTAGGGGGCGTGCGGGGAGAGACCGGTCTGCCACAAGGAACCTTTGGGCAGGCTCTCAATTTTTTTGTGTGTTTCGACGAGGATTTGGCGTGGAGACCGTTTGCCGGTGATGCCAATCATTTCCAGAAACGAAATGATTCGCAGCGGGGTCGAGCGCCACACCGCCGGGAGGAGATCCGGTGAGGCCTCGATGTCCGCCACGGTGGTGGTGCCACCAGCCAGCAGCATATCCGCGCCCAGCATCCAGGAGAGGCGGTAATCGTCGTGGGTCCACCCGCTCTTGAGTTCGGTGATAAGCTTCAGCCAATCCGTGAAGATCTTCGGCGGCGGCAGGTGGCCTGCCATTGCGGTGTAATCCAGGTGGCAATGGGCGTTTACGAGCCCCGGCAGCACCGCAACTTCTCCGAGGTCCACGGTCCTCCCGTGGAACCGGCGGCGGAGGTCCGGCCATTTGCCGATGGCCGAAATCCTGTGGCCCGAAATCAACACGGCGGCGTTGTCGATGACCGGGGCGGTGATCGGCAGGGCTCTGCTGGCTCGGATAAGGACTTGCTGGCTTATGGTTGTGGTGCGGGCGGGTTAGTCGCTTGTTTCCTGGAGCCTGCGCTTGCCTTTGTAGGCTTCCGTTTTGTTACGCGCCTTGTATTTGCTGTGGCGCTTGCGGATCTGTTGCTCGATTTTCTTGCACACCATGTCCATGGCGGTGTAGAGATCGCCCTCCGAAGCCTCGGCGAACAGGTCCGGACCGGGAACATCCAGCCGGACCGAGCAGGAAAACTGGCGCGTGGGCGCCTTGGTTTTGTCGTGCACCAGGATCACCCGGGCGCTCAGCGCGTAGCGTTCCAGTTTGCCCACTTTATCAATCCGGCTCATCAGGTGGTCTTCAATGGCCTTTGTGAGCGTCACGTTGTGCGTCGAAAGGATCAAGTTCATCATCCAAATACTGCTTCCTGTCCGCGGGAAAATCCAGTCGCAAAGCAGTCTGGCGCGTGGTTTTTCCGGTCGGGCCATTACCCTGCTGGACAAGTCCGCCGCGCTCCAGCACATTTGCGCCAGGTTTGCGGGGGAGAAAACCGCCAAAAACCGCCGGCGCTGCCAATGCGACCGGAAATGCCATTTTTGAATGATGCGCAGCCGATGGATTGCTTTCCTTATCCTGGTTGGCCTGCTTGGCGCCGGGTGCTCAACCTCCATGCCCGAAATGAACGACAGACTTCAACGAATTCACCTGGACTATGACTCGCCGGTCGATTCCGGCCTCCAAAGCGCGCTCGAGAAGATTGATTTGGAACTCAGAGGGCGGCTCGGCATGGGGCCCGAGCACACGGCTGCGGGCCTGTTGGACCTGCGGTCCGGCCGGCTTGCCATGTTGCACCCGGACCGGGAAGAATATGCGGCCAGTGTGCCGAAGATTGGCATATTGCTGGCCTACTTCGAGACGCATCCCGAGGCGGTGACAAACCTCGCCGCGTCCACGCGCTTCGAGCTGGGCCTTATGGCCAAGGCATCGAGCAATGAAATGGCGGCGAAATACTCGCGTGAGTTGGGACTGAAACAAATCCAGTCCATCCTCAACAAATACAGGTTTTACGATGCCGGACGCGGAGGCGGCATTTGGGTGGGCAAACATTACGGAAAGAGCGATGAACGCTACGGCGACCCCGTGGGGGACAACTCGCACGCGGCGACCATCCGGCAACTGCTCCGGTATTATCTTCTGCTCGAGCAGGGGCGTCTCGTTTCGCCGGAGGCATCGGCGCAAATGCGCGCAATCTTCCAATCGCCGGAGATTCCCCACGATCAGATCAAGTTTGTGAAGGGATTGGCCGGGCGCGACGTGCAGATCATACGAAAGTGGGGCTCATGGGAAGAATGGCTGCATGATACCGCAGTGGTCACGGGCGGCGGGCGGCATTATGTGATAGCCGCGCTGACACATCATCCAAGGGGCGATGAGTACCTCGAGGCGTTGGCAAAAGCCGCGGACGATCTCCTTGCGGGCGCGCACTGACCAGGATGGAAAAAACCGGTTCTGAAGCGCGGGCCTATGGTCTTAAGAACTCGGGACCGATTCTGCGTGTCAGGGTCCTTCGGCCAGGAAAAACAATACCGCTCATGGGTGTCGGTCATTTGCTGGCCCTGGCTTTTCGCAAGTCCCAATAATCGGCGGAACGATCAGATCCGCTTTCGGCACCGTGTGCGGTGTTGCCCTTCTCTCTCGCAAGGGCCAGTTTGCGATGCCGAACAGAAGGGCAAAATAGCTGCCAAGAGCTGCTGCGGAGTGGAGCCCGGTGAACTGGAGATTAATCTCGGGGTGTGTGTAAACCTGCGTGAGGCCAAGGGACGAACCAAAGCATAGAACAAAGAGACTGCCCAGCACCAAGGCCAATGCCCACAAACAGTTCGATTGCCCCGGCAACAATACCGAGGGAATTGAGCGCACCCCTCTTTTCGCAATGCGAGAGCGCATTCAAACGATTTGCTTGAATGAGATAAGATATGCAAGGCAAGAAACGACTCGGGTCTCCCAGCCCGACATCGAGGACCGAGGAGCGATTACATCTCCAGTTCGATCTGGCAGTTGCGACGACGCTGGAACGCGGCCGTGGAAAGTTCGGGAGCATCACCTTCCAATCCTGCTTTGCGCGCGGCCACCTCAAACATCTGCGCAATCTGATCGGCAAAAATCCCTTCGCCGCGCACTCCTTCACCATGATCTTTGTCTCGAAATCGAGTCCGGACGAGAAGCCGAGGTGCTCATGCGTCGGCCGGGCGTAGCAGTACGCCGGGCCACAACGTAATTACCCTGAATATCAAGGAAGTGCTGAGTTTTGCCTCATCTGGGCGGCGGGGACACGGTCGCAACCTGCGGCTGTCTGCGTCTGAGTTGGAGAAGAGAAGATGCGACTTATAGCTTGCCTGCAGATTTGAACCGAAGCTTCCCGTGAGCTACATGAGCAGAATACTCTCAGCTTGGCTCCAACCCAACGGCGGACCTCCTCCCAGCAGCGATAGCTTGGCGACTCAGCTCGATCCAGTAGCGCAATCACTTGCTGGCCTATTCTTGTCAGCCACCAGGCAATTCTGATCACGTCTGGCGCCAACATTTTCTGGAAAAACCCTTGGACAGTGTGCTCACTCCAGAGGTAACCTCGCTCCGTTGAGCAATCCATTCGGTCGAAAGCTGTTGTGTTGTATGGTCTCACCAGCATTGACCAAACCCATGACTAAAGTCATCTTGAGCTCGGGGTCGTCCTTTCGGTCGGTGCCCGTCTTTTCGATCGTGTCGAACTCGCCGATTGGGAATGGTTTGATTTTTTTTATAGCGTGTTCTCTGGTTTTGCAGGGGAACACCCTCGGACAGGGTGCGCCTTATTTCTTAACGCCAATCAAAGCGGATGGGGATACGCCCGTCGTGCTGGAATGGGAAAGCGAGCCCAAGGGCGTTTACACCGTGGAATACAGCGTCGGCTTAAACGGCGATTGGCAGACCATGGACCAAGACTTCCCTTCGCAGGGCGCAACAACGCGCTGGACCGACCGTGGCAACCCGGATTACGGCAATTTTCGGCATTCTACCGCCGATCCGTGGGTGCCGTACCGGTTTTACCGCGTCAGGTTCGATCAGTTCATGGCCACCAACGGCCCCATCGCTGTGGCGGTGACGAACATTTCGAACGGTGCCGAGTTGGGCGAAGTGGTCGAGGTGCGAGGTTTTGTAACTGCGACCCAGAGAATTGCGGCCGTAAAGTTGTTGGTGGATGGATTCCTTGTTGCCAAGGCGCCTGGACCACAATTCGCCTTGGCCTTTGAGACGCGCGAGTTTGCCAATGGTCCCCACCGATTGTACGTGGTGGCGCAAGATGGCGGCGCAATCGAATCCACGGATGAAGTCAACGAACTGGGTGAGGGAGGGCCGGACTATGGCGTGACGAATCTGACGGTTTCTTTTACGAATTTCATCTACAACGCCCGGCTGCGTTTTGAGCAATTTTTGCCGGAGATTGGAGACACGCAAGCCGTCTTTGCAGTTTGGGCTTCGCCGCGTGACTGGCAATTGGACGTGACCGACCGCGACGGCACGGTCGTGCATCGGACGTTCCTTGGCAGCGGGAAACGGGTTGAAGTCCATTGGGATGGTGCTGACACAAACGGGGCCT
>CAYNZC010000086.1:0-18599 GCA_964401575.1 uncultured Verrucomicrobiota bacterium
TCAATGCGCATCTCGAGCAGCCTGGTAACTGTGCTAATGCTGTCGTTGGTATGTAGCGTTGAGAATACCAAATGTCCGGTTTGAGCCGCGCGAATCGCAATCTCAGCCGTTTCGAAATCACGAATTTCCCCGACGAGCACCACATCCGGATCATGCCGCAGGACTGACCGCAAACCAGAGGCAAACGTAAGGCCTATTTGCTCGCGCACAGGTATCTGCACGGTGCCGTCGAGTTGATACTCGATGGGATCCTCGAATGTGATGACTTTTCGGGCTTCGTCATTCGCCTGGGCCAGGGCCGTGTATAAAGTCGTGGTTTTGCCGCTGCCGGTTGGACCGGTAAGAAGCACCATTCCTTGGGGCAACTGCGTCAGTTGGGCCAGCACGGACTCCTGGTTTGGCTCCATGCCAAGCTGTCCCAGATCCAGAAACAAACTCTGCCTCCCCAGAATTCGTAAGCATACAGCCTCGCCGTGCTTGGTAGGCAGAATGGACACCCGCAGGTCGTATTCTTCCTCGTCCGTTTTCATTGCGATGCGCCCATCGTGCGGCAGACGCTTTTCGGCAATGTTGAGCCCAGCCATGATTTTAAACCTGGAGACCACTGCCGGATGCAGTTGCTTCATATCAGCCGGCACAGGCACTGTCTCAAGCATTCCATCCACCCTGTATCGGAGCCGCACAGAAGCTGGAGAAGGCTCGATGTGAATGTCTGTTGCCCCCAACCGTATGGCTTCCTGCAGAATTTGGTCAACAAACGCCGAGACCGTCGCCTCAAGGGCGGAGTCCCCTTCCTTGCCCTGAACATCAAAGACGATTTCCTGTGTAATCTCACCACCCCCGCGCTCCTCGCGCAGCCGTTGGACAGTCTCAGCTCCGAGACCAAAGCTTTTCTTGATGACGGAATGGATGGCACTAGGCGTCGCCAGGACAACCTTGAAACGCTTGCCAAGCAACAGCCGGAGGTTTCCCTGCTCAATCTGCCGCGGAGGTTCGCTAAAGGCCAGCACCAGCACATCGTCTTCTTTGCCCACAGGCAGCAGCCGGTAATGAAAAATGACTTTTAATGGGACTGACTCCAGGATTTCCTTGTTCAAATCGACGCTGGCCACGTCAATAAAATCCAATTGATTCAGCCGCGCCAACGTCCGCCAGGTGACCTCTTCAGAAGCGAAGTTCAGGTCAACAATAGCCCTATGCTGCGGCACATCCATCCGCTGCTGGCGACGTCGAACCTGATCGAGTTGCTGCGGGCTGATCCTGCCCTCCTGCACCAGGAGGTCTCCAACTTCCGGCTGATTCTGCTGGGGGTCGTTCATTTAATGGGAATCTCGAGCTCCTTGGGTATGTTCAAAAGCAGGAGGTTCGTTTGCGCCGCTGTGTTCGTCAATGTCAGACCGTGCATGCTTATTTCCGCTACAAAGTGGTTTGTAATCACCTGGACGCCCAGGCCCGCTTGCGTAAAGCCTGTTTCCGTCTTCACCATCCCCAAACGGGGGCCTCCGGCTGTTTCGTAGAAGCCCTGATATGTGAGTGCCACCTTCCTGGTGGTCGGTGGTGGCGGCGGCGGCGGTGGAGGAGGCTTGGGCGCTGGGACAAAAGCATCCGTGAAAAACGCGCTGGGCGCGTTCGTGTGCAGCACGACGGATGGCCATTCCTCCGGCGAGAATACTGTGTCCAGCCGCGCCACAGGGACAATGCTCGACGATGGAAGAACATCAGACGGTTTGGTCGTGTAGGGGGGCATGGCTCCTCCGAGTCGGAGGATAACGAGTGCTAGCAGCACCCACAGGACGAGGTGGACTGCCATGGCCAACCCCTTGCTCCGCAAAAGTGTGGTTGTTTCCGGCTTCATATCATTGCTCGCGCTGGATGAAACCTGCAGCCCGCACCCACACGCGCACCTCGTCCGCCTTTTCGGGAGTTTGACGTTTGATCACCAGCCGATCAATCAGGAGTACACTCTTCTCCGGAGACGCTTCCGGCAACCCTGCAGGTTTGAGCTCCTCACTTCTTAAAGGAAGGCTCTGCAGAAACCGCATCGCCGCTGGGGTCGAAGCCGACAACTCAAGTTCCATACACACCTGAACCCAACGATTCGTCGCAGACGCGGCTTCACCGTTCGCAAAAGGCGTATGGACCTCCAAACTATGAATCGCCGTAACCCCACAAGCTATCCCGACATCGAGCGCGTCTTCTGTCATGCGCAACGCTGCCCAGAGGAGAGGTTTGACCTGCTCCGGAATCTCAACTCTGTGCTGGGGCAAACCATCGAAAACAGCCGGGGCAATGTGCACCTTTTGTGCCTTGGCCCTGCTGATGGCCTCATCCACATACTGGCTCAGCTCGTTTTGGTAATCGATCAGCCGGAAAGGCCCAGCCAACAAGTCACGAATGACAGGCCCGTGCTGGAGTCGGGCGATGGCTTTTTGCTCGGCTGCAGCAAGCGCAGTCATGCCGCTGCGGGTTTCCCCGAGTTGCGCCTCAATCTGCTGAAAATCGAGGTTGACCGCGTTGGTGCGCCCAAGGGTGACGGCAAGCTTTCGCCATTCTTTGTTGAGGGGTTTGTCCAGATCGCTTGCGCGCTTGCTCAACGGCAGCAGGATGAGGACATAGCAAACCACAAGAATCAGCACAATGAACGGCTGAATCGCTCGACGACTGTATTCCCGGAAGCTCGGCATTACCGTGCCTCCTTGTGAGTTGTGGCATCGCCAAGCCGCGGTCGTCTCGCCGCGGCAGCATCCCCCGCAACGGACCGGGCCTTATCAAAAACCGGCTGATGGAAATCCGCCTCTGCAAAATCCAGTGCGATTACATAATGCCGATCCGGGACCAGCAGACGCGGATCAGCCACGTTGCGCCGGAGGTCGTCAGATAAAAGATCCGCCTGAGAAAACAATGGATTCTGCTTAAGCGATGTGACCAACTCCTGCAACGTGCGCCGAACCGGATCGGCCTGGCCCGTGAGACAGAGTTCCGCGATGAACCCGGGATTTGCGGGGACAACCTCGCCGACGAACCGGTTGGTCAGCGCGGCGGCTCGAGCAGGCATGATAAAGTCCAGCCCAATCGTGGCGCTGGCAGCACGATTGCTTTCGCTGACGGTATCCAGGTCCGAAAAGCTGAAGTAAGTTTGCTGATCCGCCAGCACCAAATACCAGAGATTCGCATTGGTCCTCGTTTGTTGCAGAAGCGCAAGTGTCTTGAGGGTATCCTTCGTGTTTTGCTGGGCCGCCAGGACAGGACGAAGGGCCCGGTAACGGTTCAGTAACTCCGTCGAAAGTGTCTTATTGGCGTCCGCAGCCTCCTGCGTGCTGCGTATTTCCTCCAGAAACGTTTGCTTTCTGTCTATAAGCCCCAGCTTGCGCCAGATGCCAAAACCGAGCGCCATTGCACACAGCACAATAAGCACAATGCTGGCCATCTCCATGCGCTGTCTTCCCACACGTTTGCGCCATCCCTGCCGGTAATCCTCAGGCAATAATGAAACCAGTTGTGAGCTGTATCCAAAAGCCTGCAGCGCACTGCCCAAGGCGACTTCAAATCCCGACGGACAGCTCACACCGTCCAGCACCGTGTCCTGTGGCCATTGACGCATGTGCAATCCCCGTTTGGAGATCTGCTCCACCAGGCCCGGTTGCTCAAAGCCGCTTCCGCTCCAAATAATCTCCAGCGAATCAGCCGGTCCAAGCCCATGATTCTGCTTCAAAGCATCCCGCAATTGCCGCTTAATTTCGGCCACCCAACCGTCCACTGCCTCGATCAACTCCGGGCAGGCGTTTGCTCCAGTGAACAAATTCTCGGTGCGCTTCAATTCCTCGGCACCTTCTTCCGTAAGCCCCCTGCCCCGGGCAATCGCCCGCATAAAGAAATCACCGCCCATCTGCACACTCGATGCAAAAGCTCCCTGCCCGCCCTGAACTCCCGCAAGGACAGTTGTCTGAGCGCCGAGATGAATCAGAATCGCTCTGGGCGCGCTGGGCGAGGCCACACGATGAGCTGTGATCAGCGCGTTGGCTGTCGTGGTGACCTCACACACATCCTCGTGATCGATCCCGAGCTGAAGCATCTGGCTGCGAATGCTGTCTTCGGGACAAAGGGTTACCCAGAAATGCTGGCGCGTGCTGTCGGCGGATTCGAGCCGGGCAAAGTCATAAATGATCTTGCTCTCGCTTACGCCGCTAAGCTTTATTGCTTCGTCCCCAATCTGCTTCTTTACGTCGCTTTCGGGACCGGGTGGAAGATCAATAACATGCGAGGCGGAGAGATGCTCCGGAATGACCACAGCCAGCGGCGGGTGCCCCAATCCGGCAATGACCGAGCCAAGGTGCGCGCTCATTTCAGCAGCCGAGACCAAACCTTCGGTCCGCAGGTCCACCAACTCCCGTCGCATAATGCGCAACCGTCCAAAGTCGCTGTGCATCACCAGCAACTTCACGCGACGCGACCCGGCATCAATAGCGAGTACTCGCCTGGTTGGCAGGCGCACTCGGGAACGGTTCCTGTTAGTAGGTGATCCCTCCACGCGTTATCCCAGGCAAAGAGGCTTCTTGAACTGCGCGCTCATGGCTTCGGAGGAACTCCGTTCGTCAGAGGAGTGTTGTAGTCGTACACAAGCATTTCACCGGAGTCCGTCAGAATTGTGGCCGTAACGAACACAAGTAAATACCGCGGAATGTCCTGCTCTGTGCGGCGGCGAAACAGCGCCCCGATAATCGGCAGATTCCCGAGCACAGGAACCGATTCCACGTAAGTGGAGCGGTTTCGCTCGATCACGCCGCCCATCACTACCGTTTCACCGCTTTTCACCGCCACGCGCGTGGCAAGCTCCTGCGTCCGATACTGTGGAAGGTTAATGTCGAAGGTGTTCTGCAGGCGACCCTGCGAATCGTAATCGCTCAATGTCGCGTATTTCACGAGCTGCACGTCCGTGTTCACTTTCGGATTCAGCGCCAGCAAAATGCTGCGCCCGTCACCGCTAACACTGGCCAACACGTTCAGCTCGGCGCCAGCCGTAATCTTTGTGGGCTTGCCCGAAGGCACAAAGGATGAGGACGTGTAGTATTGCTGAACCGTGGACTTGACCTGGTATTCCTCGTAGTAGTATTGAACCTTGCCGTCCGAGATCGTCGCAGCCCTGTTATTCAGAACCGTAAGCCGCGGCGAACTCAAGGTCTGGCTCTCTCCGGTTTGCTCAAGGGCGCTGATCGTCGCGGACAAGCTCTCGCTCCCAAGAATATTCGTAAATGTCTCCTGCAGCCCTATTCCAATGTTCGGCACTTGCTGGCTGGCCACCATCCCAGTAAAATCCTGCGGGATGCGAACGGTTCCCTGGGCCCGTCCCGTCTCCCAAAGCACCCCTAACTGGAGAAACGCTGGCTTCGAAACTGTCACAAACCTGGCCTCAATAAGGACCTGCTGAATAGGGCGATCAAATTCCTCAATAATTTTTTCCATTACCTGCAACTGCTCCTCCGTGCCGCGCGCAACAACAATGTTCCGCTCGTAATCCACAAACCACTTCGACCCGAGAAAAAGTTCCTTGATCGCTTTTTCAATGGAAGGAATCTCCGGCGCCATGTCGTTGACGAACCGGCGGAACTTCATGGATTCGGTCTTGGTTGTCACATTATTCACCGTGACCGCCTGCTTGGCCACGTCTTCAGAGCCGAACTCGGCGGGTAAAATGAACCCTTTTCGCAGACGGTAAAACCTGGTCTCCTCCATGAGTTTCTTCGGGTCTTTTGCATCCACGACCCACACCAACTGATCACCGACCTGGAATTGCATATCGTAGTTTCGACCGATGTAACGCAGAAACTCGCCCAAGGAGACCTTGTCCACGTTCACACTGAGCGCATGCTTGAGCGCCGGCAAAGCTTTGTCGGCCACAATGTTGACGCCCGTCGAGGCGCTCAGATTCATGATGATGGTCTCTAATGGCATGTTGTCCACGTGCATTGTGACCTCTTTGTCGAGCACCCGCGCCATCCTGCCCTTGACGCTCTCCAGGTCAAACAGCGGCCCCTTCTCCGTGATGACCTTGCCGTAGCTCTCCGGAATGTAGGGAGCATTTTCGATCTTGTGGACTGTATCACGAATGTCTTTGCTCGCAGTCAGCCCGCGATCTTTCTTCTCCGTGATCAAATCCTGTATCGAAGGATTGAAAGGTGATTGTCCCGCATCGATTTCCCTGATCTTATCCTCGAGCGCTTGCTGGCGTTGCCGCTCACGCTGCTGCTGAACCCATTGCTGCACACGAATAACCATGGGGTCGCCCGCGGCGGTTTGGGCCAGGGCATCCGCCTTAACTTGCGCATCCTCCCACTTACCCGAACGGGCAAGCGAAAGGATGGCCTGCAACTCCTGGTCGTGCTGCTCGCTATACTTTACACGGGGAGGGGGCCGCTGCTCAGCCACAGGTTTTGAATGCTGGCAAGCACTGAAGCCAAGCAACAGCAGCATCGCCGCCGCGCTCGCTTTCAGCCAAGTGATCCGTCGAAATGTCGAAAGCATGAAAACGATTAGACGCCTAATGGCGCTATTTAATTCGAGCAAGTGGTTCTGTGGCAATCCTTAATTTTGTTTGGAGCAACTTTTCCAACAGCAGCTCCCGGCTTCCAGGAGGGCGATGCGTCGCATCGCGCAGGTCAATCCCACCTCACGCGAACAGTCGCCTCCTCAGGGTTGCAGCAGATTCTCCGTCCTCACGCAGCGTCCGCAGGCTCAATGCATCGTGCCGCTTGGCCAAACGCATTCCGGATGAATCCTTCACAAGTGGACAATGGTAAAACTTCGGCGGCGTCCATTGAAGGGCACGATAAAGAAGCAGCTGTCGCGCTGTCGACCGGAGCAAATCTTCTCCCCGCACCACCTCAGTCATTCGCATGGCGGCGTCATCTACGACGACTGCAAGCTGATACGATGGCAGATTGTCGTGCCGCCAGACCACAAAGTCTCCAAAATCCTTCCCGGCCACGAATGCCTGAGGTCCACAACATCCATCTTCAAACGCAACCTCCTGACCGTCTGCAACTTGGAATCGCCAGGTTATGCGGCCAGAGACCGTAGTCAGCGACGTTTCTTTTCCCGAACCAGGCCTGCATGTGCCAGGATAGATTGGTTCGTCGTCGCCCGCCTGAGGTGCCTGCAAAGCCGAGAGAACCTCCTTCCTCGTGCATTGGCATGGATACACAACGTTGGCAGCTCTGAGCCGGTCAAAAGCTTCACGGTAAAACGCGATCCTTTGACTCTGAGTGTATGGAGCAAATGGACCGCCAACGTCGGGCCCCTCCTGCCATTCAACCCCGAACCAGTGCAGGTCTTCTATCATGGCTTCGACGAACTCGGGCCGGGAGCGAGCGGGATCCAAATCCTCGTTCCTGAAAACAAGCACCCCGCTATTGGCCCGCGCACGTTCCTGGGCAATCCAAAAGGTCCGCGCATGGCCGGCATGAAGAAAACCAGTTGGCGAAGGCGCAATCCTTCCCCGATAGCACACCTTCTCGCAGCCGTTCAAAATATGTCCTCCGGACGAATGCTCAGCCACTCGGATATCCCGGGAATCTCCCTCCCGAGCACCCCGACCGCCTTCCGGCAATCCAAGGCCAGATCCTGTGGCCGTGGCGGCCCTTTATAGTCCGCCAGCCTGCCTGGCTTGAATCGCGGCTTCAAGCCGGGCCAACGTTCCGCAACCAACCTTCCAAGATCCCATCGGGACATCCGTTCCCGCCCTGCAACATGAAAAACTCCGGAGCAGCCGCGCAGCGCCAGTTCGCATGCAACACGCGCAGTCTCCTCCGCGTGAATCGCACATCGAAACTCATCCACAAACAACGTAAGTTCACGTCCCGTCTCCCACGCCTTTCGCATTTGCTCATTGAATCCACGATCTCCCGTTGGCGAAGGCCCCCCATTGAGAGACGTGCGGATCACCAGGTGGGCCGGGTTTGCCAAAACGATTTGTTCCGCCTTCACCTTTGTCTCGGCATAGACGCTTAACGGGTTGGCCTGCGCAGCTTCGCTATACGGAGGGGTCTTGCCGTCAAAAACCTGGTCTGAGGAAAAGAAAACCAATTTGGATTCCATGCACAATTCAACGAGGTTCCGTGATGCGTCCACGTTCACCTTCTCCGCGATCGAGGGACTTGCCTCGCAATCGGGACTGCGACTCATGGCAGCACAGTGAAAAACCAGGCCCGGTTTCGAGGCGCGAAAATGCCGCTCTACTCGCTTCAAATCAAGAAGGTCAAGTCGCGAACGGGTCAGCGGAACAACAACGGCCCGGGGGAAGAATTCCCGTGCAACCCGCACAATGTGACTTCCGATGAGCCCGCCAGCACCGGTCACCCAGATTGTGCCATTTTGAAACTCCTTAGTCACACGCTTGCAGACGTTTTCCTCTCCCGCGCATTCCCTTGGTTGTCGCCACATATCCGGCTCCAAGCAATCCGGCATCAGCCCCAAGCCGGGAAATGCACAAGCGAACTCTCTCCATGGCCAGCGGTTGAGCCCACTTCTCGGCTTCGCGCCGGATTTCTGCGAGGAGCTTCGCCGCCGGTCCAAACACGCCACCACCGAAAATGACCATCTCTGGATTCAAAAGGCTGACCACGTTTGCCAACGCCATGCCCCAACACTCTACAGCATTGCAGATCACTTCCTTCCCCGGCTTCTCGCCACGCTCGAAGGACTCGAAGACTTCTGCCGTCGTGATGGATCTCCGCGCATCCCGGCGGGTCCGTGCCACACGGGCAATGCCGCCCCCCGAAGCATGATACTCAAAACAACCGATCCTGCGGTATTCTTCTTGGTAAGGTCGGTCCAGCGCCATCCAGCCAATTGCTCCTGCCGTCCCGGAACTGCCACTTATAACAGTCCCATTTACCTTTAGCCCTGCGCCGATCCCGGTGCCGACTGCCAGAAAAACCGCATCCCTACACCCCCGTGCCGCCCCAAGCCAACTCTCCCCGAGGATGTGGCAGGCGCGGTCGTTTTCCACCGCGACAGGAATCGCGCCTAAACCAATACGCCTGCAATAACGTCTTATCTGCTCGCCCAGAGGATACTTTTGCCACCCGGGAATGTTAGGTGCCCAAACACGTCCCTCGCCATGGACCAGGCCCGGAACACAAATACCCACAGCGCTGACCGTTGCCCTTCTGGCAGCAGCTGCGGCTGCGAGCCTTCCGATTTCGTCAATGATCAGACAGCCCACATCCGTCCCAGATCGACCTGCCAAAGGTGCCAGAGATCGAACAACCACCTTGCCATTCCGGCCCAACACAGCCCCAGCCAGCTTCGTCCCACCCAGATCCAATGCAATCACAGCCATAAGCCGATTCTCAGGACTGCCTCGGAAAATCGCAAGCCTGTGACGACACCTCGCACTCATCATCACTCGGCTGTTCTTTTTGTTCTGGCAGGTGGCTTGGTCTTGGTCGCTATAAAGACATAGCGTGCATGTGTAAGCCCGTTTACCACCTGGTTCAGGTAGTATCTAAACCCCGTAGAAACGTTTACTCTCTGAAACTGCACCTTGAATCCTGCCTGTTTGAAAAACTCCTTGTAATCCGACAGGGTGTAAAACCGATCATTATAGCCCGTGGCAATTAGCTTCGCCATCATCCTGGACCGGGACCGGACATTCACCAGGGGCCATATCGGCTCGCGAAGCGCAACAAACTGGCCTCCCGGCTTGAGCACTCGCTTTGCCTCGCGGAGCACCTGAACGATGTTCTCCGAATAGTGCAAAACAGAGGAGCAGACGACGAAGTCAAAATGATTTTCCGGAAAGGAAAGCTGGTGCGAGTCCCCGGGCATCCGCGTGATCTTGGACGTGTTCGCATTAAGGAGCGCAAACACTTTAGGCGCTCGCTCTTTGAGCAGCCGTCGCGAAATATCAATGGCCGTAATCTCCACGACCCGCGGCAGTTTCGAAAGCTCCGCACTCAACCACGCGCCGCCAGCCCCTATCTCCAGAATACGACCGCGAAAATCCACACCACACTCGGATGTAAGATAGGAGATTAGTTTGGGAAAGTCCTCCTTAACGGACCGAAACCATTCCGCTTCGTTCTGCATGCCGTCAGCAAGGCGCGCCCCCGATTCACGAAGAAGCAGCGTGCGTTCGTGCCCATACCTTTTGAGGTAAGCTGTGTTCTCGATATACTTCGACTCGCTCATGCAGTCCAACCGAGATTAAGTCGCCCGCCGCCACTTCGCAAGTTGCGTTGAGCTGGGCTGAAGTGCCGGATATTGTCTGGACACCACCGAGGGAATCGGGATGAAAGCGAAGCCTCCTCACGCGACCCCGTCATCTGAACGAAGTCTCAACAGGGTTGTTGCATGCCTTCCATTCTGGAACGCCAAACCCAAGACGACGAGCGTTGAATCCCATGGATCTGAGAATATCCGTCCCATGGACTGCTATTAAGCAGTAAGGCCCACGACAATAGGCCAGCAAATCCGCTTTTCGAGGCAGCCTGCCAGCGTGCGCCCGCAACTCGCAAAAAGGCAGATGCAAAGCGCCGGGAATGTGCCCGTTGGCAAATTCATCCTCGGGCCTCAAGTCCAAGGCAATCGCTCTCCCGGCCTGGAGTTCTGAGAGCAATTCGCCCTGTGTCAAAGGAGACAAATCGCCCCGGTCTTCAAAGTAATCCCGGACAGTTTCGCGCACCTCCGGCAGCAACTCCCGGGCAAGCCGCATCAGATTGAGCGCAAAAGTACTGGCAAATTGCGACCGCAACTCATAACGCACATGACGCCCGAACTTGTGTGAAGTGACAACCCCGGTCGCTCGCAACACCTTGAGATGAGCGCTCGTCGAGGCAACACTTTGCCCTATGTCTCGGGCCAATAGCTCCACAGTTTTGGGGCTCTGTGCGAGAAGGCTTACAATCTTAAGTCGGTGCTGATTTGAAAAAGCGTGCCCAAGGAAGGCTGTCTGGCAGAGAATAGCCTCCTGTTTTTCGGCAAGCACTAAATCAGGTATCATCTTCAACTGCATGGCCCTTCAAGCGGTGAAATTCCCTTCTGCTTCAGAGGTTGGCTGATGCGGTTTCCGAAAACTTCCGCAAACGCACTTCCAGATCAGCCTTTGACGGCAGCCCCGTTATTTCATCAACAATCTTCCCCTTGTGGAAAAACTTGAGTGCGGGAATACTCTGGATCTGGTATTGCCGTGCCAGGGTTTGGGTTTCATCCACATTCACCTTCACTATTCTTACGCGGCCCTGAAGTTCACCGGCAACCTGATCCAGCATCGGACCGAGCGTCCGGCACGGACCGCACCACGGAGCATAAAAATCCACCACAACAGGTCCTGTGGCCTGCAAAACCTCGACCTTGAACTCGGCCTCGCTGAGCTTCTTGACGTTTGCCGTCGACTGATTGGCAGAACCTGTGGTCAATCCACCCGAGGCAAAAAACATAACCAGGGCAATCACACTCCCGTAAATGGCTCCGCGCTTCCAGTTGGAGGTCAAAGGGCAGGTTCCGGAAGTGCATTGTCCAAAATACCCAAGTGCCCCGCCGACGGCGGCTCCCAACAAGAGATAAAGCATTAGTTTCGACATGGGCCAGTATATCCCGAAACCACAAACATTCAAATGTTTATTTGAGCATTTGCAACGTCTGGTCATCGTGCAGCCCGGCTCGAACCTGCCAGAACCGACGAGACACCATCCCTCAACAGCCGCTCCGCGTGAAACCGCCGGGATCAGTCAACGCCACCGAGTCTCATTCCTTCTGGTCAGCACCAACGCAGGGAACCGCCGCCGCATCGAACCCGGGCAGGGCATGTCATCCGCGCTTTGGTCGATAAAACCTGCTTGGGAAAGCACACGGTTTCGTGGTAGTGTGTTTCTATATGGGCTTTGTCGCACCGTTTCGCTGCGGACTGCGCATACGGCTGATGCTGCTGGTTTTGCTCGTATGCGCGCCCCTCGCGGCTTTGACCATACACCAGTTTTCCAAGGAGCAGGCGCATCAGTCCGAAATGTGGGAAGAGCAGGCGTCAAGGTTGACACGCGTTGCCGCCACTGAAGAGGCGATCCTCTTGCGAGATACGCGCCAACTGTTGTTCAACATTAGCATATTCTCCGGGGTGGCATTGGGCGATATCGAAGCGGTCAAGAGATACCTCGAAGATGAGCTGAGCCCCCGCGCGCAGTATTCGAATCTAGGCATTCTCGACGCACAGGGCAATTTGCTGGTCAGCGCAAACAAAATTGCCAAAACGAACTTTTCTAACATGCCGTTTTTCAAGCGCGCGATGACAGCCCAGGATTTTTCAAGCGGTAAGTTTTCGTCCCGCGTCGTCGGAGGCAAGAGCACGATAGACTTTGGATATCCGATCATAGAGGACGGCGTGCCGGTCGGCGTTGCCTTTGCTTCTGTGAACTTGACGTGGCTGGACCGGAGTGAGGGACCGGTCCGCTCGATGATCCTGTTTCGAGAGGCTGTTTGGACTGAACTGGATACGCAGGGCAGAATTATCTCACAGCACCCGGGCGCGGAAAACGGAGTCGGCCGGCCCTTCCAGCCGTCGGAGCTGGCGGTTCACGCTCTTGCCACACGGAAAGGTGTTGTGAAATGGACCCGGCCGAATAGCAGCCGAATGATCAGCTCGATTTCCGCCAGGCACAGCGCACTGATCGGAGGTCCAGCCACGGGCATTCTCACTGTCCCCGCGGAAGTGCTGTTCGAGGACAGCAATCAACGGCTTGAACAGAATATTCGATGGCTTGCGGCGACGACGCTGCTCACTCTTTTGATTGGCTGGCTCGGAAGCAACCTGCTCGTGGTCCAGCCAATAAAGACGCTGGCCCGGGCTAGCGCACGCCTCGCCGCCGGAGATATGGGCGCGCGAACAGGTCTGAAACACAGCAGTGACGAACTGGGACAATTGACCACGGCGTTTGACCAAATGGCCGAGTCTTTGGAACACCGCGAACAGGAAAAGGTCAAGTCAGCCAAAATGCTCCAGGCTCTCTCTCATAAGCTCGTGGAGGTGCAGGAGAACGAACGCAGGCACATCGCCCGCGAGCTGCACGACGAAATCGGCCAATCACTAACGGCTGCAGAGATGAACCTCCAGGCCGCTCTGCAAGCACCGGATTCTCCCTCTATCCAGCGCCGGCTTACCGCCAGCATGCGGGCCGTAGAGCAGGTCCTGGAACAGGTGCACGACCTGTCATTGAACCTCCGGCCATCCATGCTGGATGATTTGGGCCTAGAACCCGCCCTTCGCTGGCTCACACGCCGACAGGCTGAACTAGCCGGGTTCGAGGCAACTTTCCATGCTGATCCAGTCGAGCGCCGGTTGCACCCGATGATCGAGACGGAGTGTTTCCGCATTGCACAGGAGGCATTGACAAATGTCGTGCGGCATGCGAACGCAAGGAATGTCATCGTCACCTTGAACCTGAACGCCGGCAGGTTGCACCTCAAGGTCAGAGACGATGGCAAAGGTTTTGATGTCGCTCAGCTTCGCGGCGACGCCATTCGTGGGGCCAGCCTTGGATTGCTGAGCATGGAAGAGCGCGCCGCTCTCGCCGGAGGGGCGGTTTCCCTCACTTCAGCGCCGGACTGCGGCACGGAGGTACGAGCGTGGTTTCCGCTGCGCTGGGAGAACGAACAATTAGCAGATGAAATCGAGGAGTTTCGTGGTACATTAAAGGCGTCATAAGCGCATGCAAACAACTCAGAAGACCATAAAAGTTCTGCTTGCAGATGATCACCCGGTCGTCCGCAGTGGCATTCGGGCGGAGCTGGAGGACATGCCCGGCGTCCAGATTGTCGGCGAAGCTGGTGACGGGCGAGAGGCGCTCGGCCTTATTAAGATTCATGCGCCCGATATTGTGATCATGGACATTTCCATGCAGGGCATGAACGGAATCGAAGCCGCCAAGCGCATCTCGAAGGAGCACCCGGGCACAAAGGTCGTCATTCTTTCGGTGCATGAGTCGGAAGAATATTACTGGCAGGCGTTGCGAGCGGGCGCCTCGGGCTACCTTCTCAAGAAGGCTGCCACCGCGGAACTCCTTGGCGCGTTGCAGCGGGTAATGGAAGGTGAGATTTATTTGAGCAGGCTGATATCAGACCGGTTGCTTAAAAAACTGCCTTTGCAGCAGATGGCTCATCGCAATAACCCCCTCGAAGAACTTACGGAACGCCAACGCGAGATTCTTCAACTAATTGCGGAGGGTCAGACGACAAAGGCCATAGCGCTGATCCTCAACCTTAGCCCCAAAACTGTGGAGTATCACCGCTCCAAACTGATGGAACGACTCAAGATTTACGACATCCCCGGTTTGGTGCGGTTCGCTTTGCAAAAGCACATTATATCGGAAGAAGGATAAGGGTGCTGTCAGCCCTTTCCTGCGCTCCGCTCTGTCCGCAATCAACCGCCCACCTGCAGGCGCGCGTCAGCTTTCAGCATCACGTCCAGCGCGGGCCATTTCACTTCGTTCATTTCAGTAAACGCGTTCAGGTAAACGGCCACGACCTCCTTCGGGTACTTTGCAAGGATCGCGTCCACAGCCGTGCGCAAACGGGCCTCCTCCATCTGCTCGGGAAGATCGTCCACGACTCCTTCCTTGTGGGCAACTTTCAGAGCGTCAAGAAAGTCCATGAGCATGCTCTTATACTTCTTGAGCAGCCATGCCCGAATGAGACTGGCGGTAACAACTTCCTGTGCCGGGCGGGTCAAAACAGATAACATCAGGGAGTGGCGTTGATTCTTCGGTTGCCGCTCCAGGTAAACAGGACGAAGCTTTTTTGCTTCGGCAACGGAGGCGAGCGTGGCTTTGTAGATGGGCTTGTCGTTCTCGAAGGCGTATTGGACGATCTCCAACGCGAGATCTTGCGACATAAACCCAAGCAGTTCGTGTGAGGTAAGCATGATAGAGAAGCTGCGCTTCAGACACGGAACGCCTCCAGGGCACTTCGCCCCGAGGCACCGCCATCTGTATTGCAGACGTTCATATTTTTTGGACCCGGCGCGTTCTACGCCACAGTCACAAGCGAAATCCTATTGCGTTTGGCCAACTCTTCGCAAGTTTCTTGTTCGAGCAGGAGCGAGCGCCCTGCCTCAAACCCCACCACCGCCACGCCGCTCGATGCGCATGTCTCAATGGTTTTTGGACCCAGGCAAGGAATATCCCATCGAAAATCGTGCTTCTCGCGAGCCACCTTTACCGCAACAGCCCCACCCTCCCTGCCAGCCAGTTGTCCCCCGCGGGCAAGGCACGCATCTGTGCCCTCAAACCCCTCCACTGCGAGCACAGTCCCGTTTTTCACGACAACGATCTGGCCTATTTCCAGGCGGGAAACCTCTTTTGCAATCCGGAATCCGAGCCGCACATCCTCCTGTTGTGCTTCAGTAAGCGCCGGCCCCAGATAAAACCCCGGCCCGGGCATGACCGGCTTCAGCCAGGGAGTGGCCTCAATCAGTTCCACGCCTTCTTTCGCCAATTCATCAGCAATTGCGCCGAAAATCGTGTGGGCGTTCTTCTCCTTCAATCTCAACAGAATCCCCATTGCACGCAGATCGGGCCGGAGATCGAACAGGTTCCTGGGCGCAATCTGCCCCGCCATCACACAATGTTTGATGCCCCTGCTGGTGAACACTGAGATCATTTTCGAAAGTTGGCCCACTTTGAGCCACACCGTTTCATCAACCAATCGCTCGATCGTCGGATCGGTCTCGCCATCGCACGCCACGGCAATGAGCCGCCTTATCCCCGCTTTTCGGGCTTCCGCCGCAAGTACCAGCGGAAGTGAACGGCTCCCGGCAATGATTCCCAATGATTCCAGTGGGGCTTCCATGAGTCTCGTCTCTCTCACACGCCGAGTGCCCTCGCCACGGAACTCCCCGGGCGCATTCGCCACCAGACCACAAATTCCTCCATCACGCCGCGTTCAGTCATGAATTTATCATCGACTTTGCCCGCATGCGGATCAATCGAAAAAGACAGGACCGGCCTTGTATCGACCGCCCCTTACGCTGAGTTCCAGCAATGACTCTTGAGCGACCCGTCTCTACCCCCCCCCACTCCGACCCGAATGAAGAATTGAGAAGCAAGACAACCGCCGTTGCAACGGATTCTGCAACCACTTCGCCGTCGTACGCGTCCGAATCATCGGATTACATTCGGTCGGATTTTGCCGGGGCGCAGAACTGCTCCTTGGTGGAGTTCCGTGTCGTTGCCGTGCTGTTGGCGGTGCTTGAATGTGATCGGACATTTGTTTACAAGACGTGTGTGCCGACCAGAGTCATAGCCGTCGCCAACCAGAAGGGCGGCGTGGGAAAGACAACAACAGCCGTCAACCTTGCCGCATGCATCGCGGACATTGGGCGGTCCGTGCTTGTTTACGATCTGGACCCGCAGGCCAACGCCACCAGCGGCCTGGGTCTCGAAAAGATTGAGGGAGCCAGCGCCTACCGCGTCCTTCTGGGTGAGGGAAACCTCCAGGAAAAAATCAGGAAAACGGCTTTTGCGAATCTGGAGGTGGTTCCCAGCGAGGTGGATCTTTGCGGGGCCGACTTTGAGCTCGCCAGGGCCGAGAACCATCTTCGGCGTGTCGCTGATTCGCTTCAGCCAATCACAGCCGGATCCGCTTACGACTTGGTGTTGATCGATTGTCCTCCGTCGCTCGGCGTCCTCACCCTCAACGCTTTCGCCGCGAGCCATGGAGTGCTGGTTCCACTTCAATGCGAGTATTACGCGCTGGAAGGCATTTCCATGCTCAACCGTGTAATGACCCAATTGCACGAGAATGGGGTCAACCCCGCGCTGGATCTGATTGGCGTCGTTATGACCATGTACGACGGCCGAACCAAGCTCTCCCAACAAGTCGTGGGAGAGGTCAGGGAACATTTCGGAGATAAGGTGTTTGAGACACTAATACCCAGAAGCACGCGCATCGCGGAAGCCCCGAGCTTTGGCAAGCCGATCATTCACTACGACAAGTACAGCACAGGCTCAGCCGCATACGAACTACTAGCCCAGGAATTCCTGGCCAGGCTCGATGCAAAAGCCTGAAACGGACTCCACTAGAGGTACTCGCGCGGATCGGTGATGCGCCCGCTCAACGCGCTCGCCGCAACTGTCGCGGGGGACGCCAGGAACACCTGCGAATCCTTGTGGCCCATGCGGCCCGGAAAGTTCCGATTGGTGGCACTGATGCACTTGAGAGGCGCATTCATCCGACCAAAGGTGTCCACTGGACCACCCAGGCATGCCGCGCAGCCCGGATTCTCTGTCATCTTCACCCCGGCATCCACAAGAATATCCCACACAGTCTTGCCATCCCAGCGGCTCGTCTGAAGATCCTGAATGATCTCCGGCGTCGCCGGCACACCAAAAGTGTCGATGCTCACCTTGCGACCCTTAAGTATCCTGGCGAACTCGAGAAAATCGCTCGTCTTTCCTCCCGTGCAGGATCCGATATAAGCCCGGTCCAGCTTGATGCCCCCCAACTCCTTGGCGAGCTTTCGCTGGCCCGGATCAGGATGGCACGCCACCGTCGGTTCGAGCTTTGAAAGATCCACCACAGTCTCGTAAACAAACTTCTCGTCCCGATCGCGCTCGACCGCTGTGTATGCGGACTTTGTGCCGTTCAGTTTGCAGCGATGATCCACAAAGGCGGCCGTCTTGGAATCAAACTCAAAAATGCCGTTCTTGCCGCCAGCCTCAATGGCCATGTTCGCAATCGTCATCCGATCATCCATGCTCAAACTCGAAGCACCCGGGCCGTCAAACTGCATTGCACGATATGTTGCGCCATCGAAACCAATCTCGCCGATGCAGTGCAGGATGATGTCCTTGGCCATCACGCCAGGAAGCATCTGCCCCTCCAGCCGGAAGTGCATGGTCTCAGGAACCTTGATGAGCAACCTGCCGGTACCCATAACAAAACCGGCATCCGTGTTTCCAATACCCGTGGCAAACTCGTTGAATGCGCCCGCCATGCAGGTATGAGAGTCCGTGCCGAACAAAACTTCTCCAGGGCGTGTGTGGCCCTTTTGAGGGAGCGCAGTGTGGCACACTCCGGCGTACTTGGAACCATATTGCCGCTTCTCGGGACCTTTGGCCGCATCAAAAACCCACTTTCCGTTTGGATCGTCAATAACATCGTAGAAGTAGGCAATCCCCTGCTCTTTAACAAACTCTCGAAGGATATCCACGTTGCGGTTCGACTTCGAATCGGCCGTAAAGATATAGTGGTCCGGTATGATCACTATTTTCTTCTTGTCCCAAACTTTTGCGCCTTTGCCAAACTCGCGTTTGAACACGCCAATGGTCCCGGGACCGCAAACGTCGTGGGTCATAAGCACGTCCGCATTCACCCAGATGTTGTCGCCGGCTTCCACGCGGGCTCTGCCTGCCGCGCGAGCTAAGATTTTTTCAGTCAATGTCATAGGAATTACGCTCCAGCATCCCACACAGAGGCGGTTGCCGGGCCACGCCGAAATAGATTAACCGCAGGCGCACTCAAGTTCAATGAGGATAAAAAACGCCGCATATGGCCGGCTGCAATAGGCCTTTTCAAGCGCCAGTCGTGAGCCTATGTTGGAATCACCTTATGTT
>CAYNZC010000087.1:0-18093 GCA_964401575.1 uncultured Verrucomicrobiota bacterium
TACAATTGCGGGGTCGTTTTTTATCGCGGCCGAATCCTCGGCGCCGTCCCCAAAACATTTCTCCCAAACTATCGCGAGTATTACGAAAAGCGCCAGTTCACATCGGGCCGGGATGCGCCTGTGGACGAAATAGTGTTGCTTGGAGACAGGGTTCCTTTTGGAAACAACATCGTATTCGAGGCACAAAACTATCGCGGGTTCAATACGCATGTTGAGATTTGCGAAGATGTTTGGAGTCCGCTGCCTCCCAGCACCGCCGCAGCGCTCGGGGGTGCCACAATCCTGGCAAACCTCTCTGCCAGCAACATAACCGTTGGCAAAGCCGAATACCGCCACACCCTCTGCGCAAGCCAGTCCGGACGCTGTATCGCCGCTTACCTTTACTCCGCTGCCGGCCATGGCGAATCCACGACAGATCTGGCCTGGGACGGGCACGCGATGATTTACGAGAACGGCGACCTGCTGGCCGAGGCGGAGCGGTTCGCCACGAGCGAGCAGGTTGTGCTTACGGATGTGGACCTGGACCGGCTCTTGCAGGACCGGATGCGCACCACCACATTCAACGATGCCGCAAGCATTGCAGCCGGAGCCGTCAGGAATCTTCGCCGGGTTACGTTCGAGTTTACGATTCCTGAAGGCGAAATCACGTTGCGCAGAACGGTGGCCCGCTTCCCCTATGTCCCGGGATCATCCCGGGAACGCGACCAGCGATGCTTCGAGGCGTACAACATCCAGGTGCACGGGCTGATGAAACGGCTCGAAGCCACAGGGATGCAACGCGTGGTTGTGGGGGTATCCGGCGGACTGGACTCAACCCACGCCCTCGTCGTCGCGGCCAGGACCATGGACCGCATGGGGCTGCCGCGCGAAAATATTCTGGCTTGCACCATGCCCGGCTTTGCCACCAGCGAACGCACGTTGCTTAGCGCTCGCAACCTGATGCGGGCGCTCAAAGTTACCGCGCTGGAAATCGACATTCGCCCCTCGTGCCAGCAGATGTTCAAAGACATTCATCACCCGTTCGCGCGCGGGGAAAAGGTCTATGACATCACATTTGAGAATGTCCAGGCCGGCGAACGCACCTCGCACCTGTTTCGATTGGCCAACCTGCACGGGGGCCTCGTCCTGGGCACGGGCGACCTGAGCGAACTCGCCCTGGGATGGATGACTTACGGCGTCGGCGATCACATGTCTCACTACAACGTCAATGTGTCCGTTCCAAAAACTTTTATTCAGTATCTGATCGGCTGGGTGATCTCTTCCGGACAGTTTGACGCAGAGGCGAACGTCACATTGCAGGCCGTGCTGGATACGGAGATATCACCGGAACTCGTTCCGGCGCCCTCAGGCAGCAACGGCCAGCCTGCGCAAAAAACCGCCTCCAGCGTCGGACCCTACGAGCTGCAGGACTTCAACCTTTACTACATCACCCGTTACGGCTACCCACCGAGCAAGGTTGCCTTTCTGGCACATCATGCGTGGTCCGACGCCACCCGGGGCGAGTGGCCCGACCTGGTGCCTGCGTCAAAGCGGCATGAGTATGATCTGCCCGAAATAAAAGAGTGGCTGCGGGTGTTTCTTTACCGCTTCTTTAAGACCAGCCAGTTTAAACGCTCCGCGCTGCCAAACGGGCCAAAGGTGGGCTCGGGCGGTTCGCTGTCACCTCGGGGCGATTGGCGCGCGCCAAGCGATTCAGAAGCAACGGTCTGGCTCAAGGAACTGGCTGAGAACGTGCCCTGATAAAAAACGGCATCCCCTGCCCTTTTAAGACTGATTTGCGGAAGCCATCGCGAGCACCCAGCAGACGCATGTCAACGCGCAAAATAGTGCTCCGCAGATCGTGTTCCACCTCGTGCTCTCCGGCCCGGGTCCGACCAGCGCCAGCAGCAGGCCCAGGATAAAGCCCGAACCGGCCCCACCCGCATGTGCCTTTATATCCGTGCCGGGCGAGAGACCGAGTAAAATAAAAAGCATCAGCGCAGCCGCCATGCTGCTCAGCAGCAGCCGCCATCTATTATCGCCTTTCGAGAGCAACACACGCGTTGCCAGAAGACCAATGCATCCCATAACCAGGCCGGAGGCGCCCAGACTCCGATGCGGCGTCGAAACAACCAGCCACGCAAACGCATTACCACCAATTCCCGCCAGGCAGGCCGCAAGCATTCCCGTGCCGGTCCCGTAAAGACCAAGGGTCAGTCCCAGGAGCACAATGCCGATGCTCGCGTTGCTGGCGAGGTGACCGGGATCCGCGTGCAGCCAGATAGCCGTGCAAAGCCTCCACCATTGACCGCTGCCGACAGCTTCGGTGTCCATAACACCCGCCGCTTTGAGGACGGGCGCCTGCGATGATGCCCAGAAAAAAACGGAGATCAATACCACCCATCCCAGGGCCGACCAGTCGAACAGCAGCCCTTGATAAACCACTTTCCTCGGCCAAATCCAATGCCTGTTTTCGAGCCGGTACTTTCGAATCGCCTCCAGCGCGCGCTGTTCGTCCTCGATCAACACTTCGAGTCGCCACCCGGTGCCTTCCGGCTCGGCATCAATTCTGGATTCAATCCCCTGGCTCAGCAGGACAAGGCTCCAGTCCATCGCCTGCCGCTCGGACTTCACAGGAATTTTGACAATGGACTCCAATCAATTCCCTTCCCGGGCAGGCTCAAGCGCCGGGTCATCAAGATCCAGCCTGTAGAGAACCTGGTTGTAGTTGTAGCGCGGCGTGACCGGTGGCCGGTCCGCGAAGTCTTCCGTGTAAGTGCCCTCGAAAAACAAATTCCGCGATGTTGCAGGCGTAAATTCCGGGTGCATGCGTGGATTGTAAAATGTGTAGTTCCCGTGCGACAGCACCTTCACCGCCCTGCCCCACGGACCGAGAGGATTGTCTGCTTCGGCGTACCAAAGCTCCCCAAAAGCCGATGGATTGCCAAAGGCCTGCATGAAAACCGTTACCCAGCGTTTCCGGAAACCATTCCATGCGATGGATCCGCTGTGCGGCTTCACAGACTGCCCGTCCGGCGCCTTCAGACTGCCCTGCGACCGCAGCACTTCCCACGTCGAAGGATCGGACCACGCCTCGAACGTGGCCGGGCAACGCAGATTGGGAAGCGGATTTCCAAACAAGACCCATTCTTTCCCATCGGCTGTAAAGAACGCGGGATGCCCGTCCGGAATGGGCGGCGAGTTGGATGTCGCGGGAGAATTGGTCCATAACACCTTCAACGGCTCAAATCTCGCGGAGTCGTCATTCCAAACGCACAGCCCGCGTTCATAGGCATCCATCGGTGGCTTGATCTTTGCATATGTAGCCACCAACCGCTCACGCCCGGTTTTGTCCCGCAGGCATACATAAGCGCTCAACCACGTGGGACCCGCCCCCGGCATCTTTCCCACCGCGCGAGGCTGCGCCTTGTCGTCTGTGAAATAGCTCAGTCGAAGCCGGAGCGGCGGTTCCACGGAATCCAATGGCCCTACCGCAGTCGTCGCGCTGGTCATGTCGAAGATGCCCAGTGGATACCGGGCAATGGTGGTGTCGCCCCATGCCCAAAACAGTTTGCCATGATAAACCGCGTTCTGAACGCTATCGCATCCAAGGACGCCCGATTCGCGCCAGTCTGTATCACGCCCCAGCTTCTGGCTTTCGCCAAACAAACCCGCACCGGTGATCCGCCCCATGCGACGGGCGATGATTTTGCGATCAACTTCAACTCGCAGCGTCTTTCCGGGCTCGAGCCTGAGCCGCACTCCCCGATAGCCGAAACCGTCTTTCGGGACCTCGTATCCGTGCCCTTGCAAATCAAACCACGTGTCGCATCCCGCAAGCTCGGGCAAATCCAACGCTATCACCCCGGCATTGTCACTGACGAACCGCACTCCGTGTGTTGTTTTTAGTTCCACGAGCGGCACAGGCCAGCCAGTCCCGCGCTCGACAATCCGCACCTCGCAGTAGCCGGAGCTTGCGGCCATTACCGGAGCACATGCGCAGACCGCCGGCAGCGCAATCAGCGCAAGCTTAACTGCTGGGTTGACGAGTGCGTTCTTTGCCAACGCCCTGTGCCATGAGCGCCTTGAGCGCGTCGAGATGCTGTTCATAGATTTCACGTGGACGGCAATTCTGTCGCCTGCAGATCGAAGCAGCCATGCCGACGATCTCGCCCATGGCGCCCCCGGTCCGCATCACACGCACGGCCCCGAGGCCGTCGTGCGTGACACTGATGTCTCTCCCGGCCATAAAGAGGTTGCCCACATTCCGGCTGTACAAGCAGCGATAGGGCGCCCAATACGGTTTCTTGTATTGATACCTGGGCCCTGAGGTGAAGGTGGAAATAAACTCGCTCCCTTCATGTCCCTTTTGATAAGCAGGATGTGGCGTATGCAAATCCACAGGCCAGGTGCACGGGAAACAGCCGTCCTCAAATGACCGGCCGCCTTGAATATCGCTCGCCGAGAGGATGACATCACCCAGAAGACGCCGCGACTCGCGCTTTCCGGCAATGTAGGCTGCCCAGGCAAGCTTGTGGTTCGGGTAAACATGGTCCACGTTTTTGAGCGTATCCCACGCTCCATACATCGCCCGTAAGTTTAGATCGCGAATCCATTCCATGTCCTGGATCGGATCACGATCAAACCCGCTCTCCCAATACCAGCCACCCAGCCGTTCGATGGGATTTCTTCTCGCATTCGACTCCCTGCGACCGGGGAAGCTTTTGTCTCTGAGATCAACCGCCCATGGACAGCGCGGAAAACTGGATGGTTGCCCGGTATCCTTGACGTGCCAGAGGTTGCTCGGGCCCATGTGCTGCTTATCGGTCACATCAAAATCCGCTCCCGCAAGGGCGCCTATCGTTGCATCCCCGGTGCAATCGGCGAACAATCGCCCTGCAATCCGGGTCCGTTCACCGGTGAGGGTGTTCTGAGCAATCACAGCCCGGATCCCGTTCGCGTTCGTTTCAATAGCGTTCACCCGTTGATTGAGAAACAACCGGATATTCCGCTCCGAGCGCACAAGAGCAATCCGGCGATCGTCCTCATATAGGTTCGCAGTGTTTGAAGGCCCGTAGTGCGCACGACTGGCAGGTTCCAGCTCGGCCACAATATCCCCGACTCGCTCGTAGGGAGGCAGGTTCACTTCACCACCGAGCCAAACCCTCACCTCCGAACTATTGTTGCCTCCGAGCACCGGCCGATCCTGCACCAGAGCCACGCGCAACCCCAAACGCGCGCCGCTCACTGCCGCGCAGGTTCCCGCGATCCCCCCGCCGACAACCACCAGGTCAAACTGTCCCGCAGACTTTGGCTTCTCGCCCAAACCGAGCGTCTTGCTCCGAAACAATGCCAGTGCCTCGAGCCCGTTCGGAGGCACAAACGAAGCATCTCGCGCAAACAGGAGCGCATCGCACCGCCCTTCAAAACCCGTGAGATCGCGCAAGGAAATCCTGCAACGCCGCTCAACCGCAACCATGCCGCCATCCTGCCAATGCCACTCGGCGCCTTGAGTCCCAAACACCACCGGCACAGCCCTGCCATTCAGCAGAATCTGAAACTTGCCTGGAGCACCAGGAACTCTCCATGGCGCGACCCAGTCCCTCGTGCGCACCCATAGTCGGTAACTCCCCGCCTCGGGCATTTTGATTTCCGTCTCTGCGTCCGCTACGGGCGTGCCCAGTCCGTGAGCCAGCATGAAGGGTGACCCCATCAGATCCATAAACTGTTGATCCAGCACCCAGCCACCATGGGTCTGAAAACTCTCAGCCTCGACCAGAACCAAAGGTTTCGCCGCCAGGCAACTCGAGGCTGTGAGAATCGAAGACACCAGCAGCACGAAGGCTGAAATCCGGGGCAGCCCGGCAGGGTGAGAACGAATCATGGCTAAACTGAAGCAACAAGCCTCCGGACAGTCAAGACGAACCCCCCTCAGATCCCCCATCAAAAGCCCATTGCCGGTTCCGGTCGTGCATCCGCTTCAGTTTTATCGTCGGAATGCAATTGGAGCGCATCCACATCCGCACCCCGGTCGAATGCGTGGCAGCCCCGCCCTTAAACAACTCGGGTTTGTCTTGCCGCGCCACAAACCGGCTCCCTGAAAAGCGAATGGAACTCTGTTTGCAGATGGCCACGCCGCCATGATAACATTTGACGCGAAGCACGACTTCACCGAAGCGTAAGACCATTGGTTTGGTCGGAACCACGAGAGCCCTCGGGGCCAAATCCGGAGAGGCAGGCGCCGCGGGAACGGGTGATGCGTGTTTCCCCGTACATTATGAGCAACAAGTCACCACTACTCCCTGGTCAACACCTGGTAACCCGCCGTTCGTTCATCGAAACTATCGGCATCGGCGCCTTCGCTATGGGAACAGTTTCCCCGATCGCCTTTGGCGCTGAAACAGGTCGAACGACTGGTTTTTCCGTGTCTGACCTGCCGGAGGGAACAGCGCCTGTCCCGGTTCCTTTGCCACACTTCCCGGATCGCTTGCATGCCTTTGTCTGGCGAAACTGGCAGTTGGTCCCTGCCAAACGCATGGCCCGCGTTGTTGGCGCCAGAACCTCGCAAATACTAAGTCTCGGGCGGGCGATGGGGCTTGGAAATCAACCAGCCATTAGCCGCGACCAGCAGGCACGCTCCCAACTCACGATGATCCGGCGTAATTGGCATCTGCTATCCTACAGCCAATTGTTGGATTTGCTCGGCATGACCGCCGGGGAACTTGACTACGCCTTGCGCGAAGACGATTTCCTGTTCATCAAGCTCGGCAGGCTCAAACCCAAGTGCGAGCCACTGCGTTACCAGCCTCCAGACGACGCAGCCATCCATCGGGTGCGTGAGATTGCGCAACTCATGCGACACACATTTCCCGCGGGAGCTTCGGAGGCGTCCGATCCGCTGTTTGGATTCGTCTCGGCGCTTTCACGGATGCCCGCATCCACGGCCGCGAAAAATCTCCCCGCCCGAAATATCGCCGGGTTGAGGTTTTGTTATTCTTACTTTGCGCTCTATGGCGACCCGTTGCTCAAGCCAGACCCTGATCCATACCCGGAGGGCTACCTCGCGCGGCTGGCCCAGGCAGGCGTCAATGGAATCTGGCTTCAGGCAGTCCTTCACAAAATGGCTTTGTTTCCCTGGGATCCGGATCAGAGCAAGGGTTCCCAAACGCGCCTGGCAAACTTGCGGAAGCTCGTCGATCGGGCGGCTCGCCACGGCCTGCGGGTTTTTCTTTACCTTAATGAGCCTCGATCCATGCCGCACCGTTTCTTTGAAAGCCACCCGGAGATCAAGGGCATCAGTGAAGCCGGCTATGCAACTCTATGCACCAGCCATCCGGAGGTTCAGCGTTTCCTCGTGGATTCGGTGGCGTCAATCTGTCGCGCAGTCCCAGGACTCGGTGGCTTCTTCAGCATCACAGCCTCTGAGAATCTCACCAATTGCTGGTCACACGGCTCCGGAGGCGCAACGTGTCCCAGGTGCGGTGCCCGGTCTGCCGCCGAGGTCATCGCCGAAGTCAATTATCTGTTCCATCAAGGCATCCAAAAGGCGGGCTCCGACGCCCAACTTATTGCCTGGGACTGGGGCTGGAACGATGCCTGGGCCGCCGAGGCCATTCGAGGCCTCGCCCCCGGAACAATGTTCCAGAGCGTGAGCGAGTGGAGCATCCCGATCGAACGCGGAGGGGTTAAGACACAGGTTGGCGAGTACTCTATATCCGCGGTAGGCCCAGGTCCTCGTGCCCGCCGCCACTGGGAATTAGCTAGAGAACGCGGACTCCAGACCGTGGCGAAGATACAAGCCGGGAATACATGGGAGCTTTCCACCGTGCCATACATCCCCGCCGTGGAGAACGTGGCCCGGCACGCGGCAAACTTACACAGGAGCGGAGTCAGCGGCTTGATGCTCGGCTGGACGCTGGGCGGCTATCCGTCAGTAAACCTGGAAGTCGTCGGGGAAGCTCTCGCGAGCGGCTCGGCAGAGGATGCCTTGCGGCAGGTTGCCGAAAGACGTTTTGGAAGTGCTTTGGCGCCCCTGGTCGTCAAAGCATGGAAGCAGTTCAGCACCGCTTTCAGCGAGTATCCCTACAACGGAGGAGTCCTCTACTGCGGCCCTCAGCAGCTTGGCCCGGCAAACCTGATGTGGGAGCAGCCTACCGGCTACAAGGCTACGATGACTGGATTTCCATACGATGACCTGGACTCCTGGCGCGCAGTCTATCCTCCAGAAGTGTTTGTTCAACAGTTCGAAAAAATGGCAGACGGGTTCACCTCCGCCCTCGAGGAACTCCGTCTCTCAGCCAGCCATATTGTGGAAACCGCATCCACCGCCCAACGCCAGGCCCTCGCAGCAGAAGGACGCGTCGCAGAAGCTGCAGCCATTCATTTCAGAAGCACGGCCAACCAGGCGCGCTTCATCCTGGCCAGAAGAGCCCTCGCAACGGCAAGCACAGCAGCAGAAGCCGCCCCGCATCGAGCCAGCATGGAATGCGCGCTGAAGGACGAGATCGAACTGGCCCGCCGCCTGCACCATATTCAGACGTCGGACTCTCGATTCGGTTTCGAGGCTTCAAACCAGTATTTCTATGTTCCCACGGACCTGGCGGAGAAAATCCTGAATTGCCACGATCTGCTGACGCGCTGGTTGCCCACGGCTGGCCCAAAAGATGCCGGCAACCCGAAGAGTTAGGTCGAGATATGCCGGTATCGAGCGTGACAAATTCTTGTGAACCCGCGCCGCGCTCCCGGATTCTGCAAGCCCCCCGGCGGCCTTGCGTAAGTTTCTGATTCCTTGCGCTTTGCGGCCCGGGTTTATGGTTTCCATGATTCTGATTTTTTGCAAGCGCCCGTGAGGCGCTGTTGTTCCAGAGTCAAAACCACGCTGCAATCACGAGACGGCGGACGGGCAGTGGCACCCTCCGCCGTTTCCTTTGCAACCTCTTGAAAAACCAGCGGATTACGTCCACCAGCTTTTCAAATACATCACCACCGCACCCTTGCATCCTTTGCGCTCAGCACCTGGACGCTGTGTTTGGCATAATTGGTCTCTGCAAACTCACGTCGAAACGACACCTTGAAGGATGTCGTCGCTCCGGCAGGAAGGTAAAAAGAGTATTCCTCCCTTTGCCCTACATCGACTCGCTGTCCCTCCGGGTCAAAAAAGTCCGCATGAAACTGAATCTCCTTCCAGGGCACGGGACTCGTGTTTGTAATCATCCCCATCACAACGACCGTCCCGCCAGACTTCGTTTCGCCAAAAGTCATCCGGCTCTCAGCGATTTGGATCTGGCCTCTGTAGCTTGCGAAATCCTCGCCCTGGTCAAATATTCTGGCAAAAACAACCAGCAACGCGATCAGGGGAACGCAGGCAAGCAGAGCGAAAAAAGCCGGGTGCAGCACGATCATTGAAAGGCGAGTCTGAAAGTGCTGACAAAAGGGACATTTCCGGGCTCCCTCCGGTATCTCCATGCAACACATCTTGCACGTCTTTCGGACAAGGTCGGCACTCATAAGCGATTCCATTCGGGCAATTGCTTAACACAGAAGGATTCCCTGTCGAGATGATACTTCACCACTGTGCAGTATCGACAGGCATTTCCAGGAACGCGGAGGGGCTTGTCTCACAGCGAGCCACAAGCCGGTGGAGCGGTGACCGAGCGTACCTTGAGGATTTGCAGCCTGATCCCCCTCAATCCCCAGGCCGCAGCCCTCACTTGCCACCCGCCGATGACGTTGCCGAGCCAAAAGCCTTTTGCAACAGTTGTGAGGTGCGTGCTGCCGGGTTTGCGCGAATAAGTCTTTCCTCGTCAGCCACAACTTTGAACAAGCCGTCCAGCGTCTTGCGGGTCACATAAGCGTCCACATCCACTGAATCGCCACCACCCAGCGCGCGTCCCACGGACCCGAAGCGCCCGGTAGTCGTCCCGCTAAGCCTCTTATAAGCTGCGGTCACGCCTGCACTCTGCGTGCTTTCCCTAACGATTGGCAGAAACTTTTCATACAGGTTTGTTTCCGTCGATCTGCGGAAATACTGAGCGGCGGCATCGTTGGTTGCCATGAGCACGGACCTCGCATCCTCGATGGTCATGCTCTTGACTGCGGCTGAAAAAGTCTCGGCCGCTTCCGGCACAGCCTTCTCTGCCGCGCGGTTCATGGTCAGCACGAAATCATCAACAAGCTTGTCCTGCTTCAGGGAGCGCAGAGTTCGCTCCACTGTGCGTAGGTTTTCCGGCATCGGAATCCGCACATTGAGGTCCCCCATGAAGCCGCCTTCCCGCCCGAGCTGAGTGACGGCCCGTTGCACCCCTGCCCCGAGTGCCTCTTTCAGGGCCTGAGCAACCTGGTCGTTGGAGAGCGTTGAGACGGCGGCGGACCCGGCACTGTTCGTCCGGGGCTTTGCCAGCCCGAGTGCATCCAGAAAACCGGCGTGAATTTGAATGGCCGCAAAACAGGCGGCCAAGGCGACAACCAAAATGTGTTTCATAATTTGAGGGGCATGGACAAAGCCCGGAATCTGTTAAGCCTTCGCGGCTCACATCCACACTCGCCCACAATCCGCAGTTTGGCTAGCAGCCGCGCAGTGTGGCAAATTAGACAGCCGGGGCTGGCCCTGCTACCTTGCCGTCATGTCGAATCCGGGACCAAAGGTCATGGCAGTTGTAGGAAGTCTTAAAAAGGAATCCGTAACAAGAATTGTCCTGCAACGGATCACGGACCATTTGAGCAAATCGGGCTGTGCCGTTGACTGGCTGGACCTCGGGGTTGAAAAACTGGAGCTTTTCAACCCGGACACCAGCCGCGCACTCCCCTGGTACGCTGCCCTGCAGGAGCGAGTGAACCGCGCGGACGTCTTTGTGTTGGGCACCCCCGATTACCATGGCGCCATCAGCGCCGTTATGAAGAATTTTCTCGACCACTTCTGGCAGGAGTTTGCCGGAAAACTGTTTGTGCCGGTCGTTTCTTCCCACGAGAAGGGACTTACCGCCATTGACCAATTCCGGACCATCGCGCGTCAGTGCTATGCGTGGGTGCTGCCCTACTCCGCCTCGGCTGCGGAGAAGGAGGATGTGGCTCGGGGCACCATCATCGCCAAAAGCCTCGAGGGCCGCCTGGAGATGATGGCACGTGACGCCCGGGTTTACGGCGCACTCCTGGCACGGCAACGGGCGGAGGACCTGGCCTGCGACGACTGCACTTTCATGGCCAGGCACAGGAAACGTTGAGCTCGGGTTTTGCGCTTCCTTGGGCTTGCAGTTCTGCGCCAACCAGCCCAACCTAAAGCGCATGACACCATGCCCCGGGAGTTACCTGAGAACAGCCCAACACGAGCCGGCGCGAGCAAGGTTTCCCGTCATCGACGCGCACAATCACCTTTGGGGCAACTGGACTGACGCTGAACGCATCGCAAAAGTGATGGACGATGTCGGAGTGCTTGCCTACTGCGACCTGACGGCAAACACCATCCTGACCTGGAAAGCCGGCGGCTACACGTTCGGGCCTGGAGATATCAAAGGTTTTTTCGAGCGGGTGTGCAAACGCTTTCCCGGACGTTTCTACGGATTCACAATGTCCGCCTTCAACAAACCGCTCGATCAGCCCTTGTTCTCCGATTGCCACGCCTTTGTTGACACCTGTGTCGCAACGCTTGAAGACCACGTCCGCAGAGGGGCGCGCGGTTTGAAGCTCTTGAAGGAATTCGGGCTTTGCCTTCGGGATTCTCAAGGCGCCCTGCTCCGGGTGGACGACGACCGCTTTGCCCCGATCTGGCAGGCTTGTGCGCGACTGAAGGCACCCGTCTTGATTCACCAATCGGACCCATACGGCTTTTTTCAACCGCCGACGCCCGATAATGAGCACTACGACACACTTCAGAAATACCCGTCCTGGAAGTTTCATGACCGCTCCAGGTTCCCTTCAAAAGAGGAACTGCTCGAGCGCCGGGACAATCTGATCCGGAATCATCCTGCAACCACCTTCATCCTGCCGCACGTGGCGAACTACCCGGAAGATCTCGCCCTGGTTTCTCAACTGCTCGATACTTTCCCCAATGTGTTCATTGATTTCTCAGCAAGAACGGATGAACTCGGCCGACAGCCTTACACCGCACGCGAGTTCATGATCCGCCACGCGAACCGAATTCTTTTTGGAACCGACATGCCCGCCTCGATCGAGATGTACCGTTACCATTTCCGGTTCCTGGAGACTTTTGATGAGTACTTCATACCTCCGGATTACGACGGAACGTTCGGCAGACACCGATGGCGTGTCTGCGGCCTTGGACTTCCGAATGATGTGCTTGCCAAAATCTACAGCGAAAATGCCCTACGGATCATACCCGGACTAAAACATCAACTTGGCCGCGAAAAAGGACCGGTCACTTCAATAAAAACAGTATGAGAAAACCCAAAGTTGGATTCATCGTTTACGGAGTTCACAAGGATGGCCTCAAGGATCCCATGGGGCAGCCTTTCATAGACGACTCAGTTGTCCGCAAAGCCCGGGAGTCCCTCGCATCAGTGGGGCTTAACGTTGTGCGGCACGACATTGTGATCGCCTCGAAACCGGAAGCCATGCAGTGCCTTTCCAGGTTCAAAAAAATGGACGACCTGGACGCAATTGTTTTGTTCTCAGGCACCTGGGTGTGGGCCGCGCACCTCGCCAGCTCGCTCCGCGACTTCGCCGCAACCGGCAAGGGAATAGTCCTCTGGACGCATCCGGGCTCCCAGGGCTGGCGCCCCGTAGGCGGCCTCGTCATGCACGGAGCGCTCAAGGAAATCGGAATCCCACACAAGTTCGTCTATGGCGCCGCAGCAGGGGATGTTCAATCCATCCGTGCCTACTGCCGTGGGAGCATGGAAAAGAACCTTCTGAACCTCAGCACCATTGGCGCGTTTGGCGGGCGCGGCATGGGCCAAACCTGCGGCGTAGCGGATCCCTCGCAATGGATGCGCATGTTCGGAATCGACATTGACTCCAGGGACACGACGGAACTGATGGAGACCGCCCGCTCTATCCGTACCCAGGACCTTCAAAGGGCGCGGGCGAGACTTCAGCCGCTTTTCAGCCAGCCGATTCCTTCAGGGGATCTGGCAGACCGCTCCATCCGGCTGTATTTGGCGCTCAAAAAGATCCTCGCGCGTGAATCGTGGGATTTCTACACAATCCAGTCCTTCCCTGGCCTCGGCGACGCCTACACCGCCACTTGCTTTGCTCAAAGCCTGATGCTAAACGACCGCATTGGCACTTCCACCCTCAGCGACTTCAATACCGCCCTCACGGTAAAGCTCCTGACGGATCTGAGCCCTGAACCAGTCTATTACGGAGACCTTCAACACATCGACAAAGCCAATCGCGAAATCAAGATTATCGGGGATGGCGCCTGCCCGCCCGCGCTCGGTTCGCAACTGGGTCCGGCTAAGTTTGCAGAACACGGCATCCCGACCGAAGGGGACGCCGGAGGCATTTCGGTAGATCTCGTATGCAAGCCGGGCGAAGGAGTCCTGGCACGGCTCGGCAGATCGGCCGGGCATTTCGAAATGGTCATCACCCGATGCAGCATCGTCACCCCGCCGGCGGATACCCTGAAACAGCGGCGACTCGAATGCGGGATTCCCTTCTGGCCGCACGCTTTCGTCACCGCACATTGCGACATGGACGCCCTGGTGGAAGCATGGAGCAACGAATATGCCTGCCTCGGCTACGGAGCGCACCTGTACGACGACTTGATAGCGTTTTGTCAGCAAACCGGCGTCCGGCCCATTGCTCTCTAGAGGATCACATGCGGGGCTACCTTGGAATCGACATCGGCACCAGCGGGTGCAAGGCGGCCGCCTTTGACGAGTTGGGCCGCACAGCCTCGCTGGCACAACGCGATTATGACGTTCGGTTCTCTTCTGACGGCGGCGCCGAGTTGGATTCTGCTGAAGTCATTCAGCGATGTCTCGATGTCATTGATGAAGCAGGGAAATCCTCCGGCCTTCAGATCCGCGCAATGGCTGTCTCCAGCCAGGGAGAAGCGTTCACAGCGGTGTCGCAGCACGGTCAACCCCTATGCAACGCCATGATTTCCTCCGACACGCGTGGGGCGAAAATCGCCCGCGAATGGCCTTCAGTGTTCGGTGAATCAAGGTTGTACGAGATCACAGGCCACACCGCGCATCCTATGTTCACCCTGTTCAAGCTCCTCTGGCTGAAACAAAACCGGCCCGAGGTGTGGTCGAACACCCAAAAATTCCTATGCTTCGAGGATCTTTTGCACCTCCGACTGGGACTGGAGCCGGCAATCGGCTGGCCATTGGCAGGACGCACGATGCTCTTCGACGTGCGCAAGCACCAATGGAGCCCGGAAATACTGGACGCTGCCGGTTTCTCAAGTGAACTGTTCGCGCGGCCTCTCCCATCAGGCTCGATTGTGGGCAGAACCCGGGACGGCACACTCGTGGTGGCCGGAGGGCATGACCAGCCCTGCGGGGCGCTCGGCGCGGGCATCATCCGAAATGGCACGGCCGTTTATGCCACCGGCACGGTAGATTGCATCACGCCCGCATTCAGCAGGGCCATCTTCAGCGAAACTCTTCGAGTGAACAACCTTTGCACTTACGACCATGCTGCCGCAGGCCTTTATACCACTGTGGCCTTCAGTCTGACGGGTGGAAACATTTTGAAATGGTTTCGCAATCAGTTCGCCGAAGCGTCCTCTTACGAGGAAGTTCTTGCGCAGATGCCGGCAGTTCCCACAAGACTCCTCGTGCTCCCTTACTGGACACCGTCCGGCACCCCGCACTTTGACTGCGACACGCCAGGGGTCATCCTCGGACTGCGGCTGTCCACCTCACGGGGCGAGTTGATCCGCGCGCTGCTGGAAGGTGTGGCAATGGAAATGCGTTTGAACCTGCAAATCCTTGAACAGGCTGGCTGCCCGCTTCAGGAACTGCGCGCCATCGGCGGCGGCGCGCGTTGCGCCGCGTGGAACCAACTCAAGGCAGATGTCCTCGGGAAACCTCTGATAAAGCTGGAAATCTCAGAGGCGGGCTGCCTCGGGGCGGCAATCCTCGCCTGCTCGGCTGACACCGGACGCACTGTGCGAGACATCGCCGCGGATTGGGTCAAAATGGCAGAGTGCTATCAACCCGATCCCCACCGGGCAGCTTATTACAATGAGCAATTCGATCGCTACAGGGGCCTGAGATCCGCGATACGACCTGTTTATGCATGAACCCAAAGATTCCGCCCTCAGTTAACGAGGTTTTTAGCCTCACGGCGGCGCCTCATCGCGAACAGGAGCAGCCCCACCAGAAACAGTCCGAAGGCCGAGAATTGGAAAATGCGCGAGAGATCCACGTGGCTGTCTTTCAACCAGCCCCCGGCGAAAATCATGATGCCGCCTGTTGTGCAACTGATGAAATTCAAAAAGCCGAATCCGGTAGCGCTGTACCGTTGGTCGGCAATGTAGCGAAGGATGGGCATGTGATTGGCATCAAAGAACCCCCGTCCAATCCCAAAAACAATCAGCCCCGCGATGGCCAGTGGCAGAACATCGGTGCTCGCGCTAAGAAAAAGGCACGGAGCGGCAGCGCAGTAACCAATCGCCGGAACCAGGGCCCGGGCACGCGAGTTTGTCTTGCTCCAGCGATCCGCCCAGAAACCACCGGCCAGCACCGCAAAGAACGAGGCGACCTGGATATAGCCCGTAGCGGTCATCCCCGCCGCGCCAAGGCCCAGTTTGAAATGATCCTTCAAGTAAGTTGGCAGCCAGCCATAGATACCCCAATTCACGATCCCAACAAGGGCGTTGACCAGTAACAGCAGCAGGAACGCCGGCTGGCCGAACAAACCTCTCAGAACGGTCACCGCACGCATTTCCTCCGCTTCCGAAGAACGCTTTACCGCGCTTGAGCCGGAAGCCATGGCCACGATATCCCGCAATAGAAATGCGGTGCATATCGCAAAGATTACACCAAAGGCGCCAAACAGACTGAAACCGGCCCGCCACCCAAAATGCTCTGCGATGTATCCGCCGACCCCGCCAAGAGCCGCGCCGGTATATATGCCGCTCATGTGAACACCTGTCGCGAAGGATCGTGTAGGACCGGGATGATAGTCGGCAATGAGAGCCAGAGCCGCCGGCATGTAGCAGGCCTCGCTGATCCCCATGAAGGCACGAGCCACGAGAAGCCCCTCAAAGCTGCGCATGTGTCCGGTCAGCCATGTGACCACTGACCAGATCAGAAGGCTGCCCACAATGACGCGGCTTCTGCTGAACCGATCGGCAAGATACCCGCCAAAAGGGCTCACAACCGCATACACCCACAAAAACACGGAGGTCAGCAGACCGAACTGCGCGTCCGTCATAACGATGTCCGCCTTGATGGGGTCGCGCATGGTGGTGATCATCAGGCGGTCCAGGTAGTTTAGCAGTGCCACCAGCCAGAGCAACCCTACCGTGAGCCAGGCCCGCCCAACAAGCGCTTGCGCAGCTCGGTTCACAGCCCCCGAAGAGACGCCAGACGCATTATCATTTCCCATACGATTCAAGAGCGGATATGCCAAATGTAGCCAGAACAATTCTCTCGTAGGCGTTGGTCGTGCCGCGCTCAAAAAGGCAGACCACGGTTCCGTCCGGCAGAGCAGCCAGGCAGGAATAGGCAGAGGGCCCCGCGTGCAATTCGCGGAGCACCGGCCACGTCTGGCCTTCGTCGTAGCTGACACGAACGGTCATTTTTTCCCGCTTTTGACTGGCGGGATTTGAAAATAGAAGCCGGCTTTTTGAACCAGGACCCGGCCACGAGTAGCGAAGCAGGCTCGCCTGGCATACGGGCTCGATTAGCGCCTCGTCAAGCCTCACAGGCGTCCACGTAATTCCGGCATCCTCACTCCAGGCAATCGCGCGTCGGTTCTTCTTATGGTAGGAGCGCATGTTGTGAAGCAATCTCCCATCGGATAGTTCTGCGAGGGTGGACTCGTTGGTCATTTCTTCCTCAATGCCGCCGATTTTCCACGTATGCCCATGGTCGTCGGAATAGATGACATGGCTCCGGATTGGATGGCTTCCGGACGCTGACAAATCGCTGTGGTTGCAGGGGACAACCAGTCTCCCCGGTTTCGGGCCTCGAACCGTCTGAATGCCGTTCACCGGACCGGTGGCATACCATCCCCACTGGGGCTTCTTCACGTCGCGAGTAATTTCATGGGGAGTCGCCCAGGTCCGTCCATCGTCATTGCTGCGACTCACGAACACCCGCCGCGTGTCTTTGCCCGCCGCATCCATGATCTGCTTCTCGCTGTCCGAACCCGCATTCCATGTAAGAAGCAGCCAGATCTCCCCGGTGATGCGATCCACAACCGGAGCCGGATTCCCACAGACGTTATCGGCATCCTCCCAGAGAACGCGTTGCGCGGACCAACTCTTCCCGCCATCCGTGGACCGTTTCCAGAGCAGGTCAATGTTTCCCGTGTCTCCTCTGCTGTTCTTCCTGCCCTCGCAAAACGCCAGGAGAGTTCCGTTGGTGGTAGTCACAATCGCCGGGATCCGGTAGGTATGATAGCCCCCGGTGCCAGCCACAAAGATGTCCTGGAATTGCACCGCGGAAGAATCGGCGCTGAAGGTCCCCGTCAAACCTGCCAGCAGCAGTGCCGGGCCAAAAAGCAGGTGCAAAAACCGCACGGGGTGTTTTTGTGCCGCCCACATCATTGGTGCCTTGTCAGTCGTGTGTCTCATAGGATCCTTTCCAATTCTTGCGTCCGGGAATGTCACGCCTCAGCCGGTCTGTTGACGAATTCGATGCGGGCCACATCGCTAAAGACGATTTCATCCTGTCGATCACAGCGCCTTATTACATGTCTTGGAGCACCGAAAACGATAATCGCATCCTCGGTGCCATGAAGGCAGTCTTAACTCCGCGCGCCCCCCAGTCAATCGCTAATTGCCGGGCTCTCGAAGCAGATGCAGGTCGAACCGGACGAATGCGAGTTAAGAGACGCCCAGGGACGGATGCACTATTAAAGGTAAAAAAATGATTAAAAAAACAGTCTTGTGGCGGTTGTTTAGACAGGTACCATGACCCGGTGAGTGTGAAATTGTTCTTCCTGGTCGGGTCATGCACCGCTGCAGCAGCGGCG
>CAYNZC010000088.1:0-6601 GCA_964401575.1 uncultured Verrucomicrobiota bacterium
CGTGGCGAGTAGGCCGATGATGGCTACGACGATCATTATTTCGACCAGGGTAAAACCCGACTTCGATTGAAAGTTTTTTTTCATAGCGGCTTATCCATGCGACGGACGAAAGAACAGGAGCACTTTTGGTGCCGTCTCCCAGGGGAGCAATGTTTTTGTTTCGGCGCTAAAAAGCAAACAGGCCCCGGTAAGCCGGGGCCTGTTTGTCGTGTTAGATGATATTGATTATGGCGTGGTTGAGGCCCTGGTGTCGGCAGGGAGCTCGTGGTCTTCCGTGTTGATCAGGCACGTGGGCTTTTCGCTGACGGACAGCGAAGTACCGTAACTGGTCGCGAATGTCTCGGCGTCGTCTTGCGGGCAGAGAACTTCGTTCTTCATATAGTCGTCGATGTCAGCAAACGTGACGGTGGTGTTGGTGCCCAACTTGTTTTCCAGGGCGTATTGCTGCACTGCGCCATCAATCTGGCGGAGGTTATTGATGCAGGCGTTCTTCTGCGACGTCTCACGAGCGCGCACGAAGTTCGGGATGGCGATGGCGGCCAGGAGGCCGATGATCGCGACAACGATCATGATTTCAACGAGGGTGAAACCTGACTTACGAGCTGTTCTTTTCATTCTATCTGACCTTTTCTATTGCGGCGTGAACGAAGCGGCAGGCGGGTTATGATTATGACGTTTTCCGTTCACTGATTGCCTGTCGCAACCGCAGGTCGTGAGGTAGCACATCGAATGCCAAGAGATGATTGTGAGAGGCGGGGAGAACAGGAAACCTCTAAACGGGGGTTTGTCTCGAGTAACGACCTATCGAAGCGGTGTGTCGTATCATCCACGAAAAGCAAAAGCCCGGGATTACGGTCCCGGGCTTCTGTGAGTTCAAGTGATGCCGACGTTCAGTTGAGCGTGTCGTCGGGCAGTTTGTGCGTATCGGGCGATTTCTTGCACGTCGGCTTATCTGCCACAGTGCCAAGATTATAGCTGTCGCCGAAGTTCTTGCCGCCGCTGGGGCAGACCACCGCGTTTTTGAGGTATGGCGCAATCGCTGTGAAGGCCACCTGGGCGTCGTCCGACTGCTTGGTTTCGAGCGCCCATGTCTGCACCGCGCCGTCAATCTGGCGCAAGTTGCTGATACAGGCGTTCATCTGTGCCTGGGTGCGGGCTCGGACAAAGTTGGGAATCGCGATCGTCGCCAACAGGCCGATGATGGCCACAACAATCATGATTTCCACCAGTGTGAATCCCCCGCTTCTGGAGGTATTGGTTTTCATTTGTTTCGTTTTTCTGCGGCGTGAACCCGGCAAAGGGCGGTTATTATTATTGCTTCGGTTCACTCATTGCCCTCTGCCAACCGCATCCTTACATGTATCAGATTTGCGTCCGCCCTCGCAACCGGGAAAGGCCCTGCGGAGTATCCGTTTTTTAACGGACCCCGCGCCTTGCAACCGGCAAGGCGGCCATACCATTCTCCCCGACTGTCCCGGAATCGGACGCGCACCTGACACAGTGTATAAAACCGGGACAGTGGATTAGTTTCGCCTGGATGCAAAAAGCCGCCCACATAGCCTGGAGAGAGACTGGAGCTATCTTTGGTTGGACAGCGCTTTAATGGATGGGTGTCTTGTCGGGTTCAGTTACTTCCTGCTGCGGAGCCGAGAAGCCGTTCCAGGGCGGAGAGTCTTTGCTGGAGGGCTTCGTTTTGTGCTTTGAGTTCTTGAATCTCGCGGCCCTGGGATTCCGCTTTTCGGCCAAGCTCCTGGGCGGCTGCGGCGGTGTAGATTGTGATTGGCCAGGGATCAACCTGAAGGATTTCCTCTCCGGTGGAAAGGTATTCACCGCTGCCCCGGACGTCGTCCGGAAAGACTGTTTGGTATTCCTGCGCAAGAACGTTCAAATACCGCCTGTCTTCCAGGGATGGGTGGGCCGCGCGGTATGGATCGTTATAGCGGAAGCTGACCAGGCGCAGCTTGCTCAATGTATTCAGGGCGTTTGTGATGCTGAGGATATCGGTCTTGATACGAGCATCGGAGTTTGCGAGCCAGCCGCCTGCGCTGGTTTTGGATGCCTCGCCCTCGAGTTCGAGTCTGTTTGCGGTGGGTGTGCGGCCGATGCCCAACCGCGTGGCCTGAATCCTGAGGCAATCGTCGGTTACTTCGTGGAGGTTGACATACTCGGCATCGCCAAAATTGATTTTGGCTCCCGCTCCGTTCACCCCGGGCCCGGTGAGGCGGACGGTGTTTGTTGTTGCGGTGCTATGCACGTGCAGGAGGTGCGAGGGAACGGCAGTGCCAATCCCGACCCTACCCGTCGAAGTCCAAACAGCAACCAGGTTGGTGGCGGCGCCGTCCACCGTGCCCAGCCCGCCTCCGGAGTTTCCATAAAGCACCGGACCGTTCACGTTCACGCCGTTGAAAAACTTCGGATCGCCGTACCAGCCCAGACCGTGGAACCTGTCGCCTCGAAACTGGATTTCCGCATCGTTCATAAAAACACTTTGATGAACCTGGACGACATTGTTCAAAGTCGTTACGCCCGCAAAGGTCTTTGGCGCAGTGAAAGTCTGAGACGAGCCAAGCAGGGCAACGTTCGCTGATAGGCGTGCATCGCTGATGGCGCCTGTGAGCGCCCCTGCGGGCAGACTGGTTAATCCGGCGCCACCACCCTGAAACAGAGTGGCTGCCACGGTGCCGCCAACATTCAGGGCGACGGACGGGTTGTTTGGCGCATTCATCCCGATGCCACGGCCGGCCGATATCACAAAATCATTGGCAACTCCGAAACTGGCGTTGCCGCCCACGGATAATGCCAGGTCGTTTGTGATTGTGACCGTCGTGTCGTGGCCGACATGAATACCAAGATCCTTCTGCGCCTTTACGAACAACTCCTCGAGACCGGCCTTGTCTTCGAAACGAATTTCGTTGTAGCCCGCTCCGCCCGGGGATGAGCGGGTCCTGATGCCACTCCGGGTTTTGTCGTCCGGGAGCGAATACGGAGGATTGTTCCGTCCGTTGTAGAGCGCGCCTGTAATGGCGGGGTCGTCAGGATCACCGTTCAGGAAGGAGACGACAACCTCTTCTCCCACGCGCGGAACCGAGTGCATGCCCCAGCCCTTGCCCGCAAAGGGAGTCATTACCCGCACCCAGGCGCTTGATGTTTCATCATCGGGGCTGTAGCGGTCCCAGTGAAAACGCACCTTCACGCGACCCTGGGAGTCGGTATAAATTTCCTCCCCGGCCGGACCGGTTACCACTGCCGTGTGGGGCGGGGTGTTTGGCCTGGGCGTTTTGAGAGCTGGGCGGAAGGGGATTCCAGCAGGGATAACCTCAAATTCATTTCCGTAGAAGAAAGTGGGAACATTGTTTGTGAGCCGGCGAAAAGCGGCATGTCTTACAGCCGTTACAACATAGGCGCCGCCGAGCTCGGAGTCGGTGCGGTCGTCCAGGACAAAGGTGTGGCCGGGCCGCAGGTCGGGCGCCGTGCTTGAGCCTGCCATTGTGGCGCGTTCCGCATGGTGACGCTCCTGGCGAATGGCTGCAAGCCGATCGCCCTCAGAGGCGGTCGTATAGCCCCCGAAATAAACCTTCTCACCGGTTCCAACGGGGCTTTCCGCGTGCGAGAGAAGCGAGAGCAAAGGGTTCAGAAAGTTGTAACTCTTGAGGGTGGATTGTTGCGTCGATTGATGGGTCGCTTTATGGAAAGTCCGGATGAACTCGGCGCCTGATGAGACGCCCGGGCCGAATTCCCCGTAATACCGCAAAGAAGGGGTCGCAGAAGCCAGGTAGGAAGCCGGAGAGTCTCCGAGGATCAGGGCCGGGGGATTGCCGCTCTGTTCAAAAAAATAGAAGATGCCTTCCGCTTCGAGCAGGCGGCTGGCAAAACTCAGGTCCGTTTCGCCCATTTGGGTTATGGATGTCTTTTGCGAATAGGTCGTCAGCGGAAGCGTTGCGGGAAATGACGTCCTGTCCTGGTAAAGCTGCGATACCAAAGCCGGAACGGAAATATCCCGGTTGATCCGGTAATTGGAAGAAAGCGCGAGCAAGGAGAGAGGAGACTGAATGCGGAAGGTGTAGAGCGCATTTGTGCCGTCGTAGGATGCCAGCGCACAAGCGGTCACCAGGCCCGCGTAAACGGTCGAGCGGCCATTCCTGGCAAAGAGGACACGGGCTGGGCTGCCGACCTGAGCTTCTGGTGTCAACTCAGGATGCGGCAATGTGACCTCTACCGCGAATTCGTACGGTTCCGACATCGCCTCCCGGCCAGTGAAACCGACCACCGTTCCGAGGGTGGTGGCGTTCAGACGGAACTCGATGGATGGCGCCGTTGCAACCGGGAACAGAGCGAGTGAGCGAAACGGGGGTGTGGAGACGACGCCTACTGTTCCGGCCGGGCCGAGGAACTCTTCATATGCAGTTTTCCCGCCGTCATCGATGTTCGTGCGTGTTACAGCACCCGGTCCGATCTTGCCGGTGGTGACTGCCCCATCAGCGAGCATCGAGGTCGTGATGGCTCCGTTGACAACGCTGCCGGCCATCGTGGCGGACCCGGCGTTTGGGGCGTATTGCGCGTATGGCGCTGCGCCAACGAACTGACGTGGGTTTAGTGGGATGAAAGGACCAGCTCCGCTCGGACGAACCTGGATTTCGAGCCACTTGTTGTTCTCATCGGTGAACACCCTTCCGAAATCCAACGCGGTCGTGAACAGGCCATCGGTCACCTGGATGGCCAGGTTTGTTACGGGACCGCCTGCGATCGAGCCTCCATTGGCCGCATCGTACAAGGTGAGTTTCAGATCGTAAACTCCGGAGGCAAAAGAGGTGTCCTGGGTCAGACGCCCCTGGTAGGTGAACGCGGTGGTTAACGGGGCGGCGGTTGATGTGAGGCATGTGGATGCCACTAGAGCCAGCAGGGTCCATGAAGTCTTTTTCATAAAAGCAGTTGAGAAAAGCATGCAGGGTCTATTCCAGGTTCAGTGTTCGGTTTGATTCGTTGTTTGGCGCAACAAGACGCCCGCGCCCGGGGCTAGCCAGTGGCCGTCCGAATCGGCCTGGAAAGGCCTCAATTCCCCGTCAACAGCGGAGACCCTGGCCCACGAACGTGTAGAGGTCGTCTGGAGAGTGAACCGGGCGGATTGAGCCAGTGACAGATTTACCAGCAGCACCCAAGCCTCGCCGGCGCTGTTTTCAAACTCGCCGGCCATCATGGGTGTGGTGGAGGTGATGCCTGTTACGACTGTGCCGGGCAGGAGGGGCAAACTCTTTTCTGGCGCGGGAGCGGTAAAATAAAAGCCCTTGGCTCGCAACTTCCGGAGCGTTGGGGTCAGAGCCTGCACCTCCCGGTTCACGGCTTGCAGGTAATTCCATGTCTCTGTTTTTTGACCGGAGGCATCCACGGGAGCATAGTTGTACTGCCTCCCGTAATAATTGTACCAACTCACGCCACGGTATCCGGCCGCCAGCGTAGTGTAAGCCTGCAACCGCAGGTTGGCGGGCGTGGGAATCGGACGTCCCCGCCGAAGCTGGTTGGAAGCTACGATTTGAACGCACGGCAGGTTGTGCTTTATTCCGGCGCGGCGAACCTGCGCCAGGTTCAGAAAATAGGATGCAGCACGGTCGTGCAAATCCAGGTCGTTGGAATACTGCACCATGTAGTTGTCGTAACTGAGCACCTGCGGGCGCACCTGGGAAATGAAGCGTTCCAGGTAATCCTCGTAAGTGGCGGCGCCCAACTGCGACGTGTTGGTGGCGCCCAATGTTGCGTAATTAGGGAACAGATTGATGTATGCCCATTTACCCGGTGCGTATTTCCTGACGGCTGCGACCGCTTTGCCAAGGGCTGGAAAGGCGCCAAGCCCCGGTTCGTCCGCGATGAAGTAACCCGCGATTGCCGGGCTGGATCCCGAAGCCTCGATGATCTTTTTAACGCGGAGATCGATTTCCTCGTCGCTCAGGCGTGACCACTCGCGATGATACCGCGCGGACAATCCGGCGGCGGCGGGAAACAGGATGGCGCCGAGTCCCAGTCGTTCGCACTCGGGAAGGTCCTTTGCATGGACAAAACCGGCCATGTTAAAACCGCACTCTGCGATGCTGGCAAGCCCATGAATCCGGTTGTCGCGGGCCGATCCGTCCCATTGATGGACCGGGCTCCATGGCAGAATGGGAAAGAAATCCGGGTGGCTAAAATCTGCGTGGCCAAAATCAGTGGCCGCCTGGATGGTCAGCACTCCGGCGCAGAGCATCAGGCTGATGCGGAGAGGTTTGAGTTGCACGGCTTCGAGTCTGGTGAATCAGTGGCGCTGTTTGCAATCTGAATGTCGGCTTTTTTGTGTGCTCGCCCACAGGCTGTTGCAGGCACAGGGCCGTCGAATGTTGCGGTTTCAGGCGGTCAGAAAACTCTTCACTCAGTCCGCCCGCTCGAGGTCAGCTCGCCGCGGTTCCAGATCTCCCAAATGTTCCTGGTGGATAAAAAGCTTGCGCTTGACGCTCCATGAGTGGACGAAGAGCATCTGGTCGAGCTTTACCCAGCGCGCCGAGCCATCAATAAAAACCTCGTTGCCGCCTGCGGGACGGCCTGTGCTGGGGACCTTGTGGGCGGGGAGGGATGCCCA
>CAYNZC010000088.1:6701-13505 GCA_964401575.1 uncultured Verrucomicrobiota bacterium
CCCTAATGAAGCACGGGCGCGGTCAGGGCGAGCTTGAAGAAATCGGGGTCGCTTGCGTCCCAGGGCTGGCTGTGGAGCGGATTTGTTGCGGCTGAAGGGCGTTGCGACCTTGAGTCGTCGGCCGAGTATTGCGTGTTCAATTCCTTGAGGCGGCCGCTGCGCCATCGGAACGTCTCGGCGTGGCCGTCCAGAAAAGATAAGTTGCAGGCGTCACCATGCCTGTTGGAGGGAAGATTCCAGACGCCAGAAACGTTTGTTCTGTTGAAACCGATGGCGCCGTTATCAATGCTGATCTGGTTTTCCTCGATAAAGACCGAGGTTGTTGATGGATTCTGAATTGCGGAGTATTTCTGCGCGATCAGATCGGGCGGAGTCAAATTGCTGCCGAGCCAGACGGAGACGGAATAGCTGCGATTGTGCCGGATCTGGGCTCCTCCGCCCCAACCGGCGCCTTTAACAAAGGCTTTGCTTGCCGGGCACTGGTAGATACCAAGCGATGAGTTGTATGCGAACAGCGCGCCTTCCCTGGGATGGTCTTCGTAGCCGTTTGTGTATTCCTGGACATTGCCTTTGATCCAGGACTTTGCGCCGGGGCTGGCCACTCCGGTGACGGAGTTATCCATGACGTTGTTCCCGTTGTCTGTCGAATAGAGCTCGTACGCAAGCTGCAGTTGCTTCGTGTTGCTCATGCAGCGAATGGTTTGAGCCTTCATTTTGGCGCGGGACAACGCCGGCAGCAACATGGCCGCCAGGATTGCGATGATGGCAATAACCACCAGCAGTTCAATGAGAGTGAAAGCCCGGCGGCCCGAGGGCCGCCGGCGCCATGTCGGCGAGCGCAGAATACTATCCGGCTTGCTTTTCATTTTCCCCACGATAAACCACGGTTACCTCCCTGGCACAATGACGCGTACGCGTCATTGGAAAAAACTGTCCAGCGCAATGCGCCAAGCTTCTCGGATCAAAGTTCAGGCGCTGTTTCCGCCAGTTTGATGTGATCCACGTCATTGGGATCCCAAGCCTGGCTGTGGAGCGGGTTTGTGCCGGCGCTGGGACGCTGAGAACGCGAGTCGTCCGCGCCGTATTGCGCATTGAGCTCCCGGAGGCGCGGGCCGCGCCAGCGGAACGTTTCGGCATGACCGTCCAGGAAAGAAAAGCTGCATCCGCTATCGTGCCGGTTGGAAGGAAGGTTCCAAACCAACGGCTGCCCTAGCCGTTGAAAACCGATGGCTCCATTATCAATGCTGACCTGATTCTCCTCGATGAAAACCGAGGTGCGGGACGGGTTGCGAACGCCGGAGTACTTCATGACGATGTTCGAGACGTTGACGCTGCCCGCGAGCCAGACGGAGACCGAATAGGCGCGGTTATGAGGGACCTGCACGCCACCACCCCAACCCGATCCGCGCACGAATGCCTTGCTGGACGGGCACCGGTAAATGCCGAGGGAAGCGTTGTAGGGGAAGAGCACTCCCAATTTGGGGTGGTCCTCGTAGCCGGCAGTATAATCCTGAACGTTGCCCTGAATCCATGCCTTGACACCGGGGCTGACCACGCCGGTAACGGAATTGTCCATGAGCCGGTCACCGTTATCTGTGGCGTATAGCTCGTAGGCGATTTGGAGTTGCTTCGCGTTGTTCAGACAGCGAATGGTCTGCGCCTTCGACTTGGCGCGGGAAAGCGCGGGCAGGAGCATCGCTGCCAGGATTGCGATGATGGCGATGACAACCAGCAGTTCGATCAATGTGAAACCGCGCCGAGCGCGAGTTTCTGCGTCGGGGATTGGCGAGCCAGGCGTATTGCTTCCTTTGCAGTTCATTCACCCTAATATAGCGCATGGCACCGAAATGGGCACAATGACGCATATGCGTCATTGCCGGGGAGGGCAGTCTTCCGGTAGAAACAAGGAGACCGTAGGACAAATTATGAAAAAACCAGATCAAACTCCTCTCAAAAAACCCATACTGATCCTAAGAACGCTTCTTCTGGCGCTCGTGTTTGCCGGCGTTGGACTTGTCCAAAGCCTCAACGCCCAGACCTATGCCCTTACGAACACATGGAGCATAGCCGCAGCACCGGACATATTCATTAATCCGACGAATCACCTGACTCGCGGCATGACCTATAACCCTGTTACAGGGCACCTGCTGGTGGCGAGCCGATCTCCGTTGCCAGGGCAGACCAATGCGATTTACATCCTGGACAGCGCGACGGGAGCGACTCTGGGAACGTTGCCCTACGATTCCGTCATGATTACGAACGGCACCTTCCCGATCAACATGGTAAGCGTGACCGCAGACGGTGTAATCTACGTCTGCAACCTGACGACCGCGGCCACGAATCCTATAGTACCCTTTAAGCTTTACCGGTGGGCGAATGAGTCAGCGATGCCGACTGTAGCTTATGTTGGCGATCCCTCACTTGGCGACACCAATGGCGCCAGCCCACACCGTTTTGGTGATTCCATGGCGATTCGTGGAACTGGAGCAGGGACCCAAATCCTGCTGGGTACTCTGAACCAGAAGATGGCGTTGCTGACGACGACCGACGGGTTGACGTTTACGGCGCAGAAAATCACGACAGATGGCGATGCATCCGACACTCGTTGGGGATTGGCCTGGGGCGATGGAGACACCTTCTGGGCCAAACAGCCTAGCAAGAACCTCAAGCGCTACAGCCTGAACATCGGGGCCGGAACCGCGACAGTGAATCTAAACGTGCCGATTTACACCCTGCCGGGGGGCACCGTATTGACTCCTGGTGGTCCATTGGCGGTTGACCTGACAAAGAACCTTCTGGCTATCATCGACACGACCAACCACAAGCTCATGCTTTATGATATCTCGAATCCGGCGAATCCCATTCAGACGGATGTTAGCAAGGCAATGCCGGCTGCCAATGCGAACGGCAACTTCGTAGGGGCTATGTACATGAAAGATGGCCTGTTGTTCGCGCTCGAAACAAACAATGGAATTCAAGCTTACACGTTACACGGTGGAATTATTTTCCCGCCGCAGTTCGTTGCGCATCCGGCGAACACGCCCTCCCTATGGGAGGGTGCGCGTTGGGTGCTTACGGGAAATGCCTATGGAACTCAGCCACTATATTACCAGTGGCAGTTCGAGGGTGTGGATATTCCCGGAGCCACGGCGAACAGTCTGGTTTTGCCGAGCGTCTCGACAAATGATGTGGGATCTTACCGGTTGGTGGCGACGAACTCGTCCGGGAGCGCGACCAGCAACCCTGCTTTGGTTTCAAACCCGGTGCGTGGTAACCGCACCGCGCAGTATGACAACATTTGGACGATTGAAGCTCTGACCCGTCCCTACGTTCCGACCAACTACACGGTGTACGGGCTTGCCATCAATCCGGTGAACACCAACGTCATTGTGCTGACGCGGCAGATTCCCACCAACATGATCGTTGTGCTCGACGGCACCACCGGCGCTGAGAAGCATTACATTGATTACTCTCCGTTGCTGCCGATCAGCAGCGGTTGGAACAAAGTGGACGTGGCGGATGACGGTACCGTGTATCTTTGCAACCTGAGCGCGAACACCGTCAGCAATCCTTTCAGGATTGATGGGATTCTGCATGACGGCCCGAACCCGACCATTGGTGAGGTGGGTCCGTCGCTTTACAGTGGCGATCCCGGCAATGGCCAAACGCCGGCTGATGTTACCTGGGGTATTGCGATGGCGGTCCGAGGCAACCTGACCAACGCGCAGATTATTCTTGGCTCCGGTGCGTATAACAAGTCCAGCAGGACCGTTGCGATCCTGCAGGCCAACGAGTATGGCCAGTTCACGTCCACGGCAATCACCATTCCGGATGCTCCGGACAAATTCGCGCGCCTTGGCATTGACTGGGGTCCCGGGACGAACACGTTCTGGGGCAAGAGTGTCGGTAACCTGATTCTTTGCGAGTTTGATCTCGTCGCGGGCACTGGCTTCGTAAAGAAGACGTATCCACTCACTGGCAATCGCAGCGTTGCATCCTCGATCACGGGCATCCGTTATGATCGTAATTACAACCTGCTGGCAGGCATCCAGAACGGATCGCCGCCGAGCCCGGTGAGCATCCCGGTGTACAATGTTTCGGATATCGAAGCAGGTCCGATGTGGGTGGATCAGGAACTGTTCCCCACTTACTATCCGGACGTGAACTATCAGGGCAATGTTGACTTCGCGAATGGCTACCTCGTTGGCATGGGTGGAAACAACGGAGTTATGGCATTCAAGATCAACGCCGGATTCGTTCCGGCGCCTGTGATTGTGAGCCACCCCGTTGGGGGCGCCTATTTCGAAAACGTGAGCAGCCCCACGATCAGCGTTGCCGCCGATTCTTTGACCCCGGTGACCTATCAGTGGTACAAGGAAGGCGATCTTCTGGCTGGCGCGACGCAGTCCAGCCTGACGTTGACAAACATCCAGATGAGCCAGGCTGGCGATTACTGGGCTCGCGTGAGCACAACGGGAGGCTATGTTGACAGCCAGGCCGCAACGCTGGAAGTACTGCCTTATTACGACACGGCCCAGATGACCAATATCTGGTCGGTGGCGCCGCTGACACGCCCGTACCTTAACATCAATTATTACGAGTACGGCATGTCCTTCAACCCGGCGAACTCAAACTTGCTGGTGGCGCACAATAACAAGGACAATCCGACACCGGTCATCATTGCTGTGCTGGACGCGCTCACGGGTGCGGACAAGCACGTGCTGGATGTCAGTGCGATCGACACAAACCCAAGCATCAATCGTTATGTGAACAAGATCGGCGTGGCGGATGACGGAGTGGTCTATGTTGGTAATAGAACCACAACGCCAACGACCGTACCGTTTGTTGTTTACCGCTACGCGGATGACCAACCGGCGACTGTTGCGACCGTCGCCTATTCCGGCGATCCGTTTGCGACGCTCTATCAGGGCACAAGCAAGAATGTTGGCTTCACCATGGACGTTCGCGGCGCAGGGGTGAATACCGAGATCCTGCTGAGCACAGCCGGCACGAACGTGTTGAGTATCCTGACGACAACCGATGGCCTGACCTTCACACCTCACGAGATCCTCGTGCCCGGTGCAGCGACTGCCTTCGCGCGGCTCGGAGTGACCTTTGGAGCCGGAAACACCATCTGGACAAAGGCCTGGGGTGGCAACGGTGGTCTCATGCACCTGGTTCAGTATGACTTGCAGGCTGGCACCGGCACCATTCTCAGGACCTATACGGACATGCCGTATGAGATGACCACGCTGGCGTATAACGACTCGCTAAAGTTGCTGGGCGGCTTGTCGCGGGATGATCACAAGAACATGCAGATCTACAGCGTGGCCGATCTTGATTACGGCCCAATGCTGGTTGATCAGCAGATCTTCCCGAGTTACTACTCGAGCATCGAGGCTAATAACGCGCTGGACTTTGGCGGGAACACTTACCTGTTCGGCCTGGATTCAAACAACGGCATTATGGCCATGCAGATCAACACAGCCTATGCCCCGCCGGTGGTTCTGAAGGCAACATCCTCCGGCACCACGGTGACCATTAGCTGGGCGGCCGTCAACGGCGCAAGCTATCAGGTTCAAAAGAAGGACTCGTTGGATGGCACATGGGAAAACCTCGGGAGCCCGATCATCGCAACGGGTACGACGGCCTCCTTCAACGAGAGTATCCTCGCGGGACCGCGGTTCTATCGCGTGCAATCCATTAATCCGTAAACAGTCTCTCTGACACAAACCGCCGGTCTTCGGGCCGGCGGTTTTTCTATGTACTCCAGTGAGAGTTCGGTCAGGAACTGAAACCGGCACCGCGAGCCTCTCCGCTGGCGCACGAAGCGTTTTATCACTTCGAACACATGTCTCGTCTCAACTTTCATCTTGTCATCCGATGTCGTGGTCCCAACCTATGGGAGACGATGTATGGCACGTTCAGAGCCTCGTACCGGAAGCGACGGCACAGGGTGATGCTTCTTGTGGCTGCCCTTGCGGCGTCGGGTTTTCTGTCGCATGCCAGTGCCGAGCCTCGTTCGGTGGAGGGAGATTTCGTTGTTGAATCCTGGCAAACGGATTCTGGCCTGCCACATAACCACGTTACTTCCATCGAGCAAACCATGGACGGGTATCTGTGGATAGGCACGTCCAATGGGGTGGCGCGTTTCGATGGTGTCCGATTTACTACTTACCGCTCAACGGATTATCCGGAGCTAAGGGACAACGTCGTTCTTTCCCTGTGCGAAGATCGGGACGGTGTGTTGTGGCTTGGAACTCAACACGGGGGATTGTCCAGATATGCCAACGGAGGATTTACCTCGATCGATTTCTCCGAGGGGCTCCCGGCGGAGCCTGTCCTTTGCATCGGGGAAGACTCCGCGGGGAGTTTGTGGGTGGGAACCGCTTCTGGACTCAGCCATTCCCGAAACAGGAATTTCTTCCAGAGTGATCTCCTTCCGGGGAGTCCCGTGCATCATATAAGTCAGCCGCAGCGGTCTTCTGTTTTGTTTGCGGCGCGCAAGGGGATTCATCAACTGCGACTTGGACGAGTGGAGCCCTACGAGCCCGGGGGCGATGCATTGCGAACAAACACGTTTTTCTGTGCGTACCAGGATACAGAGCGGTGTCTTTGGGCGGGAGGGTCATCGGGGCTGGTGCGGGTAGAGAACACGGGCCGGATCAGCGTCCTGCCGGCCTCGCGAATCGACAACACGGCAATCGCGGCTCTTCTGGAAGGCGCCGATGGTCGGTTATGTTTTGCGACCAGCGGTGGCAGGCTGTTTGAGGCGGTTTTCGGGGAGAGTTCACTGACGGCGTT
>CAYNZC010000088.1:13515-17885 GCA_964401575.1 uncultured Verrucomicrobiota bacterium
TTCCGACCCCGGCGACAGCGCTGCTCCAGGATAATGAAGGCAATCTTTGGGTGGGCACGGCCGGGAGCGGGCTTTATAGAGTGAAGCGACGGCAGTTGTACTGGGTCGCGTATCCGCCGCAAGTTAGCGAAGCGTCAAAGTCACTCGTTTTCGAGACACCGGAAGGTACGGCCATGATGCTGGCGGAGAGCCGGAACCTGTACAGGGCTGAGCGTGAATCGTTTCGTCTCGAAAGGCAGTTGCCTTTGCCCGACGGGGTGATTGTTCAAACCATTTGTTGCCCGCGGACGAACGAGATCTGGGTCGGAACCGCAAGCGATGGCTTGTTTAGAATCCGCGGAAACAGTGTGCGCCAGTTCAGCGAACGGGATGGCTTGTCGGACAGTGGCATCACTGCGCTGTGTGCGTCTGACCGGGGGCTGTGGATCGCCACGCGCAATGGCGGCCTGAATCTACTGACCCCGGAAGAGGGTGTGAAACGCTTTAACACACCGTGGGGTCTTATGGGAGCGAGTGCGAGCGCGCTGGTTGAGGGAAGTGAAGGGGAATTGTGGATCGGAACGACCGGGGATGGCCTGTTCATGCTGCGGGGAGGCAGCTTTGCCGCATATACAATCACCAATGGCTATTCCTTTTCAGTGATTGAGACATTGGAGGCCGACGCCGATGGCACCCTTTGGGTCGGCACCCTGGGAGGATTGTGTCGCTTGAAGGATGGGCGCATCTCGCATTTTCCCGGGCCGAACAGGCTCGAGTCCGAGGCTGTCCTGCAGCTCTGCCCGGATAGGGAAGGAAATCTCTGGGTCGGTTCGAGTAGTGGCATCCATCGGTACTGGAAGGAGCAACTTCACGATTATGCCGAGGACGTGGCTGATTTTCTGGACGTGGTCTCCTATGGGGGGAATGACGGACTGCCCCAGATTCAATGCGTTCCTGGCGTGATGTTCCGAAACAGCCAGGCCCCGTTGCTGCGGGTGCTGTTTGTGACATCCAAAGGGATTGTGGCCAGCGCAGAGCCCGTATTGCGGCTCAATACGGATCCTCCGCCTGTGATTGTCGAGGCGGTGCTGCTCGGAAATGATCCCGCGCAAATGACTTCGGAGATCAGCGTGCCGCCCGGCACTGCCAGTATCCAATTTCAATTCACAGCATTAAGTTTTACCGCGCCGGGCAAGGTCGCGTTTCGGTACTTGCTTGAGGGGTTGGATTCGGAATGGAGCGAAGCAACAACCACCCGGTCCGCAAGATATCCAAAGCTGGCCCCGCGGCGGTACAAGTTCCGTGTGGTGGCGCGCAATAACGATGGGATCTGGAATGAAACGGGCGCAACCGTGGCATTAGTGGTGAGACCATTTTGGTGGGAAACCTACTGGTTTCGGATCGGGGTGGCAGCCCTGTCCGGCGCGGTTCTGCTTGGAATCTATCGGATGAGGAGGAACCGTCAGCGCGAGATTGAGCGGTTGAGGGCCAAGATTGCCAGCGACCTACACGACGACGTTGGATCCAGCCTGTGGAGTATCAACCTCCTGAGCCGGATGCTCGGCCAGCATGGAACGCTTCAGCCTGACGAGCGGCACGATGTGGCCGAAATCAACAGGATCGCCGTCCAAACCTCCAATTCGATTCGGGACATCATCTGGCTGATCAATCCCGCTTTTGACAGCGTTCAGGAACTGGTTCTTAGGATGAAGGATTCCACCGCCACCACTCTCCGGGGTACCGTCGTTCAGTTCAACTCCGATGGTGTGGAAATGTCTGCCAAACTGCCCCAGAACACCCGCCAGAATATCCTGTTGTTGTTCAAGGAGGCGCTCACAAACATCGCAAAACACTCGAAGGCAACAGAGGTTCGGTTGAGCATCAGCGAGACGCCAAAAGAATGGGTGTTTGATATTTGCGACAACGGCGTTGGTTTCGATAGCGAGGCACTTAACAGCGGAAACGGGCTGAAAAACATGCGACGGCGTGCGGAGGATCTGAAAGGGTCGTTGACCCTGACGACTCGCCCGGGCGGCGGCACAAGAATCGTTCTGAGCGTCGCAAAGACCCAGCGGCGCAGTTTTTTTGGTCTGGTCTGAGGCTACTGCGGTGGAGAGGGGAGAAGAAAGTTCACGTAGCCTTCGGAGGATGAGTCATTTTGGAAAGAGCCGCTGTTCGAATGCGGGAATGACGGTCGTTCCGTGGGCTTTGAATTTGGGGGTGCAGCATCGAGATTGCATGCGCGTAAAGCCGACTCGGATGTTTGCGCTTCGACTGATTTCGTTATGGTGGACCGCTGGTGGGCTTTCTTGACGGGTTGTCAGCCCAGAAGGTATGGTGGGTATTGTGAAGAGCGCCGCACCATCCAGGCAGCCGGTTGTATGGCTTATTGAGGATCACGCCGATTCCCGGCGCATCCTGGCGCGTGTGCTCAACCGTTCTGCGAAGCTGTCCTGTCCTTGCGCGTTTGGCACATGCGAGGAGGCCCTGGAAGCTCTAAAATCCAAACCTGCGCCGGACGTTATCCTTTTGGATATTGGGCTTCCCGGAATGAATGGCATTCAGGGGATACCCCGCATTAAAGCGCTGGCGCCAGCCACGCACATCATCATTCTTACTGTCTTCGATGATCAGGAGAAAGTGTTCAATGCGATTTGTGCCGGTGCCTCCGGTTACCTGTTAAAAAACACCGATGAAGAGGGTATCGCCAAAGCCGCTCAGGAGGTCATGGAAGGAGGGTCGCCGATTAACCCGAGAGTCGCACGCCTTGTGCTCAAGATGTTCGCTTCGCGCGCGACTCCCGAGAAACAGGGATACGGGCTTTCCCTTCGGGAGCGGGAAGTGTTGGAGCTGATGGTCCAGGGAAAGATCAAGAAAGAAATTGCCGAACAACTTCATCTGAGCTACCACACCGTGGATAACCACCTGCGCAGCATCTACAGCAAACTGCAGGTTCATACGCGCGGAAGCGCTGTGGCCAAGGCCGTCGCGGAACACATCCTTCCATCATGAATTGGCGCCGTATCAACCTTGCGCGCCATGGCGTGGCTCTGCTGCTCCTGCTGGTGTGTCTGTGCCTGTGGGGCTGCGGCGAGGCATCCCGCAAGGGTCAAAGGCGCATTACTTCCATTCATTGCATCGGGGGCTACGGGGATGCCGCCGCCGTTCTCGCCGTGGAGTTTGAAAGACAAACGGGCATTCATGTGGATGTTCTGCAAGCGGCCTTCCTGCCCTTGAGAGAAAAGGAAAAGACCGACCTGATCACAGGGGCCGGAAATTTTGATGTGTTGCAGGTGGCTTACCAATGGGACGAGGAGATTTTTCCCCTCCTGCGGCCCCTGGACGAGATTGCGCCGGGCATGGTTGCAGACCTGGAGGATTTTATTCCGACAGTGAGAACCAACTGTGGCCAGTGGAAAGGGAAGATTTACGGCCTGCCCATGTCCTGTGACGCTGTGACGCTGCTCTACCGCACAGACATATTTGAGGCCCGCTCCAAGGAATACCAGAAGCTCACGGGCAGACCCTTGCGTCCGCCTGAAACCTGGGAAGAATACATTAATATTTCGCGATTTCTCAGTTCCGAAACCATGTATGGAAACCTTGTCCGCGGAGAGCAGTGCTACACCGTATGGTCCGGGATTTTTTACGGGCTCGGAGGTCGGTTGTTCGACGATGATTTCCAGCCGATCCTCAATTCCGAGGCGGGCGTGCGCAGCCTGTCGATGCTGGTCGAGATGTACAAGTATGCGCCGCCGCAGCCGGAAGCGCTTAGTCTCGGGCCCACGTGCGGGTTTCTGCAAGGGCGGGGCGCCATGGTGATGGTTTGGCCGAGTCTGATCTGGACTGAGCTGGCGGATACCAACCGAGCTACCGTCGTCGATAAGATCGGGGCATCAGTGATCCCGGGCGCCCGTCCGGAGTTGAGTGCATGGAGTCTTGCCATCAACCCGGCCTGCAAAGATGTTGATGCTGCCGCACAATGGATTCAGTTCCTCGTCAGTCCGGAAATCACGAAACGGATGCTGCTCGAATACGGGAAAGGCTCGCCCCGCGCGTCCACCTACTCTGACCCTGAGTGCAAGCACAAGATATTCTACCATGCCCAATTAATCGAAGGCTTGGAGAAATGTGAGCCGCGCCTGCGCATTCCGCAATCTCAGGAGATGACTGACTACCTCGATAGCGAAATTGTGAGAGCGGTGCGCGGGGAGACGGATCCTCAAGCGGCGCTGGATCGCACTGCGGCGCGATGGCGCGAGATTCTGGAGCTCTCCAAGCAAGTGAAGCGGTAGCTGGGACGGAACGCTCCCCTTGGAAGCGGCGGCCAGCCGGTTTCACGCGCACCAGGGTTTCGGGACCTCTCCCCAACAAAAATAAAAAGCGCGCAG
>CAYNZC010000089.1:0-17208 GCA_964401575.1 uncultured Verrucomicrobiota bacterium
TCGGCATGAACGTGGCCGGCGTCGAACTGCGCGGCAACAAGCTGCGCGTGAACCCCTCCATTGACGTGAACGAGACGACCGCATTCGTGCTCGCCGCCAAGCGGGGCGGCGGACGCAGCGCCGTGGTTCTCTGGGGCGGCGGCAGCCCGAAAAACTTCATGCTGCAAACCGAGCCGCAGATCCAGGAGGTGTTGCGCATCAAGGAATTCGGCCAGGACTTTTTCATCCAGGTCACTGATGCCCGGCCCGATACCGGCGGACTCTCCGGCGCCACCCCGAGCGAAGCCGTAAGCTGGGGCAAGGTGGACCCGAACAAACTCCCCGATGCCCTCGTGTGCTACACGGACACTACCATCGCCATGCCGCTCTTCACGCATTACGCGCTGGCAAATCACAAGCCGCGCAAGCATCGCCGCCTCTACGATCAACGCGGCAAAATGGTCCGCGCACTCACGAAGGAATACTTCACCCATAACAAGGTGAAGATGATCGACGGGTCGGACCCGGTTCTCTAAGCCACTTCCGCACAACACGCGCATCCCGCAAGGGGTGCGCGTGTTGTGCTTTTCGCGGCGCCTTCGGAAAAGGGTCTTTCGCACCGGGCCACGACCGGTACCGTCTCGACCAAACAGACAGGCGAAATTACTCGAGAGGGTAAGTGGTTAGCGCCACAATTCTTTCCCAATCACTGAGCCCACCTGCAGGTCGGGAACCCAACCTCCAACTGAGGCTTTCGGCATCCTTAAGAATGAAAAGTTCCGTGTGCCCGTCGGCGAAGTTAAGCCAGGCACCGTTATCGTGCGCACGCGAAGGTAAATCAAGCCACCGTGCCGTGCCGTCGACGTCAACAATAAGCATCCCGTCGTTGATGCTTTGAAAATCTTCCTCGATAATAACCCACGTGGTTGCGGGCCGGCTGATATCGGATTCCTTCGTAAAGACGGGGTGATTCGGATCCTGGGGATCCGTAGGTCTTGTTACCGCCCAAGTTGGGTAGGCACCAAAACTCGTGCCGTTCATGTACGAATTCATCGAGATGCTTCGCAGGATCGGCTTTCCGACAAACTGGGTCGGACCCGAGGATGCGACCCGGCGATCAAGCGAGCAACGATACGGTCTCAAGTCTTGAACGTAAGGCCAAAGACGGCCACTTGTTATGCCCGTGGGATCGCCCCCCCCATAGACGTAACTCCCCGCTGCGCCGTCTGACGCAGCGTTCCCAGCGCACCAGGTGCCGGTGAAGCCAGCATAACTCGGATATGCAGAGACAAGGCGCCCCCCGTTTTCAGCCGAGTACATAGCCCATGCGGCAGCCATTTGCTTCAGGTTGTTCTGACACTGCATTGTGGCCGATACGCTGGCGGTTCGTCCGAGTGCCGGGAAGAGCAGCGCACCCAAAACCGCCAAAACTCCTATGATCACGACCAGTTCGAGGAGTGTGAACGCTAGAGTCCGGGAGCGGCGCATTCGCTGATTCGATGGACTTCGTTTCATATCAATACGCAATGACGCGGTAGAACTTTTGCTCTGCGCCGCCAGTGGAGTCCTCTATAGCTCCGATGCCATTCGTTATCACGATGTCACCATCCAACGCCTGCCACTCTGCACCATCCAACTGGTCAACGAATTCGGCCTGGTAATTGAGGCCGAAAAGGACAGGCCAGGAGATTCTGTGAGGAGCCATCGGCGACCGGTCGATACTGAGGTGCAGAAAATCAAACCCGAACAGGTCAGCGGCCTGGTTGCAATCTCCGCTCACCAGATCCGAGCGCCAACTTGGAAAAACGATCGTCCGCCCGTCAGCACTGAACACCGGTTGGGTTGTCCTTGCGACCGGCATCGCCGGGACGAGCCCTGCCCCGAGCAACCTGTTCTGTCCAGTGCTCCGATCATAAACAAACACATCAGGCGCTGCATTTGTGTCTCCGGGCACAATGTTCGTTGCGGCGCTCGTATAAACGACCAGGCGGGCGTCAGGGCTCATCACGGGAAATGACGAGGCGCCATTTGCCGCAGCAGCGGAGTTCCAGGCGTGACTGACAAGCAGCTTGCTCTGGGATGGCACATGATACAAATAAACGTCCCGTGTGCCGTTCGTGTCGGTAAACCCCTGGACAGAAGTGCTCAAATACAGAAGATAGTCTCCATTTCCACTGAAAGCGGGGTCACCCCAGACCGGTGAATACGAAGCCAGGAGAGTCAGGGTAACGGACGGGATGCGCTGCCGGATCTCTAACCCGCCGAGATTCCCGGCGATTCGGTTTCCGTCCGGGCTAACCGCAAGAACCAGTGGCGGCGAGGAATTTGTGTAGATCCGGGACTGAGATGCGGAGTCCCAAAGATACAGGTAACCTGGCACGGCAAATGCCAGGTAACGACCGTCGCCTGAAGCTGCATAACTGAGGGCCCCGGAAGTGGTCAGCGCGATTGTTGTCTGGGTCTCGAGGTTACGCCAGAACAGGTTTGTAGTTCCTGGCGTGACTGATGCGAGGTCCGTGGCCTTGCTCAAGAACGCGAGAGCCGTTCCGGCGGCATTCACACGCGGAGCGCTGGAAGCGTTATTTCCCGAGAAACCATTAGCTTTCCGGCTCGCGAGAACGGTCGTTTGTGTTTGCCTGTCGTGAACAAACACGTCGCGGAATTTATTCGTGTCCCCGGGGGCAATGTCAGCGGCTGTGCTCGTGAATGCGATGAAACGTCCGTCGGCGCTGATGCACGGCTCGTATGACATTCCGCTGGCGGCAACAGCATTCGTACTCTTGCTCAAGAGAACGGTGATTCCTTCGCGGATATCCCGCAGGAACACATCCCAGTTACCATTCGTGTCATTTGGAGCAAGATCCGGCGAAAGGCTGGCAAAAGCGACATAGCGCCCATCCTGGCTCACAGCAGGGCTGCTGTGGCTTGAACCGATGCCTGTGGCAGAGGGCATGTTGCTGTGGCGGGCGGAGACCAGTTCGGTCTGACCCAGCGCCCTGTTCCTCAACAGCACCTGCCAGTTCGCCAGTGATTGTTTCGGCGCTTCGGGATCCACCCCCTGGAAGGAGACATATTGGCCATCCTGACTCAACCGGGGAAAGGTGAACGGGGCTACTCCGAGGCCGAGGCCGCCGGCGTCTGCATCCAGGAGTTCGGTTGTGCCCAGGAGCAGATCCCGGAGATAAAGATGACTGCCCGGAAGCAACGCATTGGTTGTTAGATTTGCTGCGGTGCTTGTAAAAACGACAAATCGACCGGTCGGATCCAATGCGGGCCGGCCAAAGTCGCCAATAGCCGGTTTGTTGCCGGGATCCACGCTGGCCAGGACGGAAGTGCCGTTTTGGGCATCCCAAACCCGAACGCTGCCCGTATTCGTCCCGTAGGAGTTCGTCCTGGCCAGAAAAGCGATGAACCGCCCATCGGGCGTCATGTCCGCCTCCCGGGAATCGCCTCGAAGCCACGCCAGTGTAAGCGCGTTGGTGTGCACAATGTCCGTGAGGCCCGAAGCAATCGAGTAGCGAAGGATCAGGCCAGTTGTCGTTTTGTTGGAAGGATTGACTGCCAACGCGACGTAGTTGCCGTTTGCGCTGAGGGCGTGGCCGAAAGAGAACGGAGGCGTGCTGCCCATGGCGCTAAGCAGGGCTGCAGCGGCCCCAGAACTCGCTACCAAGGTAGTTTCAGCCGCAAGGTCTCTGACACAAACCTCATAGGGAAAAGGCGTGCCGCCGGTCTTATAGACAGCAAAAGCGACGTATCTGCCGTCATCGCTAATCTCAGGAGATCCTGGAATGAGCACGGCTGCGGCAAAAGGGATCTGTACGCTCGCCACAGTTGTCGTGGCAGCGAGCAGATCTCGCACGAACACATCGGCCACGCCATTCGTGTCGTTTGGAACGAGGTTGCTGGCTTTGCTGATGAAGGCGATAAAACGGCCGTCCGGAGTCATGATGGCCCCTTCCGACTCGCCATCCGCAGGCCTGCCGTTGGTGCTGACAGTGACTAGTGTCGTCAGGTTCTCCTCGAGGTCGCGCAGGAAAATGTCCTTCACACCATTTGTGTCGCTGTTCACCAGATTCGCAGCAGAACTGGTGAAAAGCGCGAATCGCCCGTTCGTCGAAATGGCCAAAGGAAGGGAGTCCCCATTTCCCGCTCCGCCGCCGGCGACATTGACACTAACAAGCCTTGTGGGCTCTGCCTGCCTGTCCCTGACATAAGTGTTGATGCATACCGGAAAAGTTGCGGCCACAGGGCTGCCATTTGGCGCAGTCGCCAGGTTGTTTGCCGTGCTCGCAAACAGCACGAAGCGCGCGTCCGGAGTCATCACCGGAGCCGAGGAATCGCCCGAAGCTCCGTTGCGAGCCGGCAGGACGGAATGCGACACGGGAACAAACGCGGCAGCATGGGCTGATAGAAACGACGAGAACAACAGCACCCAGTATGCAAATAGCAGGGGGAACCGGTTCATGATAAGATGAGCGTAATCCAAACCTCTGTGCGAGTAAAGCTCGTTCCCCACCCGACGGGCAGCACCGGGCGCGAATTGTCCTGAATTGGTTATTGACACGCATCAGCCGCCGTAATAGGGTTTGTCCTGTAATACCCAGGCTGTAGAGAATGATTATCGAGTGCCGGGTTTTTGCGTAGGATGCAGCCGTGCATGTCGGGGTCTTCTCAATCGGGCCAGGGCCAACCATCCAACAACTATGAAGACCAACCTCCCCGGCACATTATCCGTCCATCCCGTTGCGCCGCTGCCAGCGGCATCGTCCGTGCCTACGCGAAAGAAAACGTGGCCTTGCTGCCCGGCATGGCGCCAATGCTTCGCAGGCGCGGTTCTCGTGTTGTTTGCGAATGTGCAGGTCGCCCACGGCGTCATTAAGTTTTGGACAGGCATGGGCTCGAACAATTACTGGGGAAACGGGGCAAACTGGCAGGGCGGATCGGCCCCAAACGCGGGCGACGACCTCATTTTCCAGGCGAATGCCAGCGTCGATCCGACCAGCCTGATCAACACAAACAACTACGCGAACGGCACGGCATTCCGCTCGATCACGTTCACGACCGGGGCGAGCGGCTACAAACTCGACGGCAACAGCATCCAAATAGGGTCCGCCGGCGGCACTGGACTGGTGAGCGACAGCACCAGTGCCAACCAGGTGAACCTGGCACTCATCCTGGCGGGAGCCCAAAGTTTCAAGGCCTCTGCGGCGGGGGGGCCGCTGCTGGTTTCCGGCAGCATCAACTTGAACGGGCACAACCTGACCAATGAGGTGACAGTTGCTGCCGGCCTCATGGAGATCGGCTACCCCAACGGCCTGATCAGCGGCACGGGAAATCTCTATAAATCAGGCTCCGGCGAGTTGCTATTGAGCGGCTTGACCGCAAATACCTACTTGGGTTCCACTTACGTCCTCGCCGGCGCCCTGACTCTCAACGATGGCGCGGGAGGCTCCGTCAACATGATCACCGGAGACGCTTTCATCAGCGCCGGAGCTTCCCTCATCGTTTCGAGTGAGAATAATGAGATTCCCGACACGGCAAACATCACCGTGTACGGAACCTCAACATCCTCGGGCAAACTGGTGCTGGAATCGGCAAACGAGACGATCGGGTCTCTGACGCTCAGCGGTGGCGGTGATGTGGATACCGGCACGGGAACCCTGACCCTCGGGGGCAACGTGAGCGCAAGCGCCAGCTATACCGGGATATTGGAAAGGAATTCGGCCAGCATCATCGGGAACCTGTCCCTCGGCGCATCCACCCGCACTTTCAGTGTTGTCCCGAATAATTTCGTCTCGCCCGAGCTGAGCATCCTCGCGAATGTCAGCGGCAGCGCCGGTGCGGGCATCATCAAGACCGGAAGCGGGGAGATGCGCCTTGCCGGAACTAATACCTACACCGGCTTTACAGCGGTCAGCAATGGCTGGCTTTACGCCGCCGGCCCGGCGCCACTGGGCAGCGGCACTGCCGGGTTGTCCCTCGATGGAGGCGACCTCAGGCTCGACACCGCCACAATCACAAACAAATGGCTGACAAACAGCATCGTTGGAACTCTGATCCGGGTATCGGCCAGCACGGATTCCATCTGGAAGAGCAACGTCGTGCTGCTGGCGGACTGCACGATCGAGGTGCAGACGAATGCGACCTGGAACATCATCGGAGTGATCAGCGGCGCCGGCGGCATCACAAAGACGGGTCCGGGCACGCTGATTTACTCCGGATCAGGCGCCAATACCTACGAGGGAGCCACAACCGTCAACGAAGGCGAGTTGCAGTTGGGCAAGACAAGCGCGATCTACAGCTCCAGCAGCCTGACCATCGGAGACGGTTGGGGCGGCGAAGATGCGGATATTGTCCGGGAAATCGTCGGTAACTGCATCCAGACAGGCGTGCCCGTCATGATTCGAAACACGGGCCTGTTGGATTTGAACGGGTTTTACGATTACATGGGGCCGATCTCGTTCGACGGCGCGGGGCGCGTGGCGACCGGTGATGGCACTCTCGACCTGGTTCAGCCGGTGAGGACATGGTCCAGCGATGCCACAAACGGCGTGCCCTATATCGAAGGGAACCTTAACCTGCGTTCCAGTTCCACTTTCTACGTCACAAACGACCTCTTCGTTACCGCGAAAGTGAGCGGAGCTTATGACCTGATTAAGGCCGGGAACCATGGTCTTTTTCTACGAGCATCCAACAGCTATACGGGGCTCACCATCATCCGCGAGGGCGCTCTCTGGGCAGAATGGTATAACACGGCGCTCGGCACGGCGGATGGAGGCACCATTGTGAGCAACGGAGCCACTCTATTATTGCGCGGCCCAATAGCCGTAACCAATGAGGCGCTGACTTTAAACGGGCACGGATACTACGCCGGCGCCCTGCACACCATCACCAGCGGGGCCACAGACATCTGGACCGGCCCGGTTACGTTAAACGAAACCAGCGTCATCTACGTCCAAAACTCGAGTGGCACGCTGCAACTGCTCGGCTCGATTAGCGGGACGGGAGGATTGGACTTCGATGGTCAGGGCAAACTCGTTCTCGCGGGCAGCACCGGAAATACCTATGCGGGCGATACGCGCGTTTACAGGGGCACCCTTGAGCTGGGCAAAACCCCGTTTGACTCTGCAATCCCAGGCAACCTCACCGTTCTCGACGCCGACACCAACGCGGCAACCGTCCGTTACCTCGCGCCGAATCAGATCCCCAACGGCCGAACAGTGGTGCTCCGAAACACGGCTGTGATGAATCTGGCGACGTACTATGACGGGATCGGCACGCTGGACATCTACAACGGCCAGGTCCTCGGCCGCCTCATTTTGTTTGCGCCAGGAGTTATCAATGCCTTGTCCACTTCAGGCTCGGCACAGATCAACCAGCTTGACCTTCAAACAGACGCCACCATAAACGTGCCCGATTCCGCGATCTTCAACCGGCTGGACATTAACGGACCGGTGAACAACATCGCCGCCGTTCCCCATGGATTGCGCAAGATAGGTTCCGGAGCGGCTACTCTGAAACAGGCAAACACTTACGATGGCCTCACCATCGTCGAAAACGGGTTCCTCTGGATCAACAATGCTTTGGGCCTGGGATCTGCGGCGGCGGGAACGGTCGTCAGCAACAACGCCAGCCTGGTCCTCGAGGGCAATTTTGGCGTTACCAATGAATCCCTCGCGCTCAACGGGGTGGGCGCCCTTCCGAACTGGGGCGCTCTGGACGCGGAAACTGTGGGCACAAATCTCTGGACGGGCCCGATTACCCTCAACGCCGACACCACAATCGCGCCTTACGGAGCCGGCACTCATCTTCGGTTGCTCGGCGTTATTAGCGGACCGGGTGGGTTCAGCAGATCACCGGGAAACGGCACTCTGTATATTGAAGGCGCCAGCGCCAATACATTCACAGGCACAACTCGTGTACCGAACGGCGCCCTGATCCTTGGCAAAACCGTGTCCAATGGCGCCCTGGTATCGAACCTCATCATCGGTGACGGCTCCGGCAGCGCCAACACTGCAATCGTCCGGAATGCGGTCGCGCCCCAACTCCCGAACACCGTCGCGGTCACGATTCACTCGGATGGTCTCTACGATTTGAACAACATCGGCGAAAACCTCGGTTCACTGGAAGGAACAGGCAACGTCCAGCTCGGGACCGCCAGCATCAGCCCCGGCCAGAACAATGCCTCGACATTCTTCAGCGGCGTGATCAGCGGCTCGGGCGGGCTCTTCAAGAACGGCACCGGCACGATGACATTATCGGGCTCGAACACCTATTCCGGGATAACAACGGTCACCTCTGGAGTACTTGCAGTGAACGGTATCCAGCCGCAAAGCGCCGTTTCTATTGGCGCCAGCGGCACTCTCCAGGGCATTGGAACCGTCGGCGACATTCTCTGCTCCGGAAACCTCTCGCCCGGCGCAGGCACCGGGAGACTGACGTGCAGCAATCTCACCCTCGCAGCCTCGGGTAACTTTATTGTCGAGTTGAACGGACCGCCCGCCAGCGGCAACTTCGACCAACTGCGCATCCTGGGCACAAACAATCTGGGAAGCGCGGCGCTGCATGTCACCACGGGTTTTGTCGCTGACCCCGGCATTGGCGACACCTTCACGATCATGGACGATGTTCCGGCAAGTCCAATCACCGGGACCTTCCTCGGTCTGCCCGATGAATCGACGTTCACCGCCGGCGGCTACACGTTCCGGGTGGATTATGGCGGCGGCACCGGAAACGATGTCGTGCTCACAGTATGGGGTGTGCCGGGCGAGTCTGTTACCGTCAATGCGACCGACCGGGGCTGGTACGACTACACCGGAACCCATGCGCCAGGCAATCAGAACTACATGACCGGGGGCAGCGGCAGCAACCGGAACTGGATCGTCTTCAATGTCCCGATCGGCAGTGGGAATATTGTGGATGCGCAGTTGATCATCAACTGCTACACGAATCTGCTCCCGGCGGGCTTCGAAAAATACGTCCTGCGGCATGTCTCCACACCGATCGCCACCCTGAGAGCCGGTGGTGCCGGACTAACCGGCATCTACAACGATCTCGCGAATGGCGTCGTTTACGGGGTGCGCGACATCTTTGTGATTGAGACCGCCCAAAAGGCCATCATCCCGCTCAACGGCAGCTTTCTCACCGCCGCCACCCTGGCCAGCGGCGGCCAGATCGCCCTCGGCGGATCCATTCCCATCACGGATGGCGCGGGCAGCGGAAGCTTCTTCCGGTTCAGCGGCAGCAGTCCGGAGGACATTCAGCTTCGGATTACCTTCGGCACATCCACGGTGATTAATGCGCTGGACCATGGCTGGTACTCTAGTTCCGGGTACCACGACCCAGGCTCTGCCAACTATGTTGCAGGCTATGTTGCAAGCGTTGGCACGCACCGCAACTGGTTTGCGTTTGCGCTCCCCGCTCTCGGCGATACCCTTTTCAATGCGCAACTGCTGCTGAATCCGTTTAGTGGCGCAAGCCCCAGCGGCTGGGAGAACTACGTGCTCCACGATGTTGTCACCCCCACCGCCGAACTGATCGCCGGAGGAACCGGCAAGGTGCAAATCTATAACGATCTTGCCGATGGTGTGTTCTTTGGCGGACGCAACGTATTCGTCACAGAAAACAGTCCCATGTCCGCGATTGCCTTGAATTCGAGGTTCGTCGCGGCGGCGCGTGCGGCCTCCTCAGGCACGATCGCGCTCGGCGGCTCCATATCGACGATCGACGGCCCTGCCGAGCAATCCCTTTTTGGATACAGCATCGCCAGCGGCCCGTCCGATACCCAACTCTGGCTCGGCTTCCTCTCGACTGCCGTAACCAACCCTGTCTTCACGGCGGGGTCACCGGAACACCTCGGAGGCAACGTGTTCAGGTTCGCTCTCTCTGGTGACGAAGGCAGCGTGAACGAAATCCAGGCCTCATTCGACCTGGCAAATTGGGATCATATCCTGGATCTTGAAATGACCGCTCCGACGACGAGCTTCCTCTACACAAACACCTTGAGCGACCACAGATTCTTCCGCGCCCGGAGAATCCCATAGGTTAACGGCGTTGTGCCATCTGCCACCGCCCGGAGGGGTGGCAGATGGCATTTATTTTTCCCTGTGCGACGGGCCGCCCCTGTGGTGACAACCTTTCAGGGACGGCTTTCTCCCCGTGATGCGCCCCTTGAAACTGTGGTTTTCAGATTCTGTGTTTTGGGTTATAAGTATGGCGCATGTTTAAAGCACTGATCGACTGGTATATGGGCGCGCTTGAGACGGGCGGTTATCCGCTGATCGCACTTTTGATGGCCGTTGAAAGCTCGATTGTGCCGCTGCCGAGCGAGGTGGTGATTCCCCCGGCAGCGCACCTGGCGCATACCAGCGGGAAGTTTTCGATCTGGGGGATCATCCTTGCCGGCACCATTGGCTCGTGGATTGGCGCCTCTGTGATGTACTGGGCGGCGCGCCTTGCGGGAAGGCCGCTGTTCATGCGTTATGGCAAATACATCTTCATTACGCCCGAGAAGATTGTGGGAGCTGAACGATGGGCGGCCCATTACGGGTCTGTGGGCATTTTTGTCTCCCGATTGCTGCCGGTGGTGCGCCACCTCATCGGCATACCGGCGGGGGTTGTGCGCATGAACTTTCAGAAATACTCGATTTACACCCTGGCAGGTTCATTCATCTGGTGCGCCGTGCTCGCCTACGTGGGAATCAAAATGGGGCAGGACGAAAAACTCATGGCGGGCCAACTGCACCGGATCTCACTCTGGCTGGGCTGCGGCATGCTCGTGCTCGGCGGCATGTATTACTTCTTTGTGCATCGCCACATGAAGAAACTTCCGGTGGAGGCCAACCCGCCGGAATCGTGATTGGACAATGTTTTTCCCATGCCGGGCGGGTGGCGATTGGATTACGGGGCAAGCCAACGCGTCGCAATGCCTCCCATGAATAACGCTTTCTTTCGAGAAAAGTGTTGAACTGCGCGCCCCTAACGCGAAGACTCTCTGCTCCGAATATGCAACTGGACGAAACACAACGCGCGAAGGTCAGTGAATGGATCAAACAAGGCATGAAGCTTTCAGAGGTCCAGAATCGGCTGATCTCCGAGTTTGGGATGAAGATGACGTACATGGAGGTCCGCCTGCTGGTGGATGACCTCAAGTTGACACCGGTTGATCCCGCACCCGCGCCGGTTTCGAAACCGGACACCCTGGCCGCGCCGGCAGGCACCGGACAACAGCAACCCGCTCCCGAGACTCCGGCGGCAGCAGGCGTTCATGTGTCCGTGGATCAATTGACCCGCCCGGGTGCGTTGGTCAGCGGAAAGGTTGTGTTTTCGGACGGGCAGAAAGCCGAGTGGTACATGGACGAGACCGGACGACTTGGAATAGCCACGCAACAACAAGGCTACCGTCCCACAGCCGCCGACGTTCAGGATTTTCAAGCGTCATTGCAGGCTGAGTTGGGCAAACTGGGCTTGTAACCGCGCTGCCACCCGGAACATCGCGGAGCGCTGCACCTACCGCTTTGTCCCGAAGATGCTCTCGAGGATAACCTCCTTGGTCTTCCAGAGCAGCGCCATGGTCATTGCCAATGGCAGGAGCACCAGCAGGATGAGAAACCAGAAGCTTCCCCGCTCGATGGCTCTCTCCAGCACTGCCAGCCACAACGGAACAGTCCTGATCCTGGTCAACACGAGGTGGCCGCACACGAGCATCACCGTGATTCCGAGCATGTTCAAATTCAACGCGGTAAACTGCCGGATCTCTATGCGGAGCGCTTCGTCCGGCAGCATGGCCCCGAGCCGTTGCAGCGCGATATTCAGGCAGCCCAGGAACAGCAGGCCATTAATGATAGCTGCGATCGTCATTGCAAAAAAGAACATGTTCGCGGGCACCCGGCTCCACCAATACAGGAACGGGCTCAAGCCCATGTTCACGAGCGCCAGCAGCATGGCGTAGTCCAGCGCCCGGCGCCACACCCGCTCCTGGGATTGGAAATCACCCATAGACCATAGCCCATAAAGAAGCACTGCGGTGGCCACCAGGGGAGGCAGGATGCCGTAGCTGGTGGCTCCATCGGACCTGGCTGTGTGAAAGCAGATCACGAGGGCTGCGGGCAATCCCCAGAAAAGCGCCGAGAGCCCTCTCACTAAACGGCCCAGAGAGCGCATCAATTCGGGATTGGGAGCAAGATCGGTCAGAAATTCAGATAGGTGTACTCTTTGAGGCCGTGTTCGTAATCATCCAGCAGGCGCATCGCATCGGAGGGTTTCAAACGGTCGCTCTTGATGGCCTCGTCCACTTGCGCTTTCATTTGCCGCTTCAACTCCTTTTCGTCGTACTGGACAGAATCCAGCGCCTGGAAAATGGTCGTCCCCTCGATAATCTCCTCGACGTAATAGCCCGCCGGCTCGTCGGGATCGAGGAATACGTGGACTTCGTTGACCCTGCCGAAGAGGTTGTGCAGGTCGCCCATGATATCCTGGTAGGCGCCCATGAGAAAGAAACCGAGGTAATAAGGCTCGGGCATGCCGTTGCCGTTGTTGATAAGCTGGTGCAGGGGCAGAGTGTCCCGAACGTCGCGCAGATCAATGAACTTGTTGACCTGGCCGTCTGAATCGCACGTGATGTCCACCAGCGTGCCTTCGCGTGTGGGCCGCTCGTTGAGCCGGTTGATGGGCATGATGGGAAACAACTGCCCCAGGGCCCAGTGGTCCAGCAACGATTGGAACACGGAGAAGTTGCACATGTATTGGTCTGCAAGACTGTCCTCGAGCTTGCGGATCTCCTCGGGGATGTAAGCCTGGCCGGCAAAACTTTGCACCACGGCGCTGCCGATCTCCCAGTAAAGGCTCTCGATCTTTGCCTTGTCGGGCAGATCCAGCATCCCAAGCGTGAACATGTGCTGCGCGTCCTCCTTGCGCTCAAGAGCGTCGTGGTAGGCCTCCAGCTTGTTGAGCTTGGGCAGGTTTTTGCGGATGTCCAGCAACTCGCGCACGAGGGGATGCTCGTTTTCGCCAAACGTGGATGGCTGGTCCGGGCGTATCCTGGCGATGGACCCGAAAACCTCGACCAGCAGCACGCTATGGTGGGCAACCGTTGCCCGGCCGCTCTCGCTGATGATGTTCGGGTGGGGGACATTCTCCGCAGCGCAAACATCGCTGATGTAATACACGATGTCGTTCGCATACTCCTGCAGCGTGTAATTGGTGGAACTGTCGAACGCTGAGCGGCTGCCGTCATAGTCCACGCCCAATCCGCCGCCAACATCCATATATTCGATCTTGAAACCCATCTTGCAGAGTTTGGCGTAAAAACGGGCGGCTTCCTGCACAGCGCGTTTCACAATGAGAATATCCGGAACCTGCGACCCGATGTGAAAGTGGAGCAGCTTGAAGCAATGTTCGAGTTTTTCCTGCCGGAGCATCTCGGTGGCGGCCAGCAGTTCAGAGGTGCTCAGACCAAACTTGGCGTTTTCACCGGCGCTTTCCGACCACTTGCCCGCGCCTTTGCTCAGCAGACGCGCGCGCACACCCACCAGGGGCTCGACCCCAATCTGGCGGGAGATGGAAATAATCTGCCTCAACTCCTCGAGCTTCTCGACCACCATAATCACTTTCTTGCCGAGTTTGGTCCCAAGCAGCGCCATCCGGATGAAGCTCGCATCCTTGTAGCCGTTGCACACGATGAGATCCCCCACCTCGCTTTGCAGCGCCAGCCCGGCAAAAAGCTCCGGCTTGCTTCCCACCTCGATTCCAAAATGATAGGGCTTCCCGGCGTCAAGAATCTCCTCCACCACCTCGCGAAGCTGGTTCACTTTTATCGGGAACACGCCCTGGTACTGGCCCTTGTAGTCAAATTCGGCAATCGCGTTGCGAAAGGCCTTGTTGATGTGCTCCACACGATGCCGCAGAATATCCTGAAACCGGACCAGCACGGGAAAACGCAACCCGCGAGCCCGAGCCTCCTCAATGACGTCTGTCAGGTCAACGGACGCGCCGTCATCACGCTGCGGCTTGGCAATAACGTGACCCGCTTCGTTGATGTCAAAGTAGCCCGCCCCCCAACGTTGAATGTTATAAAGATTGCGCGCCTGCTGAATATCCCAGCAGGGCCCGGCATCACTCGATTCGCTCATGGTGGTGAACGTAACAAAACAACCGGACTATAAAGCGCGCCCCGTGGATTTCAATACGCGTATTGCGAAATTGATAAGCGTAACCGGAACAGCCGCGTTGCGGTCTTCGGCCCTTGTGGTATCTACTCAGCAGCTTGAATGCTGAGATTAAATTCGAGGAAACCCCCGCGCCGGGCCTGGCCCGGAGGATTCTGATCGGGCGCAACCCCAGGTGGACGCTGGTGCGGATTGCGCTTTGGGTGGCGGTTCTGTTCCTCGGCAGCCGGTTTGTGCTGCTCCCGGTCCGGGTGCAGGGCGGCAGCATGCTCCCCACCTATAGGGAGAACGGTGTCAATTTCATCAACCGCCTCGCCTACCTCTCTCACGAACCCCGCCGCGGCGATGTTGTCGCCATTCGCTACGCCGGACGGCATGTCATGCTATTAAAACGGGTCATCGGCCTCCCGGGCGAGTCCGTGGCCTTCAGCAACGGCAAAGCGCTCATCAATGACCAGGTCCTGCCCGAGCCATACATCAAGTTCCCCAGCACGTGGAACAGAGCCCCCGTGACACTCGCCCCGGATGAATACTTCGTGGTGGGGGATAATCGTTCCATGCCTGCGGAAGACCACACATTCGGCCGCGCCAAACGCGAACGCATCGTTGGCAAGGCGCTCTTTTGAAGCCGGGGCGCGGCCTTTTCCTATCTGTCCCGCGGACTCTTGATGCCGGGCAAGCCGCGATGGAGCCGCTCTGCAACCTTTTCCTTGCGCGCCTCCCAATCCGCCCAGTCCGGCTCGCGCTCCGGGCCGGTAAGTTCCTTCCGCGCCTTGTCCCACACGGCCTCAAGCTCCTTGAACTCGCGGCTCGCTCCGGTGCGATCGCCCCACTTGAGCAGCGACTCGATCAGGAACAGCCGGTTGCCGGGGTATGTCGGCGCAAGCTCCACGGCTCTTGAAAAATGGTGCTGCGCCTTGCGGCGGCTTCCGATGCTGCCCACGCTCGGCGCATCCCGATACAACAGCCCAAGGCTGCGGTCGGCGCCCGCGTAGTCAAATCCGGGGTCCAACTCCCGCGCTTTGAGGAATTCCCGTTCCATTTGTCCGACAAGCTTCAGGGCGCTCAAATAACGCGTCCGCGCCAGTTGGCCCAGGTTGATGGCAAGGTAATAGTGACCCGACGCGAGGTTGGGCATGGCTTTGATCACGGCTCGCGCGGCCTCGATTCCCAGGTTCGCCAGCGTCGCCCGTTCGGTGGCATTGGTGGAATACTCGGCCAGCTCGTATGCGGCGCGGGCAAACTGCGATTGCGCCTCAATGTCTGCTGGAGCCGCTTTTGCACGGTCATCCGCAAGCGAGAAGGCAACCTCGGCCCGCCGCCGCCATTCGCTCTGGCCCGCGTAGCCGGCGCAGATGATCAGGCAGGCCAGGGCCGCCGGGAGAGCCCGGAACACATACCCAAAGGGCCAATTACTTGTTGCACTGCGCACACTTCACTTTATAGTGTTGTTTAGTGAAATTAAATCGGAAAATTCCGATTGGGATGTTTTTGTGCCTGCTGACAGCCTTCATGACAGCGTGCAGCGGAATCAATGCCCACCAAGGCATCTCCCCCGCCAGCTTCCTTATCCCGGGCCTGCTTAAGAATGACCCCCGTCCCCAGGCGCCGGACGACAGCCTTCCAGCGGCGCTGTCAGACACAAACCAATTTGCGCGGCTCTAAAGTGGCGCTGTTCACACACCGGCAGATATGCGATTTCCGCTAGCGTTAAGCCTCAAGATTGCACGACACCTTATCAAACACAAAATGCGCGGCACCCCGCGCTTTGCGCTGGTGCTCCAGCTTGAACCGCTCCACACCTGCAACCTGACCTGCACCGGCTGCGGCCGGATTCGGGAATATTCGACCAGTCTCAAGGACATGATGAGCCTCGAGGACTGCCTTGCCGCCGCACGGGATTGCGATGCCCCCATGGTGTCCATCTGCGGCGGCGAACCGCTGATTTACCCGAAGATCGAAGAACTCGTTGCCGGCCTGCTTCAGCAACAACGCATTGTGTATATCTGCACAAACGGCGTGTTCATGCGCAAGAAGCTCCGGGATTACCTGGCGGCCACCTACAAACCTTCAGGCGAATCTCTCCTGAAGGGACTGCTGGACGCAGAGCTCGTCACCGAAAAGGATCTCGAACTGATTCGCAAGGGCCAGAGCGATGACCGTCCTGTGATCCGGCCTTCAAAGTGGCTCTACTGGAATGTGCACGTGGACGGTCTCGAATACACCCACGACCTGGTCGTGGAGCGCGAGGGCGTGTTCAGGGAATGCGTGCAGGCCATTAAAATGGCCAGGATACTCGGGTTCCAGGTGGCCACGAACACCACCGTTTACCGGGAGACCGATGTGCGCGAAATCGAGGATATGTTCGCCTTTTTTTCCGCCCTGGGAGTGGATGGCCACACGATCTCGCCCGGCTATGATTTTGACGCGGCCAAGCAGGACATGATGAAACGGCTTGGGAAAAAACCCGAGGATTTCTTCCTGACACGCGCCCTGACGCGCGAGAAGTTTGCCGCAATACAGGAGTGGAGCAGGAAATTCACGATTTTTGGCACGCCTGTTTACCAGGAATTCCTGGCAGGCAAACGAGAGCTCACTTGCACCGCATGGGCAATCCCCACCCGCAACATCAGGGGCTGGAAAGCGCCCTGCTACCTCATGACCGACGGCCACTATCCCACCTACAGAGAGATGCTGGAAAAGGTGGACTGGGAAAAATACGGCGTGGTCAACGGAGTTGCGAGGGATCCCCGCTGCGAGAACTGCATGGTGCATTGCGGCTACGACCCCAGCGGGGCGCTCGGCACCAACTACCAAGCCGGCGACCATTGGAAGAATTTTAAATACAACTTCTGGCCAAAACCCAAACCTGCGGCGCACGGCCTTTCCGTCAATGCGTTCAATGGCGCTTCAATAGGTAAAGGGCATTTGTCCCGGGCGAGAGCCGCCGCAACCGGGACCCTTCCGATGCCCAAAGCCTCCAGCGAGTGTTGCGGAGGCAGCGGGGCTCAGGAACGCGACGCGCTCCTGGCAAAGATCCGGCAAAATGACGGCGTGCAGTCTC